>CADCTB010000143.1 GCA_902805665.1 uncultured Acidimicrobiales bacterium
CAACCGGGCCACCCTCGACCAGCTGGCCCACGCCCTCATGGAGCAGGAGAGCCTGGAGGGCGACGCCCTCGACGACCTCCTCCTCAACATCACCCAGACCGGCCCGACCGACGCGGCGCCGGCCGGTGCCCGCTCGGCTTCCGGCGCCTAGTCAGGTGGTCACGGCGGCCCCCACCAGCTGCGTCAACCACCGGCGGCGCAACAAGGTCGCCACGTGTGGCACGTGTGGCAGCGCCCTGTGCACGGACTGCATCGTGCGCACCGGCGTGGGGGTGAAGTGCCCCAGCTGCACGGGGGTCAAGGCGACCAAACCGTCGAAAGCGGCCAAGCCTTCGCTGAACCCGCCCACGGCCACGGGGGAGAAGGCCGCGGCGGCCAAACGCCGGCCACTGGGCATCGCCCTGGTCGCCGGAAGCGTGGTGCTGCTCGCCTTCGCCGGCTACGGCCTGGCCACCCGGGACTCCGACCCTGTGGTCACCGAACAGGTGCAGGGTGGCCCCGCTCCGGCCGCCGAGCCGGTCGAGCGTCAGACCGAGTTCGTCGGGGCCGGGGGGCAGCGCATCGGCGGCACCCTCACGCTGCCGGCCGTCGCCCCCGGGCAGAGCGTGCCGGCCGTGCTGATCGTCCCCGGCCTGGGCGCCCTCGACCGCAATGCCGTGGTGTCCGCCAATCCCCCCGACGCGCTGCGGGACGCGCTGGTCTCGAGCGTCGGCGGCGTCGGCCTGAGCACCGGCGACCCGCTGTACAAGGACCTCAGTGAGTCTCTGGCCCAGGTCGGCGTCGCCAGCTTCCGCTACGAGAAGCGGGGCACGAAGTCCGTCCCGCTGCGCGACGGCCAGAAGCTGTCCCTCGACGACGAGGTGGCCGATGCCCGGGCCGCACTGGACCTGCTCGGCCAGCGCCAGGAGCTGGGCGGCGCGCCGATGGTGGTCCTCGGCCACGACACAGGCGGCGTGGTCGCCATGCGGGTGGCGGCCGGGAATCCCCGGATCAAAGGCGTGGTGGCCGTGTCCACCCCCGCCCGACCCCTGGGCGAGGTCCTGGCCGACGACCTGGCCCGCTCGCGCGGCGGCCCGGTGGCCGACGCCTTTCGGGCGGCGACGTCGACGCTCAAGAACACCGGCAAGGCTCCCCCGGCCGACAGCCTCCCCGAGATCATCCGGCCGATCTTCTCCCCGGGCCACGACGCCTACCTGGCCAGCCTCTTCGCCGTCGATCCCACGGTCGAGGTGGGCAGGGTGGCGGTTCCGGTGCTCCTCGTTCGCGGGGGCGCCGACCCGAGCGTCACCGCCGCGGACGTCGACCGGCTGTCCGCCTCGTTGCGGGTCGGCGGCCAGGTCATGGTGGGGAGTGCACAGGCCGACCACAACCTGACCCTCGCCGGCGGCGGCCACGAGCACAGCAACTCGGCCGTCGCCCCCGCCATCCAGCGCGACACCGACACCCGGTCGGCCCTCACCGGATGGGTCAAGGCGCAGCTCGCGTCGGGCTGAGCCCCGGATCTCGGCACCACCGCAGAACCGAACGCAGGGCGGGGAAAGAAAGGGCTTGCACAGGACCGTTCTCGTAGTACGTTATCTACGTGACTACGCAGATAGATGAGCCGACGGACGCGCAGGTCGCGACCGCCGTCGACACCTTGAAGCTGCTGGCCGACCCGACCCGGCTGCGCATCCTGTGGGCCCTGCTCCACGGGGAGCATTCGGTCGGCCCCCTGGCCGAGCACGTCGGCGCCCCCGCCCCCGCTGTTTCTCAGCACCTGGCCAAGTTGCGGCTGGCCCGTCTCGTGCAGACCCGCCGGGACGGCAACCGCATCTTCTACCTGGCCGACGACGACCATGTCCGCCGGCTCGTCGAGGAGGCTCTTTTCCATGCCGATGGCGTCGTGCAGGGCCGCGAGGGGAGCTTCGCGTGAGCGCCGACGACGTCCACGACCACGACCACGACCACGACCATGACCATGACCATGACCATGACCACGAGCATCAGGGCGGTCTGCGGGGTGCACTGAAGGGGCTCTTCGCCCCCCACAGCCACGACGCCGCCGACTCGGTGGACAGCGCACTCGAGGCCAGCCGCGACGGCATGCGCGCCCTCAAGATCTCCCTCGTCGGCTTGGCAGTCACCGCCGCGTTGCAGGTCGTCGTCGTCCTCATCAGCGGCTCGGTCGCCCTGCTGGCCGACACGGTGCACAACTTCGCCGACGCCCTGACCGCGGTCCCACTCGCTATCGCATTCTGGATCGGCCGACGCCCGCCCAACAAGCGCTACACCTACGGCTACGGACGGGCCGAGGACCTGGCGGGCATCTTCATCGTGGCCATGATCGCCCTGTCTGCGGTCGTCGCCGCCTGGGAGGCCGTGCACCGCCTGCTCGACCCTCAGGACGTGCGAAACGTCGGCTGGGTCATCGCGGCAGGCGTGATCGGCTTCCTCGGGAACGAGCTGGTTGCCGTGTACCGCATCCGGGTCGGTCGCCGGATCGGTTCCGCTGCGCTCGTGGCCGACGGGCTCCACGCCCGGACCGACGGCGTGACCTCCCTGGGTGTGGTGGCCGGTGGCCTGGGGGTCGCCGCCGGGTGGGAGCTCGCCGACCCCATCGTCGGGCTGGTGATCACGGTCGCCATCCTGTTCGTCCTGAAAGGCGCCGCCCGCGACATCTACCGCCGGCTCATGGACAGCGTCGACCCGGAGCTGGTCGACGCCGTCGAAGACCTGCTGGCGGGCGTGCCCGGCATCGAGGCAGTCGAGCGGGTCAGCATCAGGTGGGTGGGTCACGAGTTGCGGGCGGAGGCCGATGTCGTGTCCGACAGCCGCCTCACAGTGGCCGAGAGCCACCGCATCGCAGAGGAGGCCCACCACCAGTTGTTGCACGGCATCCCGAAGCTGGCTCGCGCCACCATCCACACCAACCCGTGCGGACACGACGGCCTTGATCACCACCTCGTCACCAGTCACCACTTCACCCGGAACAAAGGGGCCTGAAGCCGCTTGAAGACCACATCACCGTCCGCCCGGCACCCGCTAGGGTGCCGGGCGGTGTCGCGACTCCGTACTAGCCATCCCCTTCCGGCGCTGAGAACCCTCGTCGTCCTCCTGCTCCTCACCGCCCTCGTCGCCGCCGGATGCTCGAGCGGCGGCGACGACTCCGAGGTCACCACTGACGAGCCTGCCGAAGCCCGAGCGAACGCCCAGGACCTCCGCGTCGCGGTGGGAGAGGATCCGTTCATGGCCGGCAACCCGCCGGTGTCCGACATCGGCATCCGCACCGTCGGCCCCAACCCCGGGATCTTCGAGACGCTCACCCGCCTGAGCCCCACCTACGGCGTCGAGGCGGCTCTCGCTGTCCGATGGGAAGCACCGTCGCCCAAGGTGTGGCGGTTCTTCCTCCGCCGCAACGTCTCCTTCCACAACGGCACCCCCTTCAACGCCGAGGCCGTCGTCGCCGCCATCGAGAGCTTCTCCACCCGCCAGACCCGTCCTCGGGGCCTCGACGCGGGCACGGCCAAGGCCACGGCCGACGACGTGGTGGAGATCAACCTGACCACGGACAACGCCCGCCTCGCCGAGCAACTGGCCAACCCCAACATGGCCATCGTGGCGCCCGGGACGCGGCCCGGTGCGGGCGACTCGCCCGAGACCACTCCCATCGGCACGGGGCCGTTCACCTTCGTCTCCTACGCCAAGGGCACCGACCTCAAGATGGCGGCCAACGAGAAGTACTGGGACGGATCGCCTGAGGTGCGGTCGCTGACGTTCCGGTTCGGCCCGGAGCGCGACGCCAGCCGGCTGCTGGCCACCCGCCAGGTGGAGATCGCCGGCATGGTCGCCTACGCCAACCTGGCCTCGGTGTCGGGCCGCACCGACAAGAACGTGCAGTCCCGGCCGGGCCAGGCCGTCTACCTCCTCCTCAACAACGGCGGCATCGACGAGTGGACCACGCTCAAGGACGAGAACGTCCGCAAGGCCGTGGCCCACACCATCGACCGCAACGAGGTCACCAAGGCCGCCTGGGACGGCCACGGTGAGGACAGCACCACCCTCATCCCCGAGATCGTCCTCGGGGCCGATGCCGCCGACCGCGTGCGGCCCCTGCCCCTGAACCGCACCGAGGCCAAGAAGATCCTCGACGGCGCGGGCTACCAACCGAGCCTTCCCAACGGCATGCGGGCCAAGGACGGCAGGCCCCTGGTTCTGAACCTCCTGCTGTCCCGCCCTTCGGACCAGGCCAAGGCGGGCGAGGCGCTCAAGGCCCAGCTGGCTGAGGTGGGGATAGGCATGCAGGTCCAGGATCCGGGCACCGAGACGCCCTTCACCAAGGTGAACAACGCCACCTTCGACCTGTTCCTCGACGTGCGGGCTCAGGACGACGCCAACCCCTGCGCCCTGTGCCGGTTCTTCACCATCCGCCCGGGTGGTCAGCTCAGCTTCTCGGGGTCGGTCGGCGGCGGCCCGAAGGTCGACGACGCCTACGACCGCATCTTTGCGTCGCCCTCGATCGACACCGCCCGGCGCACGGCGGCCGACATCATGCAGGTGGTCACCGCCGAGCGCTTCACCGCCGTCTCCATCGCCTCGCTGCGCACGCAATGGCTGATCTCGCCGCGGGTCCGGGGATTCGACCCGGCGGTGCTCACCGGCGACCAACGCTGGGACACCGTCTTCCTTACCGTGTGATCCGCTGGAGCAGGCTCATCGGCGCAGGCGTGGCGGTCCTGGGTCTGGTCCTGCTCGTCCTCGGCTTTCAGTCGGGACCCGCGCAGCTCCGGCCGGGCGCCACCGACTTCGTCAACGCCGACCGGCCCGGGATCAACGCCCACAACTCCCCGTCGGTGGCCGTCGACCCCGCGTCTCCCGCCGTCATCGCCCTGGCCGACCGGATCGACACGCCGCGCTTCTCCTGCTCGGTGTCCCTGTCCACCACGGGAGGCGCCAGCTGGAAGCCCCTCGCCCTCCCGCTGCCGGTCGATGCCCCGAACTGCCACCAGCCCGACGTCGCCTACACCTCGGCCAACCACCTGGTCGTGCTCTTCACGGCCACCGGCGGGCGGTTCAACCAGCCCGTCGGCGTCTGGTTGCAGCGCTTCGAGGGCGAGACGCCGATGGGACCGGCTGTCCCGGTGGCGCCCGCCGAGGCCTTCCACGCCCGCATGGCCGTCGACGGATCCCGGGTGTGGGTCACGTGGGTCCAGGCTGAGGGGGCGGCCGAGAAGCCCCTGGGGTTCGGGGCGACCCCCGCTCCGGTGCGCATGGCCCGGTCGGTCGACGCGGGCGCCACGTTCTCCCCCCCGGTGACCGTGAGCGAAGGGCGCCGGGCGATCCAGCCTTCACCCGTCCTCCTGGGTGGCGAGCGGGTCGTGGTCGGTGGGCTCGACCTCGCCGGCGACGTCACCAACTACGAGGCCCGCCACAACGGCCAGGGCGGCCCGCCGCCCGAGGACCGCTGGCGGGTGCTGACGTGGACGTCGACCGACGGCGGCGTCACCTTCGGGCCACCCGTCACCGTGGCCGGCGACCTGGCCGCGCCGAACCGCATCATCGTCAACCTCGCCCCTGCGCCGAGCTTCGCCGCCGATCCCAGCCGTGACGGGCGGTTGTACGCGGCCTGGGACGCCGGCCAGGGCGACCGGCGTGACGTCTTCCTGGCCCGCTCGGACGACGCAGGGGCCACCTGGTCGGAGCCCCTGGCGGTGGCCTCCCGGCCGAGGGGACAGTTCCTCCCTGCGGTCGGCGTGTCGCCCGCCGGTCGGGTCGACGTGGTGTTCTACGACCGCAGCGGCGACCCCGACGACGTGCGGGCCCAGGTCACCATGGCGTCCTCGGCCGACGCCGGCCGCACGTTCCGCACCGCCACCGTCTCCGACGCCCCGTTCGACACCCGGATCGGCTTCGGGAGCCTGCAGGGGCTCCCGGTCCTGGGCAGCCGGCTCGCCGTCCTGGCCGAGGCCGACCGGTCCCTGGCCTTCTGGTCCGACACCAGCCGGGGGACGATCGACACCAACGTCCAGGACCTGGCCGCGGTCAGCGTCGACGTGGAGGAGGCCGGCCGCCGCCGGCCGGCACTGATGGTGCCGGGTGCGCTACTTCTGGGGCTGGGCGGCGGGCTGGCTGTCGTCGCCCGCCTCCGACCACGTGACGGTGGACCACAGCAGGCCTAGCCCGAACACGGCCAGCGCCGAGGCCGTGTGGTAGACGGTGCCGGGCCATGGCGCCTCGTCGCGCGTGGCCTGGGCCACGAGAGGGAGGTGGGTGGCCAGCATCCACATGCCGGCCAGCAGCACGGTCATGCCGGCTATCAACCGGAGGGCCCCGGGGCCCTGCGGCCGGCGCCCGGCCAGGATGCCGACGATCGCGGCCAGCAGGACCACCACCGCCGGAAGGACGTGGGACGCGAACTCCGCGTCAGCTGAGGTGTTGAGCGCCGGGCCGCTGTACTTGGGCAGTGACGCCCAGAGTGCGACCCCGACGCCCACGACAGGCAGCATCTTGGCCAGGTCGGGCCCCGGCGCCGGGGTGGCGGCGACCGGCGCCGGCTTGCTCTTCGCCATTTAGTTGGGGCTGGGCATGAGGGTGGAGGCCAGGCCGATGAGGGCCCGCACCGCCGGCGCGTCGGGGTCGAGGTCGATCGGGGCGACACCCTTGCGGTCGGCTTCCACGATCTTGGGGTCGTGGGGGACGCCGACGACCTCCATGCCCGGGAAGGCCGCCTTGACCGTCTCGAGATCCTCGTCGTGACGGATGCGGTTGGCGACCACCACGATGCGGGCCACGGTGCGCTCGGCGGCCAGGGCCGCAGCCCGGGCGCCGACCTCGAGTGACTTGGGAGTGGCCTCGACGACGATCACGACAGTGTCGACGTGCTCCTCGCCCAGGCGGGTGAGGGTGCCGACGCCGGCCTCGAAGTCGGCGACGACGACATCTTCTTCAGGGAACTCAACGGAGCCGAGCAACTGCTCGGGCGACAAGCCACATCAGAGTCAGCCAGGTTCCGGATTGTCGATCCGGCTCACCACCGCCAGTCGCACACCGTCGGGCCCGTCGGAGCCGTAGCGGCTGATCAGGGTGTCCCAGTTGTTGGCGTGCTCCTCTTCGCCCTCGTCGAGGGCCTGGCGCATGGAGACCAGGCGCTCGGTCTCCTCGTCGCCCACGCCCAGGGAGATACCGAGGTTGGGGTTCGAGTCGCAGTCGAGCGCGACCACGGCCGTCCCGTTGCGCGCCAGTGTGCGGGCGATGACCGACGAGGTCGTCGTCTTGCCCGACCCGCCCTTGCCTACGACTGCGAGTTTCATGCAACCCTCTCTTCGCTCAGGCGTTCCACCAGCGATTCTACTGCTCGAACCGCCGGAGAGGCGGGGGCAAAGTCGAGAGGCGCCAGCTGGCGGCGTTCGGCCTCGGCCAGGTCCTCGTCCCACGGCACCGAAGCGATGACGTCGAGCCCGGTCCCCTTGGCGATCATCTCCACGTCGTCCGGCTCACGGACCTTGCTGGCCACCACCATGACCCGCTTGGGGTTCTCGGGGTCGAGGTCGGCCATGCGGGCCAGGCGCCGGCCCGACAGCAGGGACTTGGCCGTGGGCTCCACCACGATCAGGATCGTGCTGGCCCAGCTCCCCCAGCCGGTGAAGGCCTGCCTGGTGCCGCCGGGCAGGTCGCCGACCACGTTCCACCGTCCTTCGGGGAGCTTGTTGATGATGAAGCGGAAGGCCATCTGCGACCGCCACAGGTTCTTGGGGTCGCCCATGATCTTGCCGAACTGCAGGAACCGGACGCCGTCGGGTGCTTCCACCGACCACTTCTCGACCGCCTCGAAGGGGTCGACGTCGGGGTTCAGCCGCCAGCGGGGGCCCTCCTCGCCCTCCTTGCGCTCGATCACCGCGTCGTCCGGGATGGGCGGGGTGCGGTCGATGGCCAGGCCGAGGGAATAGGCAAGGCCGGGGAGCGGGTCGGAGTCGATGGCCAGGACCTTGTGGTCCTGGCGGGCGAGCTGCCGGGCGAAGGTGCCGGAGATCGCGGACTTCCCGGCCCCTCCCTTGCCCACGAATGCCAGTCTCATGAGGAAACCACCTGTCTGTTCTGGGCGTCGATCGGGGTGGAGGCGCCGCCGCGGTTGCGCCGGGAGAGGGCCAGGACGAAGAAGGCGCCGCCGAGCAGGACCGCCAGCCCGGCGCCGAGGACGAGCGGGCGCCCGCTGGTGCCGGGGAGGTCGACCGGGGCGAAGTTCACGTCCTGGCGACCGGTGTTCACGTTCCCTGCGCTGGTGTCGACCCACGCGGCGAAGAGCTTGCCGTCGCCGTGGGCCAGGCCCAGCTTGGTGCCGAGGTCGGTGCCGTATTCATCGCCGAAGGTGGGACCGATGGCCTCTTCGAAGGACCGCACCGAGAGGCGGACGTTGTCGAAGGTCTTGCCACCGTCGGTGGAGGTGGCCAGGTAGGCGTCGAGCAGCTCCTTCTTCTCCGGGTCGTTGCGCCCGTCGAGGAAAAGGATGCTCACCCGGTTGCCGGGGCCCACGTCGACCTTGGGCAGGAACTGGGCGGTGCCGTCGGCCCCGTTGTCGTTGACCTTGACCGGCTTGGTCCAGCTGGAGCCACCGTCGGACGAGCTGCGCAGGAACACGTCGTCGTCGCCGTCGCGCCCGTCGGCCCACGTGGCGTACAGCTTCCCGTCGGACGACGCCGCCAGCTGGGGCAGCTCGGGCAGGAACGGCAGGAAGCGCCGGGTGGCGAGGATGTCGCTCTCGAACTCCGTCCCGGGGGCGAAGGTCTTCCCCCCGTCGGTGGAGCGGGTGAGGACCAGGGCGAACGGGTTCTCGGCCGGCGGTCCCGGCTGGTTCTCGAAGTCACGCCGGTTGCCCTTGAGATCCTGGTACATGACCACCAGGTGGCCGTCGTCGTCGACCAGGGGACTTGGGGCGACCACCCGCTCCCGCTGGGCGTCGCTGACCCGGACCGGGGGCGAGAAGGTGCGCCCGCCGTCGTCGCTGCGGGCGGTGACGATCTGCGGCGGCCGGCCGGAGAACCGCAACAGGCCCACCTCGTCGGCCTGCAGCCAGGTGGCGTACACCGGGCCCTTGGGGTCGACCGTCACCCGGGGCATGAAGGTCAGGGCTCCGGCGATCCGGGTGGGGAGCGAGAGGGTCCTGCCACCGTCGGTGGAGGTGGAGATCCAGAGGTTGTCGGGCCGGTTGCCGTTCCCGACCAGGTTCACGTAGGTCACGTACAGCGTGCCGTCGGGCGCGAAGGCCAGGTCGGGGGCGAAGGGGCACGGCTCGTTCTGGGAGGCCGTGCAGCCGGTGATGCCGGGGGGCAGGGGTAGGACGGTCTGCTCCCAGCTCTCGCCGCCGTTGTAGCTGTAGGCCAGCAGGGCGGAGTACCCGGGCCGGTCCTTGCGGTAGCTGACGACGACATTCCCCTTGCGGGCCGGGTTGTAGGCGACGGTCGGGGAGTTGGAGACGTCGATGAACCCCTCACGGTTGACGAGGATGTTCCCGTTGACCTCGATGCTGCCGGGCGCCGTGAGGGCCAGGCCGACGCCGACCATCGCGGCCAAGCCGACGACCGCAGCGACAACGGCGAGCACGGTCCGCCTCACGGGTTTCGATGCTAGCTGTCGCGGAGCCGTCAATAGTCCGCCTGCCGTCGATAGTGTGGCGCCACCGTGGAGATCGCCATCCTCCTCTTCGACGGGATCACCGCCCTCGACGCCGTGGGCCCCTACGAGGTTCTGGCCATGATGCCCGAGGCGCACGTGCGCTTCGTCGCGCCGGAGCGGGGGGCCAAGCGCACGGCCCGGAACGGCGCGCTGGCCCTCATCGCCGACCACACCCTGTCCGAGGTCCCCCGGCCCGACATCATCCTCGTCCCTGGCGGCCCCGGCGAGGCGGAGATGCGCACCGACCCAGCGGTGCTGGGGTGGCTCCGCAGCGCCCACCAGACGTCGCGCTGGACCACGTCGGTGTGCACCGGCGCCCTCACACTTGCCGCCGCCGGGTTCCTCGATGGCGTCGAGGCCACCACCCACTGGTCGTCCATGGACGACCTCGCCGCTCTCGGCGCCAAGCCCATCGCCGAGCGGGTGGTGGTCAGGGACAAGGTGATCACCGCCGCCGGGGTGTCCGCGGGGATCGACATGGCCCTGCGCCTGGCTCAGCTCGAGGCCGGCGACGACGTGGCCATGGCCATCCAACTCATCCTCGAGTACGACCCCCAACCGCCGTTCGACGCCGGCTCACCGGCCAAGGCGCCGGCCCACGTCATGGAGCTGGTCCAGGACCGCAGGCGTCGCCGGGCCGGCACCTAGTAAAGCCGTAGCCCTTACCGGTCGATGAAGGGAGGGCGACCTTCTCTCTCGATCAAGCAGCTGGGGGAGAGAGAAGGTCGTCTCCCCGTTTCGCGCCCGGAGGCGTCTGATCCAGGAATGCGCAGCGCCCTAGGCTCGCTGGCCATGGGCGCCACGCTGCCGGTACTCGACCTCCACCCGTGGGAGCCGGCCAAGGACACCCTGCACCTGTGGTGCCAGATCCTCGGCAAGACCAGGCTGGCCCTCACCCGGCGCCGGAACCACTGGTGGAACGTCACGTTGTACGTCTCGGCCCGGGGCCTGACCACCCACCGGATGCCGACCGACACCGGCAACCTGGAGCTCGAGGTCGACCTGGTCGGCCACCGGCTCCGGGCCCGCACCACACATGTCGAGGACGGCTTCGAACTGGTCGACGGTCTCTCCGTCGCCGCCTTCCACGAGCAGTACCTCGCCCTGCTGGACCGGCTGGGCGTGAAGGCCGAGATCCGGTCCGAGCCCTTCGGCGTGCCGGTCACCACCCCGTTCGCCGACGACGTGCAGCACGCCAGCTATGACGGCGAGGCCGCCGGCCGGTTCCTGTCCGCGCTCCAGTGGAGTGCCGACGTCTTCGACGAGTTCGCCGGGTGGTTCTCCGGCAAGACGAGCCCGGTGCACCTCTTCTGGCACAGCTTCGACCTCGCCTTCGCCCGCTTCTCCGGCCGGCGGGCGCCGGCCATGCCGGGTGCCGACCCGGTGACCGCGGAGGCCTACTCGCACGAGGTGGTGGCCTTCGGGTTCTGGCCGGGCGACCGGGTCAACCAGTTCCCGGCCTTCTACTCCTACACCGCCCCTGAGCCGTCCGGGCTGCGGGAGCGGCCGCTGCGGCCGGCGGCCGCGGGCTGGATCGAGCAGCGGGGCGGTTCCCTCGCCGTGCTGCCTTACGACGCGGTGCGGGAGTCTTCGGACCCTCGGGCCGACCTGCTCGAATTCCTCCAGTCCGCATACGAGGCGGGCGCTCCGCTCGCCGGCTGGGACCTCGTCGCCACCCGCTCCGACTGGTGCCCCGTCACCGTCGAGTGGTTGGCGGAGCTCACCCCTTCGACAGGAGACGACAATGGCTGAAAGCTGCACCCATCTCGACCAGGTCGACGAGGTGACCCCGTCCAGCGGAGGTTGCGAGGACTGCATCCCGATCGGTGACTCGTGGGTGCACCTGCGCGTCTGCATGTCCTGTGGCCACGTCGGTTGCTGTGACAGCTCGAAGAACCGCCATGCCACCGCCCACTTCCACGCGTCGTCCCATCCACTGATCCAGAGCTACGAGCCCGGCGAGGACTGGTGGTGGTGCTTCGTCGACGAAACTGCCTTCGCGGTCGAAGGCGGCCCCTCGTTCTCGTACTCCTGACCCGTGCTCGTCGCCGACGACACCGGATTCGCGGCGCTGGTCGACGAGCTTCTCGAGGCCGAGGCGTACGGCCTCGACGCTGAGTTCCACGGGGAGAGCTCGTACTACCCCCGCCTGGCGGTGCTGCAGGTGGCGACGCCCACTCGTGCTGCCGTGGTCGACGCCACCCTCGTCGACGTCAGCCCGCTGCGGGCCGTACTCGAGGGCCCCGGGCTGATGGTCGCCCACGCCGGCGAGCAGGACCTCCAGGTGCTGCAACGGGCCACCGGGGCCATTCCCGCCCGGATGCTCGACACTCAGATCGCCGCCGGATTCCTGGGCTTCGGCTCGCCGTCGCTGCTCAAGCTGGTCTCCGAGCTCCTCGGCGTCCGCCTGGAGAAGGGCGCCCGCATGAGCGACTGGTTCAAGCGGCCGCTCACGCCGGAGCAGATCACCTATGCGGCCGCCGACGTCCTCCACCTCCTCGACCTGCGGGCCGTCCTGGAGGAGCGGCTCACGGCCGCCGGTCGCCTGGAATGGGCCTTGGAGGAGTGCGAGCTGCACCGGCGCGTCCGCCAGCCGGACATCACCGCCGTCTGGTGGCGGGTCAAGGGCTACCGGCAGCTGCGGGGGAAGTCCCGCGGCGTGGCCCAGGAGCTGGCGGCCTGGCGGGAGACTGCCGCCATGGCGGCCGACAAGCCGGCCCGGCGCATCCTCGCCGACGAGGCTTTGATGCTCCTGGCGGAGCGTCCTCCGCGGTCCGCGCGGGACATGCCCACATCGCGTCTCTTCGACGTCCGGCGCCTGTCTCCCGAGCACCTCGAGGGCATCATGGCTGCGGTGGCCCGAGGCCTCGAGCTCCCGTCAGATGCGCTCCGCCTGCCGCCCGACACCGACCTTCCGCCCCATCTGCAGCCGCTGGCCACCCTCCTGTCGGCGTGGATCGCCCAGCAGGCCCGGGACGCGTCGATCGACGTCGCGCTCGTCGCCACCCGCACCGACATCGAGGCCTTCCTGCGCCGCACGCCGGACAACCGGCTGGACCGGGGCTGGCGCGCCGACCTGGTGGGATCGACGGTGGGGAGGATCATGGCCGGAAAGGCCGCCGTGGCCTACGACGGCAACGGCCGCCTGGTGCTCGTCGATGTCTAGGCGGAGCCCGCGCCGTGACGGCTCCTGGTGGTGACGACGTGGCCAACGGCGACGGTGGCCCTTACCTACTTCGACCTGTTCGACGACACCCAGGAGATGTCGGAGGAAGTGCTCCGGTGGCGGATGCTGCTGTGGGAGCCGTGGTTCCTGGTGTGGGAACTGATCCTGGGACTGGCGGCCTGGCAGTTCGGGCGCACCGGCGATCAGCCGCCGTCCTCCTCCACCACCAGCCGGGCCAGCCGTTTGGGCGCCACCAAGGTGTAGGAGGTGCGGACCCACTCCTCGATCTGGCGCCAGCGCTCCTCGTCAGGGTCGTCGTCGACGTTGAGGGCCACCCAACCGTGCCGGCCGAGCCCGTAGCCGGCCGGGTGCACGGCCGGGTCCGTGGCCACCACCGCGGCGGCCTCCTCCTTGGGGAGTTTGAGCGACAGGTCCCGCGCCGCCTGGTCGCTGAAGACGAAGTTCTTGCCCCGGATCCGGAACGTCGGGTGGTCGCCCCACTCGGCGATGTCGACCCGCTCTGCTTCCGGCAACCGGCCGACGATGGCCTCCAGCCGGTCCATGTTGGTCATGACCAGGGCGTGAACGGTCGAGGCTGGGGGACTCCGTCGATCACCAGGTCGACCTTCTCGTTGAAGAAGCAGACCAGGCCGGCGATGCGCGGGCACTCCGGCACCGGCTCGGCGTACGACCAGGCCAGGTCGCGGTGCACCTCGCCGCCGGCTCGGACCGACCAGTACCTCGCCGTTCCCTTGTAGGGGCACTGGCTGACGGTGTCCGACGGCTCCAGCAGCTCCGATGCGACGTCGTCGACGGGCAGGTACCAGCGGGTCGGCAGCCCGGTCTCGAAGAGGGCGTGGGGACGGGTCGACTCGGCGACGACCTGCCCGGCGACCTCCACCCGGATCTCGCGCTCGCTCGGGACCACGTCGACCCGTTTCGACGGATCACGGGCGTGCACGTGCACCTCCAGGGCTTCCTCGAACCACGACACCCGCCCGTCCCACGTGAACGACCAGTGCCCTTCGACTGCCGACAGCGGCGGGCCGGGATCACCGAAGCGCATGGCGGCGCCCGCGAGCACAACGTCGCCCACCTGCACGTCGTGCGCCACCGCCACGGACGACCCTCCGCCCGCCGACGGGCGGAACAGGTCGGCGCGCACGTCGTCCGGTGGGAAGCAGTACGTCGGCAGCATGTCGGGGCCGTACCAGGCGAGGAGGAGGGCCCGCCGGCTGTCGGCCACCCAGACGTCGCCCGCCCGGACCCGCACCCAGCGGGGCGTCGGCTCCACCCGAGGGCCGTGCAGCGGGATGTCGAAGGACTCCATGGCGCCTCGACCCTATGCGGACAGGCCCCGGCCCTGGACGTCGATGACGTGGCCCAGCAGGCGGTCGACGTCGGGCCAGGGGAAGTCGGGGCGGGCGATGAGAAGCGACGTGATCCCGTGAACCCCGGTCCAGAGCCCGGTCGCGACGAGGAACGGGTCACCGGCAGCCAGGAAGCCGGCGTCCATGCAGCGGGCCACGTCCTCGACCAGGTGGCTGAAGGCGGTGAGGCCGGGAAGGTCGCCCTCGTCCTTCGTCGGGCGCTCGGCCCCCGGCTTGGTCATGAACAGGATGCGGTAGTGCTCCGGGTTCTCGAGGCCGAAGCGGACGTAGGCCCGGCCCCGGGCCCACAGGGCGTCGACCGGGTTGTCGGCCTTGCCCGCCGCCTCCTCCATGACCCGGTCGAGGTCGTGGAACCGGGCCTGGCACACCGCGGCCAGCAGCTCGGTCTTGTCGGCGAAGTGCATGTAGATGGAGGGCGGGGTCACCCCTGCAGCGTCGGCGATGGCCCGGATCGACACCGCGCCCTCGTCGCCGGTCTTGATGAGCAGTCGTTCTGCCGCGGCCAGGATCTCCGCCCGCAGAAGTTCACCGTCGCCCCGCCGGGCGCGGGCGCGGCGGGTGGCCGGTGTCATGTGCTCACTTTGTCACGGGCCTTCACCGGGCCGGCGGCGGTCTCACCGGCGTCACCCCCCTCGGAGATGCCGAAGCGGGCGTGCAGGCGGCGCAGCGGCGCGGGCGCCCACCAGTTGGCGTTGCCGGCAAGGCGCATGAACGCCGGGACCAGGGCGGCCCGGATCAGGGTGGCGTCGAGGATGACGGCCAGGGCCAGGCCCAGGCCGAACAGCTTGATGAACGTCACCTGCGAGGTGGCGAAGGCCAGGAACACCACGGCCAGCAGGGCGGCGGCGGCGGTCACGATGCGGCCCGTCCGCTCGAGGCCGAGAGCCACCGACGACACGTTGTCGCCCGACACGTCGTACTCCTCCTTGATACGGGAGAGCAGGAAGACCTCGTAGTCCATGGACAGCCCGAAGGCGATGCAGAACATGAGGATCGGCATGGTGGTGGCGATCGTCCCGGTGGCGGTGAAGTCGAGGAGGCCGGACAGGTGGCCTTCCTGGAAGATCCACACCATGGCCCCGAAGCTGGCCGAGAGGCTGAGCAGGTTGACGATGATCGCCTTGATCGGCACCAGCACCCCACCGGTCATGAGGAACAGGGCGACGAAAGTGACCAGGGCGATCAGGCCGCCGGCCAGCGGCATGCGGCCGAAGAGCGATGTCTTGGAGTCGACCAGCTCGGCGGAGGCGCCGCCGACCTTGACGTCGAACGGCGACGGTACGTCGCGCACCGCGTCGACCAGCTTCTCGCCCGCCTCGGAGTACGGCTCGACCGAGGGCACGACCGAGAGCCACGTGCCGGTGTCGCCGGCGAACCGGGCCGTGGCCTCGTTCGGCGGGGCGGCCAGCTCTCCGCCGACGTAGGACCCGGTCATGGCGTCGACCCGTGCCGCGCCGGGGGCGCGGGACAGGTCCCTGGCGTAGCGGTCGACTTCGGCGGCCCGGGTGTCGGACATCGCAGCACCGGCGGCCACGACCGACAGGGCGCTCGCCTCGTTCGACGTGAACTGGGTGCGGATCGTGTCCTGTACCTGGCGGCTCGACGCCGAGGCCGGCAGGTTCCGGTCGTCGGGCAGGCCGAAGGCGATGCGGAGGAAGGGGGCGCCCAGCACCAGCAGGAAGACGATGACGGCAGTGGCCACGGTGACCGGGCGGCGCATGACGGCCACCGCCACCCGGTGCCAGAACCCGGTTCCCTCTGGCTTGGCCGGGCGGTGCCAGAGCACCCACTTGTCGACCCGGTGGCCCAGCACGGCCAGGAGGGCGGGGAGCACGACGACCGCGCCCACGGCAGCCAGGGCGACGACTGCGATGCCGGCGTAGGCGAAGGAGCGCAGGAAGGCCAGCGGGAAGACGAGCATGGCGGCCAGGGAGACGGCGACGGTCAGCGAGCTGAAGATCACCGTGCGCCCGGCGGTCCGCACCGTGCGCTCGATGGCGTCGGGCGGCGCCAGCCCCGCCCGCAGCTCCTCCCGGTACCGGGAGACCACGAACAGGCTGTAGTCGATGGCCAGGCCCATGCCCATGGCCGTCGTCAGGTTGAGAGCGAAGATCGACACCTGGGTGAACGAGGCGAGGACGCGCAGGACCAGGAAGGTGCCCACGACGGCCAGCGCCCCGATGCCGAGCGGCAGCGATGCGGCGACCACGCTCCCGAAGACGAGGACGAGCAGCACGAGGATGATCGGGAGGCTGATCATCTCCGCCCGGACCAGGTCGTGCTCGATCTGGGTGCTCACCTGGCGGAACACCTCGGCGAAGCCGCCGACCGCCACGGTGAGCGTGCCGTCCGACCGGGTGTAGCGGGGGGAGATGTGCTCGATGTGCTCGGCGACCTGGTCGTCGTCACCCCCGATGGTGGCGAGCACCAGCGCCTGGCTCCCGTCGTTGCTGCGAAGGGGAGGGGGTGCGCCCAGGGTCCAGTACGACACCGACTGGGTGACGCCCGCCTCCGCGCCCAGCTCCCGGGTCAGGGCGGCGCCGGCCTCGGCCGCGGCGGCGCTGTCCACCGATCCGTCGGCCGAGGTGACCAGGAGGACGACGTTGGGGCTCCGCGTCCCGAAGGACTGCTCCAGCACTCGCTTGGCCTGGCTGGACTCGGCGGCCGGATCCTCGAACCCGCCACCCGACAGGTGCTTGGCCACGCCACCACCGAGGGCTCCGGCGACGAACATGGCGAGGACGCTGGCCACCAGCACCGCCACCCGCCGACGAACCACGAACCGACCGAGCGTCCCGAGCATTCCGCTGACCTCCGATAACCTAACGACGTTAAGTTAACGGGAGTATGCTCCGCCCGGGCGCGGCTGTCCAGAGGTCAGCGAAAAAAAGGGGGAGAAAGGGGGCGGGCAGGGGACTCGACTGGCGAATCCCCTGCCCGGGAGGGGTTGTTTCACACCGCGCTGCGGCGCATCGAGGCCCTACCCGGGGGTTCGCGGGGCAAAACCGGGAAGACCGGAAATTCCGGGGCCGCCTTTTCGGGTAGGTCCAGGGGATGTTCAAGAACGCGAGCAGAGAGCAGGTCCGCCGGCTGGCCGACGAGGGTGCGCAGGTGGTGGAGGTGCTCGAGCGCCGGCAGTACCAGCTGGCCCACCTCCCGGGCGCCGTGCACATCCCGGCATGGGAGCTGACACCGGCCCGGGCCGCCGAGCTCGACCGCACCCGGCCTGTGGTCGTCTACTGCTTCGACACCCTCTGAGACCTCAGTCCCCGAGCAGCGTGCCTGCTCGATCTCTACGGCTTCTCCGAGGTCTACGACTACGTCGACGGAAAGTCCGACTGGATGGCGTACGGCCTGCCCGTGGAGGGCACCGACGGGCCGTTCCTCGGCGGCCAGCTGACCGACGTCGCCACCTGCGACGTGGGGCTCACGGTGGCCGACGCCCGTAAGGTGCTCGACGGCTCGCCGGACGGGTCGGTCATCGTGCTGGCGGGCGACGGGTTGGTGGTCGGCGAGTTCGAGGCCGGGACGCTCCAGGGGCGTGACGACGCCGACCGCCTCCTCGACGTGATGGACCCCGTCCCGACCACGGTCCGGCCGAGCGTGACGGTGGCGTCGGTGGCCGAGGCCGGTGGCGGACCGAGCCTGGTGACCACCTCCGACGGCCGGCTCCTGGGCCAGGCCACCGTCGACGCAGTCGACGGGGAGCACGACCAGGAGGGCCACGACCATGAGGGCCACGACCACGAGGGCCACGACCACGACGCGGACACGGACGCCTTCGACCGTGAGCTGGCCTCGGTCATGGAGGCCATCGAGGAGCGCTTCGGCGACGAGGAGCCGTCCGAGGACGAACTGCGGTCCTTCCTGCGCGAGCGGCTGCTGGCCGAGGGCAAGAGCGCCGAGGACGCCGACCGCTTCCTCGACGAGCTCGAGTCCGGGGACGACGGTTGAGCAACTAGGAGCAGCGAACGGCGCTGGGCCAGACTGTCGACCATGGCCGAGACAGGGGCGGATCCGCGCTCCGACCGCCCCCCGTGCCCGGTTCGCCCGGCGTCCTCCGAACTGGCCGACCTCGGGTTCGAACGCCGGCCGATGGTCCGCTGGCTCGATCCCCACCAGCTGGTCGACACCGCGGTGCGGGTGCTCGTGGCCGGTGTCTTCAGCTCCTACGCCGACAACCGCGAGCTCCAGGCGCTGGTGCCGGGGGAGGTCTTCGACCGCCGGGAGGGGCCCGAGCTCTGGCTCGACTACGTGGCCGACCTGGGCGACGGCTGGAACTCCACCTACACGGTGGCCGGCCTCCTCGCCGCCGAGGAGCTGAAGCTGGAGTGGGACGGCGAGTCCTACGCCACGGAGCGGGGCCGCATCCTCGTGATGGGCGGCGACCAGGTGTACCCGGTGCCCAAGCGGATCGAGTACGAGAACCGCCTGCTGGGGCCCTACCGGTCCGCTCTGCCGTGCGCGCCCGACCCGGCCCCCGAGCTGTTCGCCATCCCGGGCAGCCACGACTGGTACGACGGCCTGGTCAACTTCACCAGCATCTTCTGCCGCAGCCGGTGGATCGGCGGGTGGCGGACCCAACAGCGCCGCAGCTACTTCGCCCTGCAGCTGCCGGCGGGGTGGTGGTTGTGGGGCATCGACATCCAGTTCGGCGCCTACATCGACGAGGCCCAGCTCGAGTACTTCGCCGGCGTCGCCCGCGACCGCATACAGCCGGGCGACCGCATCGTCCTGTGCATGGCCAAGGAGGTCGAGAGCGGCCGCAGCGACGCGGAGACGCACTCCGACCGCGATGTCGACCACCTCGACCGTGAGGTCATCCAGCCGAGCGGCGCCCGTCTCGTCGTCTACCTCAAGAGCGGCAAGCACCACTACGCCCGGTACGAGGAGGAGGACGGCCCCCGCCAGCACGTCACCGCCGGCGGAGGCGGCGCCTTCCTCCATCCCACCCACGGCCTTCCCGAACGCATGCGCATGCCCGGCGAGCAGGAGCACAGGTGCTACCGCCGGGCGGCCACCTATCCCTCGGCCAAGACCTCGAAGGGGTTGCGCAAGCGGATCTGGCTCCTGGCCCCCTACAACCTGCCGCTCGCCGGCCTGTTCGGCCTGCTGCAGGTGGTGCTGGCCTTCATGCTCGCCCTGCACCTCGACGACCGCCACCTCGACCTCGGTCTGGGTGATCTGCGCCGGGCCCTGTGGGAGAGCCCCACCGCCTTCTTCCTGATCACGACCATGCTCGTCCTGCTCGCGGGCATGGTGCGCTTCGCCCACGACGCCAGCGGCCTCACCCGCTTCCTGCTGGGTCTCGTGCATTCGGCGCTCCAGCTGGCGAGCGTCGCCGCGGTGATGATGGTGGCCTCGCGCCTGTCGTCAGCAGTGGGGCTGCGGGGCGTCTGGTCCCTGGTCACCTTCCTTGTCCTTGTCGGGTTGCTGGGCGGGATCGGCGGCACGGTCGGCATGTCCGGCTACCTGTACGTCACCAACTGCCTGGGGTTCCACGGCAACGAGGGCTACGCCCCTCTCCATCACATGGACCTGAAGCACTTCCTCCGGCTGCACATCGACGCCGATGGCGAGCTCACGATCTACCCGATCGGTGTCGACCACGTCGGGCGCCACTGGGAGCTCCGCCCCGACGACCCGCCGGAGGCACCCTGGTTCGCCGCCGTCCCCCCGATCGAGCCGCACCTCATCGAGAAGCCGATCCGCATCGACGCCGACCGTCCCAGGTGAGCGCCGGTGTGGCCCGGGTCGGCTGCTCGGGCTGGGTCTACAAGCACTGGCGGGGGCCGGTGTACCCGCCGGACCTCCCCACCGGCCGGTGGTTCGAGCACTACGCCACCCTCCTCGACTCGGTCGAGATCAACAACAGCTTCTACCGGCTCCCGACTGAGGCGGCGGCCGAGGGATGGGCCTCCCAGGCTCCGCCCGGGTTCGTCTACGCCCTCAAGCTCGGTCAGTTCGGGTCGCACCGGATGAAGCTCAAGGACGCCGGCTCGTGGCTGCACAACCACCTCGACCGGGTGGAGCGCCTGGGCGCCAGCGGCGGGCCCACGCTCGTGCAGCTGCCGCCGCGGTGGAAGCGCAACGCCGAGCGCCTCGACGAGTTCCTCGCCGTGGCCCCCAAGACCCTGCGCTGGGCGGTGGAGGTCCGGGAGGCCTCGTGGCTGCACGAGGAGACCTACGAGGTCCTCCGTCGCCACGGCGCCGCGCTCTGCATCCACGACCTGCTCGACGGCCACCCCTGGGAGCTGACCACGGACTGGACCTACGTGCGGTTCCACGGCCCCCGGGCCACCGAGGCCGCCTATCAGGGGCGGTACGGCCCGGACGGCCTGTACTGGATGGGGGAGCGGCTCAGCAGCTGGCTGGCCGAGGGCCACGACGTCTACGCCTATTTCAACAACGACGACTCCGGGTATGCGGTGGACGACGCCCGGTGGCTGGCCGACCGTCTCGGCCACCGCCCAACCCGGAATGGTTGAAGGTTCAAAGATGTTGGACACAGAGGTGACCGTCCGAAGGAGCAGCCCATGCCCGTGACCCGTCTCAACCACGCCGTGCTCTACGTCCGCGACGTCGAGCGCACCCGGGAGTTCTACGAGAACGTCCTGGGGTTCAAGACCCTGATCTGGGCGCCCGGCCAGGCCGCGTTCTTCCAGGCTCCCGGCTCCACCAACGACCACGACCTGGGCACCTTCCAGATCGGCTCCGGCGCCGGGCCGTCCACGGCCGGGCGCAGCACCGTCGGCCTGTACCACCTGGCGTGGGAGGTCGACACCCTCGCCGAGCTGGCCCGCATCCGGGCCCTCCTGACCGAGCGGGGCGCCCTCACCGGGGCCTCCGACCACATCACCACCAAGGCGCTGTACGCCCGCGACCCCGACGGCATCGAGTTCGAGGTGTCCTGGCTGCTGTCCGCCGACCTCATCACCGACGAGATGCGAGCCCAGACGGCCACGCTCGCCCGGCCCCGTCCCCTCGACCTGGAGGGCGAGATCGTCCGCTACGGCGCCGAGACCCGCGGCGGGGTGGGCGTTTCCATGCCGGTTGGGTAGGGGGTCGGCGATGCCCGACCGACCGCAGGACCACGACGACACAGCGATCCGCCCCTCGCCGGGCGCCAGCGGCCCCGGCGAACCGGGCTACGAGGGTGACGCAACGGTGGGCGATGAAGGGGCCGCCGCCGGCGACGAGGCCTACCAGGACCCCTTCGGTCGCCCGGACAGCGGCGCGGAGCTGTGACGGTCTAGGGGCGCTGCCGATCCATCGCGCTGCGCCGGTGGCGATGCTCGCGGCGCCGCAGGTCAGGGCTCCGGGCCGCAGGCTCGGTCTACGTGGATCTGCAGCGTCCTAGGGGACGGTCGGCATCGGCATGGGTTTGGCGTCGGCCATCCGCTCAGGCGTCCAGTAGTTCGGGTCGTACGGCAGGACCGGCGAGCTCACCGCCGCGTCAGGGTTCTCAGGCCGGGGCCCGGCCGGCGCAGTCGACGAGGGGGAGATGGGAGGCGGGGGCGGGCCGGTGCGTGCCCCGGACCGTGCTCCCGGATCGGGCTCGATCGGCGGCGCCGGCTCGGTCGGTCCGGCGGCCGGTGCCGGCTCCACCGACCCCGGCCCGACCGCGGGCTGCACCCACACCGCGCCCACAGCCGGCTCGGCCGCCACCGGGGCCGGCTCGGGCACCTTCCGGGCGCCGCCGCCGTCTCCGTCTCCGGCTCCGGCCAGGCCGGGGACCACCAGCACCGCCGCCGCCACGATCACCAACGCGCCGGCGACGGCCAGGACGACGTGGGCCGGTCTCCTTGAAGTGTTCATCACCGGTCCGACGACCCGGAGAACGGCTTGGTTCCCGATGTCTCTGAAGTGTTCGGCCCCCGTAGGCTGCCGGGTCGTGGGAACGCCACCGGTCAAGGTCCTCCCCAGCGCGGAGCTGATCGAGGAGACCCCGGGCGAGCCCCGCCTTCGCCGGGTCACTGTCGCAGGGACCGACGTGCTGCTCGGCCGCCTGTCCGGTGGTCAGGTCGTGGCCTTCTCGTCCACCTGCCCCCACCAGCAGACCGACCTCGCGGGCGCCACGTTCTTCGACGGCCGGATCCGCTGCCCGCTCCACGTCTACCTCTACGACCCCCGGACGGGCGAGAACGTCATTCCCGCCACGACCGCTGACCCGCTCAACCTCTGGAAGCTGAAGCCCGGCTACCTGCCGGTGTACGAGGTCGAGGAGCGCGACGGGTGGATCTGGGTCGGGCCCGATCCGAAGCCCCCGCCCCCGTCGTACGACCCGGAGCGCGAGCGCCCGCCGGCGCCCGGCACCCGCCCGGCCGCCGCCGCCGCTGCCCCGGCGGCGCCTGCAGCCGACACCCGGACCGAGCATCCGACGAAGACCGTGCGGGTGGCCCCCGGCACGACCTTCGCCCTGCGCCTGCCGACCACGCCGCGCCCGGGGTTCACCTGGCGGGTGGAGGCCGACGGCCCGCTGCTGAACGTGGTGGAGGAGCGCTTCGAGCCCGGAGAGCCCGCCCGCCACCTCGTCCGGCTGGCCACCCGGGGCGTCGGCGAAGCGACCGTGCGCTGCCTCTACGCCCGGCCCTGGGACACCAAGCCCGCGGAGATCCGCACTTACGAGGTCCGCATCGAGCTCTGAGGGGAGCCGGTCACTCGTGCGAGATGGCGGCCAGCACGTCGAGGCGGGCGGCCCGGCGGGCAGGGAAGACCGCAGCGACCACACCGGCGATCCCGGCCAGGACGACGTAGGCGATGAGCTGGCCACCCGGGATCACCACCTTTCCGATCCCCTCGTCGTCGAGGGCGCCCACGATGGCGTACCCGAAGAGCACCCCGACGCCGAGGCCCAGGACGGCGCCCAGGACGGCGATGATCACCGACTCGCCTCGAATCATCGACCGCACCTGGCGGCGGGCCATCCCCACCGCCCGCAGCAGACCGAGCTCACGCGTCCGCTCGAAGATGGACAGGGCGAGGGTGTTCACGATCCCGAACAGGGCGATGATGATCGACAGGGCGAGCAGCGCGGTCACCAGACCGAGGATCTGGTTGACCTGGTTCTCCTGCTGCTCCTTGAACTCGGCCTGGTCCCGGAGCTCGACGTTGGGGAAGTCTGCGGTCACCCGCTCCACCGCGGCCCGTGCCGCGGCCGGCGGGGTGCCGGCCCGGGCCTTGGCCAGCACGACGAAGTCGAGGCGGTCGGTGAAGTTGGCGTCGAAGGTGGCCGTCGACACGACGTAGCTCCCGAGGAGCTGGTTCTTGGCGAAGGTGCCGGCGATGCGCAGCTCCTGGTTGCCGGTGCGGGCGAACGTCATCGGCAGCGTGCTGCCGATCTCCAGCTTCTTGTCCTTCAGCTCCTCCTCCCCGACGAGGATCTCGCCCCGTGCCAGCCCGCCGATGTCCCCGGCGGTGACGTCGACCTTGAGGACCTGTCCGACCGACGCCGGGTCGGCGCCGTAGATCGACCGGCTCTGGCCCTGCGCCCGCCACTCGCCGGTCTGCAGTCCGGACACCGCCGCCAGCTCCGGCTGCTGGGCCAGTCGGGGCGCGAGGTCGGTGCTGATGCTGGGCATGAAGTTGGCAGTGCTGACGATGTAGTCGGCGGCCAGGTATTCGTCGACGATGTCGGCCGCCGAGGACTTGATCGACGCGGCGAGCACGCTGACGCAGGCGACCAGGCCGAGGCCGACGGTGAGGGCGGCTGCAGTGGCAGCCGTACGCCGGGGGTTGCGCATGGCGTTCTGCCGGCCGAGCTTCCCCGACATCCCGGCGATGAGGGGAAACGGGGCGCCGATGACGCGGGCCATCGGCACCGCGGCGAGAGGGCTGAGCAGGGCCACGCCGACGAAGACGAGGGCGGCCCCCAGGCCCACCAACGAGATCCCCCCGCCGAACAGGCCGAAGAGCATGGCCCCCGCGCCGACGGCGGTGACGACCGCGCCGGCCACCGAGCGCCGTCGAAGCGACCCGCCCTGCTCGACGCCGGTGCCGCGGAGGGCGGCCATGGGGGCGATCTTCGACGCCTTGCGGGCCGGTGAGATCGACGACAGGACGGTCACCCCGACCCCGACCACGAGCGACGCGATGATCGTGCGGGGCCGTACGACGGCTCCGGCGGCCGGGAGGTCGATGCCGAACGCCTTCAGCAACTCCTGGAGGCCGAGGGCCACGAGCACCCCGAGCCCGAGGCCGACGAGAGACGCGAACAGGCCGACCAGGAACGCCTCGGCTATCACCGACACCATCACCTGCCGACGGCTGGCGCCCAGGGCCCGTAGCAGCGCCAGCTCGCGGGTGCGCTGGGCCACCAGGATCGAGAACGTGTTGAGGATGATGAACCCGCCGACGAAGAGCGAGATCCCGGCGAAGACGAGCAGGGCGGTGCCGAAGAAGCCGAGCGCCTGCTGGACCGAGTCCGCGCTCTCGTCGGCCACCTGCTGGCTGGTGACCACCTCGACACCCGGCGGGACGGCGCTCCTGACCCGGTCTCGCAGGTCGAGCGACGACACCCCCTCGACAGCCTTGGCCTCGACGCTGTCGAAGCGCCCGACCTTGCCGAACACCCGCTGGGCCGTGCCCTCGTCGAAGATGGCGAGGGTGGCGCCGGCCAGGTTGTCGGCCTCCCCGAAGCCGGTGATGCCCACGACGGTGAACTCCTCGGTGGGGCCGCGGAACAGCACCTTCACCGTGTCGCCGAGGGCGAAGTCGTGGTCCTTGGCCGTGACCGCGTCGACGACCACCTCACCGGCGCGCTGCGGCTCCCGCCCCGATCGCAGGGTGAGCGGCGAGAGGTCGGGATCGGTCCAGTTGAAGCCCAGCGTCGGCGCGCCGGTGGTGGTGACCGCCTTGCCGGCCTCGTCGACGAACTGGGCGTAGCCGCTCACCGTCCCGTCCGCCGTCTGCACCCCGGGTACCCGGCGCACCACCTCGAGCACCGATGCCGGGACCGTGTCCCGAAGCGTCTCGGCCGGTGCATCCTCGCCGAAGCCGGAGGCGGCCCGCACGGAGACGTCGGTACCGGCGGAGATCTCGTTGAAGAGGCTGTCGAACGTCTTGTTGATCGTGTCGGTGAGGACGAACGTCCCGGCCACGAAGCTGACCCCGAGCACCACGGCCATCGCCGTGAGGAAGAGCCGCAGCTTGTGGGCGAGGACGCCCTTGAGGACGGCACGGACCATCGCTAGTCGCCCAGGCTCTTCATGCGGTCGAGCACCTTCTCGGCGGTGGGCGACGTCATCTCGTCGACGATGCGCCCGTCGGCCAGGAACACCACCCGCTCGGCGTAGGACGCTGCCGATGGGTCGTGCGTCACCATCACCACCGTCTGGTCGAACTCGTGCACCGACTTGCGCAAGAACTCGAGCACCTCGGCACTCGACCTGGAGTCGAGGTTCCCGGTGGGCTCGTCGGCGAAGACGATGCTCGGACGCGATGCCAGTGCACGGGCCGCGGCCACCCGCTGCTGCTGGCCGCCGGACAGTTCCGAAGGGCGGTGCGACAGCCGCTGGCGCAGACCGACCGTGTCGATCAGCCGGTCGACCCACACCTGGTCCGGCTTACGCCCGGCGATGTCCATGGGGAGGGTGATGTTCTCCGCCGCGCTCAGCGTGGGCACCAGGTTGTACGCCTGGAAGATGAAGCCGATCCTGTCGCGCCGGAGGCGGGTCAGCTCCTTGTCGTTGAGGCTGCTCAGCTCCACGTCGCCGACGAACACCTGGCCGGACGTGATGCTGTCGAGGCCGGCCATGCAGTGCATGAGGGTCGACTTGCCGGAGCCGGACGGGCCCATGATGGCGCTGAACTGCCCGGGCGCGAAGCCGACGGAGACGCCGTCGAGCGCCCGGACGGCGGCATCGCCCTGGCCGTAGACCTTGACGAGGTCCACGCCGCGTGCCGCGGGCACGACGGAACCGGAGAGGGGTGTGGCCGGCTGCATCATCGAGCTCATTTCTTGACTGGATCCCATCGGAAGAGGCGGACGGCGAGGACGGACCCGGCAACGGTCCAGGCGAGCAGGCTCCACAGGTCGCGGGCGTTGAAGCCGAGGCCGGTCGTGCGGGGGTCGAAGGCGTACTGCAGCCCGTCCGCCAGCTGCTGCATGGGGAACACCTTCCCGACGGCGGTGAGCCATGCCGGAGCGTTGTCGAGCGGGAAGAAGATGCCGGACACGAACAACAGCGGGAAGATCGAGAAGTTGACGATGGCCGGGGCCGCGTCCGCGTTGGGGCACATGCCGCTCACGGCAAGTCCCAGGGCGCAGAAGCAGGCAGCCCCCAGTGCGAGCGTGGCGAACAGCCCCGCGGCGGTGCCGGTGCGGAATTCGACCCCGAAGGCCACCACGCCCAGCCCCACGGTGAGGAAGAACAGGATGAAGGTGATGATCACCGACGACGCCACCTGCCCGGCGAGGTAGGCCCACGTCGGCACCGGAGTTCCCCTGACCCGCTTGAGGATCCCGAAGTCCCGCGAGATCGTCATCCGGATCGCCAGGTTCGTGTAGCAGGCCGAGACCAGTCCGAAGGCGACGATGCCCGGCACGAAGAAGGTGACGAAGGAGATGTTGCCCCGCTCCTCGATCCGCATCCCGGAGTTGAGGGTGGAGAAGATGACGAGGAACAGGAGGGGAAAGGCAAAGGTGAAGACGGCTCCCGCAGGGTTGCGCCAGAACGCCTTCTGCTCGAACCGGACCTGGCGGGCGGCGATGGCGGCGTCGTTCATGAACCCTCCCCTCACTGGCCGTTCGCCGCCTCGGCGGTCAGCTCGAGGTAGACGTCCTCGAGCGTGGGCCGACTGACGGTGAGGCCGTCGAGGGTCACGCCCCGTTCGAGCGCCCAGCCGGTCACGACGTGAAGCACCGCCGTGGGGTCGTCGGTGCGCACGACCACCCCCCGGTCGAGGGCCGTCACCGAGGCGCCGGCAAGGTCGGGCAGCCGGTGGTCGGGCGGCGCGGTGAACCGGATCTCGGTGGCGCGGTTCCTCCCGGCCAGGCGGTCGGGTGGTCCTGCGGCCACGATACGGCCGGCGGCGATCACCGCCACCCGGTCGGCGAGGTGCTGGGCTTCGTCCATGTAGTGGGTGGTGAGGAAGATGGTCTTGCCCAGGGAACGGAGGTTGCGGATGACCTCCCACGCCTCACGCCGGGCAGTGGGGTCGAAGCCGGTCGTGGGCTCGTCGAGGAAGACGAGGTCCGGGTCGCCCGCCAGGCCGAGGGCCAGGTCGAGGCGCCGGCGCTGCCCGCCCGAGAGCTCCTTGACCACCTCGTTGCGCTTGTCCTCCAACCCGGTGAGGGTCAGCAGCTCGTCGACCGCCCGGGGGCGGGGGTAGTAGCCGCAGTAGAGCTCGAGCACCTCGGCCACCGTCAGGAACCGCTCCACCCCGGTCTCCTGGAGCACGATGCCGATGCGTTCGCGAAGGGCCCGTTCCCCCTTGGCCGGGTCGTGGCCGAGGACCGTGACCTCGCCCGCGGACCGCTGCCGGTAGCCCTCCAGGATCTCCACGGTGGTGGTCTTGCCCGCGCCGTTGGGGCCGAGGAAGCCGAAGACCTCGCCCTCCTCCACGTCGAAGTCGACGCCGCGGACGGCCTCCATCGCGCCGTAGGATTTCCGGAGGTCCCGGACCCGAATGGCCGCCATGGGAGCGACTCCTCTGCAACGTGGGTCCCAGCCCCGGGCGACTCTAGCCACGAGCACCGTCGTTTCGGGACCGGTCGACGCCGGCGATCAGCTCCCGCAGCGCGGCGACTTCGGAGGCAAAGGCTGCCCGCCCCGCCTTGGTGGCGGAGATCCAGGTGCGGGGCCGGCGGCCCTCGAACGTCTTTCGCACCTCGATGAAGCCGGCCTCCTCGAGCACCTGCACGTGCCGGGAGAGGTTGCCGTCGGTGAGGTTGAGCGCGTCCTTGAGGAACCCGAAGTCGGCCTGGTCGGCCTCGGCCAGCACCGCGAGGATGCCCAGCCGCACCCGCTGGTGGACGGTGTCGTCGAGGCGCTGAGTGGGGTGAGAATCGTCGTCCGAGGCCAACGCTCAGGCCCGGTGGCTACGGCGGAGCAGCACTCCGGTGGAGGTGAAGGAGGAGCCGAACGCCAGCGCCAGGAGCAGGTCACCGTAGGAGGGGTCGGCCACGGCGACCACCGCGGCCGCTACCCCCAGGGCGATCGAAACGCCCGCCACCGCCCAACTTCGCTCGAGACGGGCGAAGCCGAGATAGGCGACGGCGATCACCAGCATCGGCGCGGCGGCTGACTCGGTCACCGCCCCGGCGCTCGAGGCGGCCAGGAACAGGGCGACGGCGAGGGCGACGTATGCCCCGCCCCGAACCCCGGCTCCGAGAGTGATGGCCCGCCTTCGGTAGTAGAGCGAGGTGGCGACGCCCCCGGCCGGCCCGGCCACGAACCAGAACAGCCCGATAGCTTCGCCGTCACCGACGAGCGTCAGCGGGGAGGAAGCCAGAGCCAGGAGGCCGAAGAGCAGCATCGGGAACCACGCAGGGTGCACTGCGGCGCGTGTGTGGCGACGGACCCGCTCCAGCTCGTCGAGTGTGGCTGTGAGCTCGTCGTCTTGCGTCATGCAAAGAACTTTACAACGCAAAGCGACGCCGTTCAAGACGTGATTTATCCTGGACGACATGTGCGGTCGCATCGTGGTCACCCGACCGGTCGACGTCCTGGCCGCGTTCTTCGGAGCCGTCGAGGTGGTGGCCGGCGAACGGGCGCCGAGCTGGAACGTCGCCCCCGGCGCCGAGATCCTGGCGGTGGCCGGTACGCGCACCGGCCGGCGCCTGGGGACGATGCGATGGGGGCTGGTGCCGTCGTGGTCGAACGACGCCGGCGCCGGTCCCCGCCCGAGCAACGCCAGGGTGGAGGGCATCCTCGACCGAGCCGTGTTCGCCGACTCCCTGGCTCGGCGCCGCTGCCTGGTGGTGATCGACGGCTTCTACGAGTGGCGCCGCCCGCCAGGCGGCCCCAAGCAGCCGTACCTCCTCGACCGGGCCGACGGCTCCGGTGACCCCTTCGCCCTGGCCGGCATCTGGGACCGCAACGACGGCGACGTGAGCTGCGCGGTCGTCACCGGACCGGCCGACGGCGAGCTGGCCTGGCTGCATGACCGCATGCCCGTCCGCATCCACCGCGACCACTGGGACTCCTGGCTCGACCCGAGCAACCAGCAGCCGGCAGGGCTCGTGGACCTGCTGACCGCGCCGCCCTCGGTGAAACTACGGGCCCGCCCGGTCGGCACGCGCGTCAACAACGCCCGCAACGACGGTCCGGACCTGGTCGAGGTCCTGCCCGGCGAGATCCAGCCCCAGCTCCTCTGACCCCACCTCCTGCCGAGGTCTGCACCGAAAACCCCGCATAGCGGGGTAAACCGTGCAGACCTCCTGTCTCAGGGCTGGGCCAGCTCCACGGTGACGGAGGGCTGGTCGGCCTCCTGGGTGACCAGGTCGGCGATGCGGCCGGCGTCGCGGACGTCGCCCTCCGCCGCGGCCAGCGCGCCCAGGCGCTCCGGTGTGTCCCCGACGACGGCTCGCGCCACTTCGGCCCGCATGGAGACCTGGGCCACCGTCTTCGCCTTGCGCACCTCGCCGAGCACGGACGAGGCCACCTCGAGGACGAGGGGATCGGCGCCGGCGCCGGCCGGGCCCCGCAGCTCCTCGGCGGTGGGCCAGGTCGCCCGGTGGACCGACCCCTCCTTCCACCACGACCAGACCTCCTCGGTGACGAAGGGCAGGAAGGGGGCGAAGAGGCGGAGCATGGTGGACAGCGACACGGTGAGCGCCCGGTTGGCCGACTCCGCCGCCTCGTCGCCCTGGCCGCCATAGGCCCGGCTCTTGACCAGTTCCAGGTAGTCGTCGCAGAAGCTCCAGAAGAACGACTCGGTCCGCTCCAGCGCCCGGGCGTAGTCGTAGCCGTCGAAGGCGGTGGTGGCCTCGTCGACAAGGGCGGCCAGCCCGGCCAGCATCGCCTTGTCGAGGGGCGCGGTGACCTCTCCCTCTTCACCCAAGCGGGACAGGACGAACTTCGACGCGTTGAGGATCTTGATGGCCAGCCGCCGTCCGACCTTCATCTGGCCCTCGTCGAAGGCGGTGTCGACGCCCGGACGCCCGCTCGCCGCCCAATAGCGGACGGCGTCCGACCCGTACTGATCGAGCAGCCCGATCGGCGTCAGGGCGTTGCCCTTCGACTTCGCCATCTTCTTGCGGTCCGGGTCGAGGACCCAGCCGGAGATGGCGGCGTCGGTCCACGGCAGGGTGCCGTGCTCGAGGTGGGACCGGACGACCGTGGAGAACAGCCATGTGCGGATGATCTCGTGGGCCTGCGGGCGCAGGTCCATGGGGAAGACCCGGTCGAACAGATCCGGGTCGTCGGCCCACCGCCCGGCGATCTGCGGCGTGAGTGACGATGTGGCCCAGGTGTCCATGACATCGGGCTCGCCGGTGAACCCGCCGGGCTCGTCGCGCTGGTCGGGCGTGTAGCCGTCGGGCACGTCGGTGGACGGGTCGATCGGCAACCGGCTCTCGTCGGGAACGATCGGGTCGTCGTAGCGGATTGAGCCGTCGTCGCCCAGGCGGTACCAGAGCGGGAACGGCACGCCGAAGAACCGCTGGCGGCTGATGAGCCAGTCGGTGTTCAGCCCCAGGACCCAAGACTCGAACCGGGCCCGCATGTACGGCGGGTGCCAACGGAGCTCCTTGCCCCGTTCGAGCAGCCGTTCCTGGTGGTCGAGCGTGTGGATGAACCACTGGCGGCTGCTCAGGATCTCCAGGGGCTTGTTGCCCTTCTCGAAGAACTTGACCGCGTGCGTGATGGGTCGGGGATCGCCGACGAGGTCGCCCGAGTCGCGAAGCAGCTCGACGGTCCTGGCGCGTGCCGGCTCCAACTTCTTCCCCGTCAACTCGGCCCAAGCCGGCGACGGCTCCAGGCCGGGCGGCGGGTCGGCCTGGATGCGGCCGTCACGGCCGACGATGGTGCGCGTCTCGAGGTCGAGCTCCCGCCACCAGATGACGTCCGTGACGTCGCCGAACGTACAGATCATGGCCACGCCCGTTCCCTTCTCGGGCTCGGCCAGGGGGTGGGCCACGATCGGCACGCCGACCCCGAACAGCGGCGTGCGGGCCTGCGCGCCGAACAGCGGCTTGTAGCGCTCGTCGTCGGGATGGGCGACGAGGGCGACGCACGCGGGGATCAGCTCCGGGCGGGTGGTGTCGATCTCGATGGCCGTGCCGTCCGGTCCGCCGAAGCGAATGCGGTGGTATGCGCCGGTGAGCTCGCGGTCCTCGAGCTCGGCCTGGGCGATGGCCGTCTGAAAGTCGACGTCCCAGAGCGTCGGCGCCACCTTCTGGTAGGCGCAGTTCGACGCCAGGAGGTGGAGGAACCCGCGCTGGGACGCCCGCTGGGCCTCGGGCCCGATGGTGGTGTACGTCATGCCCCAGTCGACCGAGAGGCCGAGGCGCCGCCACAGCTCCTCGAACGACTTCTCGTCCTCGACGGTCAGCCGGACGCACAGCTCGACGAAGTTGGGGCGGGAGACGGCCACCGGCGGCGAAGGTGGTTTGGCGGGCGGCTCGAAGGACGCGTCGTAGGGAAGGGCGGGGTCGCAGCGGACGCCGAAGTAGTTCTGGACCCGGCGCTCAGTGGGCAGGCCGTTGTCGTCCCAACCCATCGGGTAGAAGACCTCACGCCCCCGCATGCGCTGGTAGCGGGCGACGGTGTCGGTGTGGGTGTACGAGAAGACGTGGCCCACGTGGAGCGACCCGCTCACCGTCGGCGGCGGCGTGTCGATCGAGTAGATCTCCCCGCGGGACTTCGACCGGTCGAAGCGGTAGGTGCCCTCGGCCTCCCACCGCGCGCCCCACTTCTCCTCGAGCCCGTCGAGTGCCGGCTTCTCAGGGACGCGATTATCGGGGACCTCGGGTGCCGGCACAGGGTTACGGTAACCCGGTGATCCGCCTCCACGACACTGCATTGGGCCGGTTGGCCGACGTCGAGCTCCGCGACGCCGGAAAGGTCTCCATGTACGTGTGCGGCCCGACCGTCTATGACCTGCCCCACATCGGCCACGGGCGGATGGCCCTGGTCTGGGACGTCCTGCGCCGCTATCTGGAGTGGACCGGGCTCGACGTCCGCTTCGTCTCGAACGTCACCGACATCGACGACAACATCATCAAGCGGGCCAACGAGCAGGGACGGTCGTCGGAGGAGGTGGCCGTCCAGTACGAGGGGGCCTGGTACGACGCCATGGACCGGTTGTACGTGAAGCGCCCCACCGTCGACCCCCACGCCACCGCCTACGTCGAGCAGATGGTGGAGCTGGTGGCGCGACTGGTCGAAGCGGGGAAGGCGTATCAGACGTCCGATGGTGCATATCTGTCGGTCGACGCGGTTCCGGGCTACGGGCTATTGGCCCGCCAGCCGCTCGACAGCCTGCGTTCCGGCGCCCGCGTCGACGTGGTGGAGGAGAAGCGGTCGCCGCTCGACTTCGCCCTCTGGAAGGTCGCCAAGCCGGGGGAGCCGACGTGGCCGTCGCCCTGGGGCGACGGCCGGCCGGGCTGGCACACCGAGTGCGTGGTGATGTCGCTCGACCTGTTGGGCGAGGGATTCGACCTGCACGGTGGGGGGATCGACCTGGCCTTCCCGCACCATGAGAACGAGCGGGCCCAGGCGATCGCGGCCGGCCATGATTTCGCCCGCCGGTGGAGCCACAACGGCCACGTCCAGATGGGTGGGGAGAAGATGTCCAAGTCGCTGGGCAACTTCACCACGCTGACCGACCTGCTCGAGATGGTCGACCCCCGCGCCTACCGGCTGGTGGTGCTGCAGTCGCACTACCGGGCGCCGGTGGAGGTGACGGCGACGACGCTCGACGCCGCGACCAGGACCCTTGCCGGGCTCGACGGCTTCGCCCGGCGGGCGGCCGAGCTCCCGGCCGCGGCGCCCGATCCCGAGGCCCTCGACCGGTTCCGCGCCGCCATGGACGACGACCTCGACACACCCCGTGCGGTGGCGGAGATGTGGAGCCTCATGAAGGCGGCCAACACCGCGCTCGACGCCGGCGACGCAGCCGCGGCGGCGCCTCTCGCGGCCGCCGTCCGGGAGATGGCGGACGCAGTGGGCATTCCGTTGACCGGCGGTGAAGGGGAGATCCCGCCCGACGTGGCGGGCCTCGTGTCGTCCCGCGACGAGGCCCGGGCCAGGCGCGACTTCGCCGGCGCCGATAGCCTCCGTGACCGGTTGGAATCGCTCGGATGGGCGGTCGAGGACACCCCGAAGGGCACCCGCATCCATCGCAAAGACACCTAGAGACATCGGGGGTTCCGACTGGTAACTTCCGGCGCGGGGAATTCGCTTTTGCACGGCATCACCGCACGGTTGGGCAGTCCCCGGGGTGTAGGTCCAACGCGAGAAGGGGGACGCCACAGTGGCGACCGGAACCGTCAAGTGGTTTAACGCCGACAAGGGCTACGGGTTCATCCAGCAGGAGGACGGCGGCGACGTGTTCGTCCACTTCAGTGCCATCCAGAAGCCGGGCTACCGCAGCCTGGAAGAGGGTGAGCCGGTCGAGTTCGAGGTCCAGACCGGTCCCAAGGGCTTGCAGGCCGCCAACGTGCGGCCCAAGGAGTAACAGCCGCCGTTCCCGGCTGACAAGCGCGGCGGTCAGTACGCTGGCCCCGGTGGACGCGGCTGCTATCTGTGGGGGCAGGCACAGTCGGCGGAGAGCCGCCATGAGGCACAGTCGGCGGAGAGCCGCCATGAGGCACAGTCGGCGGAGAGCCGCCATAGGAAGCACTCGTGGCTGACGTCGACGCCGCGCCTCCGACGCCGAGCCCTGCGCCGGGCGACTCCGATCGGTTGGAGGCCCTGGAGCACCAGGTCCGCCAGCTGACGAGCAGGCTGGCGGGATGGGTGGAAGCCCAACTGGTCCAGGCACTCGACGACCGGCGCAACGACATGAAGGCGTTGCGGTCGGAGATGCAGGTCCTCCTCGACGAGCAGCTGGCCGGCATACGGGCGGAGGCCGGCTCGGTGGTCTCCGTCGCCACCCGTCGCCTCGAGGCCGGTCAGGAGCAGCTCAACGAGCGACTCGACTCGGTTGCCGAGCGCGCCGACGTCGAGCGGCTGGAGGCGCTGGAGCAGCGGGTGCGCGCCGCGATGAGCCGGCTCAGCGATTCGGTGGAAGCGCGGCTGGCCCAGGTCGTCCAGGAGCGGAAGGCGGCGCTCGACGGGCTCCGCCGCGAGCTCCGCACCGTCGTCGACGAGCGGGTCGGAGAGCCGGCGTCGGCAGCGTCCCTTACCGCGGTTCAGGACCGGCTGGCCGCGCTGTCCACCACCCTGAGCGAGCGGCTCGACGAGGTCGGCCGCCAGGCTGCCGGCGCAGCCGATCTGGCAGCCGCATTGTCAGCCGACGTCGAGGCCGGCCCGGCGCGCGTCGACGCGTTCGAGCAGCGGGTAAAGGCGGCGATGGCCCGTCTGACCGACTCCGTCGAGAGCAGGCTGTCGGAGACGATCAGCACCCGGACGGCAGACCTCGAGGCGCTGCGGTCGGAGCTCGAGAAACGCCTCGACGGCCTCCAACGGGCCGGGACCCCCGTGAGCGAGCGGCTGGAAGCAGTGGCGCAGCGGACGGCGGCGGTCGGCGACGACATCGGTGCGTTGCGGGCCGACGTCAAGGCGGCCACGGCCCGCAGCGACGAGCTGGAGAAGCGGGTGAAAGGTGCGGTCGGGCGCCTGGCCGAGTCGGTGGAGACACGTCTCGCCGAGCTCACCACGGAGCGGGCGGCCGAGCTGGAGACGTCAACGGCCGCCCTGCGCGCCGGCATCGCCCGGGTCGAGGAACGCATCGACGCGGTGGCAAGCGATCAGCTCGAGGCGCGCGAGCGGGTCGGCGAGCTGGTCGAGGCCAAGCTGGCCGAGATCGTCGACCAGCGGCGGGTCGAGCTCGAGGCCATGAGAAACGAGCTCGATGAGATGCTGACCACACAGCTACGTGAGGCCCGCAGCGAGATCGGCGTCGCCGTCGCCGACGCGCACCGCCGGTTCGTCGTGTCGGTCGACCTGCTCGAAGAACGCATGCACGCGGTGGCCGAGCAGGCCACCGCGGCATGGACGGCCGTCGCCGGCATCGAGACCCTGCAGGAGACGGTCACCTCCGACGGTCGCCGGATCGAGGCGCTGGAGATGCACACCCGCCGTACCGACGCCCGCCTGGGCGACGTGGTCGAGGCCAAGCTGGCGGAGCAGGCCGGCCAGGACGGAGTACGGCTGGAGGAGTTCCGCGACGAGCTGCGAGCCGCGGTGGACAAGGTCCAGGAGCAGGTGGCCACGACCCTTGCCGGCCTTCCCGCCCAGGTGGGCGCGGCCGCGGCAGGCGTCCGGAGTCAGATGCGCACCGCCCTCGATGCCCACCTCGCCGAGACGCGCGCCGAGGTGACGCTGGCGCTCGGGAAAGGTCGGGAGGAGCTGGCGGCCGGTGCCGCGCAGCTGGAGTCACTCCAGGCCGCCTTCGACCAGCAGGCGGCCAGGACGGTCGCCAGCCTCGACACACTCCGCACGTCGGTCGAGGCCACGCTGTGGGAGGCAGAGGCTCGCCTGGGGCAGACGGTGCACGACAAGCTGGCCGACGCCGAGGCGGTCGCCGGCCGGATCGCCACGGACCGCGCCGAGCTCGACGCCGCTGTCCAGTCGCTCACCCTCAGGGTGGCGAAGGCCCAGGAGCAGCTGCTGAAGCGCATGGCGGCGGTCACCGAGCAGGTTGAGGGCCTGACCGGGGCGGCCGCGGCGGAGACCTCGTCGCTGGCGCCGTTGCGCAGCGACCTGCGCCTCCTGCGGGGCCAGGTGGAGGAGCTGGCGGACGTCGTCGCCGACCTTCGCCCCAAGCGCAAGGCGCCCACCGTCCCGGCCAAGAGACCGTCGGCCGTGGCGAGGAAGCTGGCTGCGGCCGCCCCGGCGACGAAGGCTGCGGCCGCCCCGGCCACGAAGGCGGTGACCACCCCGGCCAAGAAAAGGACGGCCGACCTGGCCAAAAAGGCGGCAGCCCCCTCCGCCAGGAAGGCCCCCCGCCGGAAACCTCAGTAGACGATCACTGTGCGGGCGCCCTCCCCCGCCTTCATGGCCTCCAGCGCCTGGTTGACCTCCGACAGGTCGATGCGGCGGGAGACCAGTTCGTCGAGCTGGAGCCGCCCGTCGCGGTAGAAGTCCACCAGGCGGGGGACGTCGCGGCGGATGTCGGACGAGCCGTACCAGCAGCCCTTGACGGTCCGCTCCTGGAGGACGACGCCGAGCATGGCCGGCAGCGTCAGCATGACGTCGAGGCGGGGGATGCCGACGAGGATCGCCTGGCCCCCGCGTCGGGTCATGTCCACCGTCTGCTCGATCGTCCGGCCGTGGCCGAGCGCCTCGAAGGCCACGTCGGCACCCCGCTGGCCGGTCAGGTCACGCACCGCGTTGGCCGGGTCCACCTGGCTGGCGTCGACGCGGTGAGTGGCGCCGAAAGCCTGGGCGGTGGCCAGCTTCGCCGGGTGTACGTCGATGGCGACGATGGCCTCGGCGCCGGCGATGCGGGCGCCCTGGACGATGTTGAGCCCCACGCCGCCGCAGCCGACGACGGCGACGGTGTCCCCCTCGCGGATGGTGGCGGTGTTGAGGGCCGCACCCACGCCGGTCAGCACCGCGCAGCCGAGGAGCGCGGCCACGTCGAGAGGCACATCGTGGGGCACCTTCACCGCCGCGCAGGCCGGGATCACCGTCTCGTCCGAGAACGTGCCGGCCCCCGACATCTGGAACAGGGGAGCGCCGTCGAGCCGCAGACGGGGGGTGCCGTCGAGCAGTCCGCCGGCGAGCAGGACCGCGTCGGCGGCCTGGCACAGCTGTGGCTGTCCTCGCCGGCAGAAGAAGCAATCGCCGCACTGCGGCACCCACGAGACGACCACGTGGTCCCCGGGCACCAGGTCGGAGACCCCGTCGCCCACCTCCTCCACGACGGCCGACGCCTCGTGGCCGAGGACCGCAGGCATCGGGATGGGGAGCGTGCCGTCCTGCATGGACAGGTCCGACCGGCACACACCGCAGGCGGCCACCCGGATGCGGATCTCGCCGGCCCGGGGCGCCTCCACCATCACGTCGTCGCGGATGGTCAGGGGGAGGTCGAGGGCGGTCAAGACGGCGGCTCTAGCCATGCCTGCCCCCTTCGCCAGGACCCCGTCGCTCGTCGCGGTCGGCGGCGCGCACGCCGTAGGAGATCACGATCGACGGAGCCAGGAGCGCCGAGCCTGCGGCCAGGCAGCCGATGACGATGGTGACCATGGCCGGGCGGAAGCCGGTGACCGCACCCACCACGAACACGACGATCGCCACCAGCCAGAGGCTGTAGCCGACCTTCTGGCCCAAGGCGACCAGGCGGCCGATCTGCGCCCGCCGGGTGAGCACCGGGTCGTCATCGGGTTGGGGTCGGTCGGCCACGGGGCATGCTGACACGGCTGCCGCGGGTGTTGCCTGCGCCGGCCGACCTTCAGGGGCCGCTCGGTCGTGCCGATATTCGGCTCATGGTCGCGCCTGCTGTGCCTCATCAGCCGCTGCGCGACGGCCCGGCGCACACCGGCGGACCGTCGCTCACCGGACGAGCTCTCCTCGCCCTCGCCTTCCTCCTCGGCTTCTACGTGCTGGCCGGCGCGGTGGTCGGCGCACTGGTGGGCGCCAACGTGGCCCTCTACGCCCTCGGCGGCCGGGCCTCGGGCCAGCTGGTGCTCGTCACCCTCGTGATCGCCGCCGCCGTCCTGCGGGGCGTCTTCTTCGTCGCCCGCTCCGATGGCGCCGAGCTGCCCGGTGTCGCGATCGACGAGCACAGCCAGCCCGAGGTCGTCGACCTCGTCCGTTCTGTGGCCGGCGAGATGGGGACGGAGCCGCCCGCCCGCATCCTGCTGGTGCCCGAGGTGAATGCCGCAGTCACCCAGACCGGCGGGCTGCTCGGCTTCCGCCGCGGGGAGCGGGTCATGGTCCTCGGTGTGCCGCTGATCCACGCCCTCACCGTCGACCAGCTCCGGGGCGTCGTCGCCCACGAGCTGGGGCACTATGCGGGCGGCGACACCCGCCTCGGGGCGATCACGTACCGGGCGGGGGCGTCGATCTACCGGACCGTCGAGAACCTCGGCGACCACACCCTCCTGGGCCGCCTGTTCAGCGCCTACGGGCGCCGGTACCTCCTCCTCTCCCTCCGCGTCCGCCGCCAGCAGGAGCTTTCCGCCGACGCCGCCGCCGTCCGCCTGGCGGGACGGGACAGCCACATCTCCGCCCTGCGCCGCATCGAGGTCACCGCGATGGCCTTCGACCACTTCCTGCGCTTCTACCTGGCCCCCCTCTGGCAGAAGGGTTACGACGCGGAGAACGCCTTCGACGGCTACCGGGCCCTCCTCGCCGACCCGGCCCGTGAGGCGGAGCTCGCCGAGCTGGAGGCTGCGGCCCAGGACGTGGTCGCCGACCCCTTCGACTCCCACCCCTCCCTCGCCGAACGGGTGGCCCACGCCGGACGGCTTCCCGAGGGCGCATCCGCCGAGCAGGACCCCCGCCCGGCCGGCGTCCTCCTCCAGAACAACGAGAACGTCGAGCGCGAGGTCGGCCGCCTGCTGACCCGGCAGGTCACCGGGCGCCAGATGGATCACGTGGTCCGCTGGGACACCACGGCCGCCGAGGTGTTCGCCGCCGATCTCCACGAGGACAGCGACGTCCTCCTGCGGGCGGCCGCGACGGTGGTCGGCAAGCCGGAGGCGGCCACCCTGGCGTGGGCGTTCGCGCTGGTGGAGGACGGCCGGGCCGATGAGCTGGCCGCCGCGCTCACCGGCCCGCTCGAGGACGCGACCCCGGAGGAACGAGCGGAGCTCAACGCCCGGGTGCTCCGTCACTACATGGCCAGCGCCATCGGGTCCTACCTGGCCGCGGATCGGGGCCACACCTGGGCCATCTCCTGGTCCGGGCCGATCGGCCTGGTGGACGGAAAGGGCAAGGTGAAGGATCCGTTCGCCATGGCCGGCTCGCTGATCGACGATCCGGCATCAGGCGGCCGCCTGCGCCGTTCACTGGGTGGGGTGACCCGGCTGAGCGCCTTCCGCGCCGATCCGGCCGCCAGCGCCGAGCCCCAGCCCCCGGAGGCCGAGGTCGTGCTTGTCGTCCCCGAGGTCCACGCCCGTCGCCGCTACTTCGACCTCATCCTCTCGACCTCTGCCGTCGTCCTGCATCCCATGGCGGGAGGCGTGAGCCATTTCGTGCACCGGATGATGACCTCCCAGGGCGTGACCGGTCCTGCGGCGAAGGCCGCGCAGCTCCGGCTGGAGAAGCTGTTCTCCCTCCCCTCCGAGGAGCTCCTCGGCAAGGCGCCCGCCGCCGTCGTCCTCCCCCTCGACTCGGTCACGCATGTTCGCAAGCGCCGGGGCTGGGCGGTCGAGCTCGAGGTGGGCGGCGACCCGAAGCCGTGGCGACTGCGCTGTCAATCCAAGCAGGCCCGCGAGGATCTGCTGGGGGCGATCCAGCAGCAGCTCGTCGCCCGGGTGTCCTCGGCCTACCGGGTGGCCGGCTGACGGTTCACTGCAAACGGCGCCTAGTCGAACCCTGTCGAATGCTCCTCTGAGAAGGGGTCCCTGACGGTGATGATGCACGGTCCCACGGTTCACCGGGAGAGTGCACTATCCCAAGCCCGTCGAGTCCTCCCTCCGGTGCGTCTCCAGCCGTGGGCTGCGATGCAGAACTCGTTGCCCTCAGGGTCCTGGAAGGTCATCCAACGCAGGCCGTCCTGGTCGCCCGACCGGTTACACGTTGGCTGGAAGTAGGCGGGCGACGTTCTCGAAGAAGACGAACAGCATGACGAAGAAGATCGGGGCGCCGACGATGTAGGCGGTCCAGCGGCGGCCGGTCCAGCGGCCGATGGCCCAGGCGGCCAGCCACACGCTGCCGGCCAGGATGCCCCAGGCGATGGCCGGGCGGTTGGCGGCGCCTGCGCCGGACAGCCCCGCCCGTTCCGGTCCGGCGGCCAGCTCGCTGGTGCGGGGCTGGGTGGCGCTCGGGGTGGTGCCCGCCGGCACCGCCGGGGCGTCGACGGGTGGCCCGACCAGCTGGGCCACGACGATCAGCCGCTGCTCGGCGCTGTACTTGGGATGGCAGGTGGTGAGGGTCAGTCGGTTGTCGGGGGTGGGGTCGAGAACCTCCACCGTCTCCGGCGTGACGACCTTCTTCTCCGACACGGTGTACCGGAAGGTCGCGCCCCTGGTGGTGACGAAGGTGATCTCGTCGCCCGCCGCCAGTTCGTCGAGCCGGTTGAACGGGTGGCCGTAGGTGGTCCGGTGGCCGGCCAGGGCTGCGTTCCCGCTCTCGCCCGGCAGCCTGGTGTCGGGATAGTGGCCGATTCCCTTCTTCAGCTCCTCGACCCCCACGCCCTCGACGACGATGCCGTCCAGGCCGATCTTGGGGATCATGATGGCCCCCGCCGGCCCGCCTTCCACCAGGGGCGGCGGCGGTGTGGTCGTCGGCGTCGGGGCGCCGGGTGTGGCCGGGCCGGGGTCGGCCGCCGCCGGAGCCGCCAGCTGGCGGGCGAACTCCGAGCGGAGGGACTTCTGGGCGCGGTCGTGCGTCAGCCCGGTACCCCAGAGCTGAAACACCACGAAGAGGAGGATGAGGACGCCCACGGAGATGAGCGTCTTGCCCATTCCCCGGACGATGCGCCGGATCACAGCGGCCGAGGCTACCGCCTCCCCTGCTTGGACCAACGTTCATCCCCGCCGGTACCTTGGTGGGGGTATCCATGGCCCTTGCCGTCCGTCTTCGTGGCGCAGTCTCCCTGCTCGGCCGGTTCCCGGCCCTGGCCGGAGTCGACTTCGACGTGGCCGGCGGGGAGATCGTGCTGGTCCAGGGGGCCAACGGGGCGGGCAAGACCACGCTGCTGCGGGCGTGCGCCGGCCTGGCCGCCTTTGTCGCCGGTGAGGCCGAGGTGCTCGGCCACGATCTCCGCAAGGAGCGCAAGGCGGTGCGGCGGCGCATCGGCCTGCTGGGCCACGCCACCTTCCTCTACGACGACCTCACCGTGGCGGACAACCTCACGTTCTCCGCCCGGGCGGCCGGGGCCGACCCGTCCTCGGCTGCGGAGGCGATGACCCGGATGGGGCTCGACGGCCGCCTGCGCGACGTGGCCGCCGGAAGGCTCTCCGCCGGTCAGAGGCGCCGGGTCGCCGTCGCCGCGGTGATCGCCCGCCGCCCCGACCTCTGGTTGCTCGACGAGCCCCACGCCGGCCTCGACGCCGCCGGCCGGGACCTGCTCGACCAGATCGTGCTGGACGCGACCGCCGCCGGGGCCACCGTCCTGCTGGCCTCCCACGAGCTCGACCGGGCCGCGGCCCTCGCCACCCGCACGGTGGTCATGGCCGGGGGCCATGTCGTCGGCGGCCTGCTTCCCGCCCCGACCGAGACCTCGGACCCGATCCTCACGGCGCCGGGCGGGGAAGGGCCCCCGCCTCGGCGAGGAGCCGGGGATGGGGCCCCGGCGGGGAAGGCAAGCAATGTGGCGTGACGCCGCCCTCGTGGCCGGCAAGGACCTGCGGGTCGAGGCCCGCTCCCGGGTGGGCATCAACCAGGTCGTCCCCTTCGCCCTCCTGGTCCTCATCGTGTTCGCCTTCGCCCTCGATTCCGACCGCAACATGCTCATCTCGGCCGGGCCGGGCCTGTTCTGGGTCACCGTGATGTTCTCGGGCCTGCTCGCCATCCAGCGGTCGTTCGTGATCGAGTCCGACGACGACGCCCGCGACGCACTCCGGCTGTCGGGGCTCGACGGTGCCGGCATCTTTCTGGGCAAGGCCGGTGCGGTGGCGGCCCAGCTGGCGCTGTTGGAGGTGGTCCTGACCCTGGGAGTGATCGTGCTCTACGGCGTGGAGCTGCGGGGCCCGGTCATGCTCCTGCTCACCTGCCTGGCGGCCACCGTGGGCCTGGCCGCAGCAGGGACCGTCTACGGGATCATCGCGGCCGGCCTCCGGGTCAGGGACACCTTGCTGCCCCTGCTGGTCCTCCCGGTGCTCGCCCCCGTACTCTTGGCCGCGGCGCGAGCATGTGAAGCAGCGCTTGCCGGCACGCCAGCCGATGGTTGGCCGTGGGTTCGGCTGCTCTTCGTGTTCGCCATCATCTACGTGACGTTCGGGGTCGTCGCCTTCGGCCCGCTTCTGGAGGAAGCTTGACCATCAGTCCCAGCTCGGCCAGCACGAGCTCACGCACGACCACCATCCTCGGATGGCTGACTGTCGTCAGCCTGGCCCTCACTGCGGTCATGGCGCTGGTCATCTCGCCGGCCGACGTCAACATGGGCGACTCGGTCCGGCTGCTCTACCTCCACGTCCCCACCGCCTGGCTGGCCATGTACGTCTCGTTCGGGGTCACCACCCTGGCCAGCGTCCTCTACCTGTGGAAGCGCACCCGTTCCCGCTTCTGGGACCTCACCGCGGGTGCCTCGGCCGAGATCGGCGTGCTCTTCCTCGGGCTCACCCTGCTCATCGGCGCCATCTGGGGCCGCATCACCTGGGGCGTGTGGTGGACCTGGGACGCCCGCCTCACGACCACCGCCGTCCTCTTCGTCCTCTACATCGGCTACCTGGCCGTGCGGAAGGTGCCGGCCTCGCCCGAGGTGCAGTCCCGCCGGGCGGCCATCGTGGCCATCGCCGCCTTCCTCGACGTCCCCATCGTCCACTTCGCGGTCGAGTGGTGGCGCACCCTGCACCAGGACGCCACCTTCCTGAGCGACCGCCGGCTCCTCGACCCCCAGATCGGCGGCACCATGGCCTGGACGCTGTTCCTCGGCGTCGTCGCGTTCACCCTTCTCTACTGCTGGCTGATGGCCCACCGCTTCCGCCTGGCCTGGCTGGAGGACCGCCTGGCCGACCGGGCCATGCAGGTCGCCATCGACGAGCGCCGGGCCGAGGCGGTCCAGTCGTGAACGACGCCGGGTACATCTTCGCCGGGTACTTCAGCACCTTCGCCATCCTCGCCGGCTACGCGGCCTGGGTCATCCGGCGCAAGCGAAGCCTGAGCCGGCTCCTGCGACCGGAGGACGGCGCTTGATCGACACCCGCCGCCGGCTCTGGCTCGCGGGCATCGTGGTGCTGGCCGCCCTCGGGTTCCTGGTCTTCCAGGGCCTGGGCAACGCCACGCTCTACTTCCGTACCGCCGACGAGGCAGTGGCCCAGCGTGACCAGCTGGGCGACCGGCGCTTCCGCATCGAGGGCGACGTGGTCGACGGCAGCGTCCGCCAGGTCGGCAACGACGTGTCGTTCACCTTGACCAAGGCCAGCGTCGAGGTTCCCGTGCGCCACAAGGGCGATCCGCCCGAGCTGTTCCGGCCCGGCATCCCTGTCGTGCTCGAGGGCCGGTTCCAGGGCGACTACTTCTCCAGCGACCGGATCCTGGTCAGGCACTCCGAGACGTACGTGGCCGAGAACCCCGAGCGGGTCACCACCACGCTGCGATGAGCACGTTGTCCGACAGACAACCATGAGCGCAGTGCTGGGGACGGCGGCTGTGGCCCTGGGCCTGGCCGCCGCAGTTCTGGGGATGGCGACGCTGGCGCTGGGCCTGCGCCGGAACAACCCCGGCATGCTGCGCGCCGGTCAGCGGTACGTGTGGCTGGTGCTCGGCGGCGCCGTCCTGGCCACCGTGGCCATGCAGTACGCCCTCCTGAGCCACGACTTCTCGCTGAAGTACGTGGCCGACAACGGCAGCCGCAGCACCCCGCTGCTGTACACGATCACCACCATGTGGTCGGCCCTCGAGGGGTCGATCCTGCTGTGGGCCCTGGTCCTGGCCGGCTACATCGCGGTGATGGCCCGCCACTTCCGCTCACGGGCCACCGACCCCATCGTGGCGTGGGCCACCATCGTCGCCCTGGGCGTGGCCGTGTTCTTCTTCGGCCTGATGGCCGGGCCGGCCAACCCCTTCCGCCTGGTCGCGGGGGCCGTCCCGCTCGACGGCCCGGGCCCCAACCCCCTTCTGCAGAACCACCCGCTGGTGGCCTTCCACCCGCCGATGCTCTACCTGGGCTACGTCGGCTTCACCATCCCGTTCGCCTTCGCCCTGGCCGCCCTGATCACCGGGCGCCTCGGCGAGGGGTGGCTGGTGGAGACCCGGCGGTGGACGCTCTTCGCCTGGGGCTTCCTCACCGTCGGCATCGTCCTCGGCGCGTGGTGGTCCTACGAGGTGCTGGGCTGGGGCGGGTACTGGGCGTGGGACCCGGTGGAGAACGCCTCGTTCCTCCCCTGGCTGACGGCCACCGCCTACGTGCACTCGGTGATGGTCCAGGAGCGGCGGGCCATGCTGCGGGTCTGGAACCTGTCGCTGCTGGTGGCCACGTTCTCGCTCACCATCCTGGGTACGTTCCTCACCCGGTCCGGGGTGCTCGACTCCGTCCACGCCTTCACCGAGTCGCCGATCGGGCCGGCCATCCTCGCCTTCTTCGTCCTCGTCGTGGCCGTCTCCCTCGTCCTCATCGGATCGCGGGGCGACAAGCTGCGCTCGCCCGGCTCCATCGACGCGCCCGTGTCGCGGGAGGCCGCCTTCCTGGCCAACAACGTGGCCTTCGCCGCCTTCGCCTTCGTGGTCCTCCTCGGGACGGTGTTCCCGCTGCTGGCCGAGGCCATCAACGGCGACCAGCTCTCGGTGGGAGCTCCCTACTTCAACCGGATGACCGCTCCCATCGGCTTCACCCTGCTCTTCCTGATGGCCGTGGCCCCGGCGCTGCCGTGGCGCAAGGCGTCGACGGAGACCCTGCACCACCGCCTCCTCTGGCCGGCCTGGGCGGGCACGCTGACCGTGGTGGCGTGCGTGGCCTCCGGCCTGCGGGGCCTGGGCCCGCTGCTGGCCTTCGGCCTTGCCGCCTTCGCCGGCGCCGCCGCCCTCCGCCAGTTGGCGCTGTCGGTGCGGGCTTCCCGGCGGGCCGGGCAGCCGGTGCGGCAGGCGTTGTTGGGCCGGTCGAACGGCGGCATGGTCGTGCACCTCGGCGTGGTCCTCGTGGCGGTCGGCTTCGCCGCCAGCTCGTCGTACGGGCACCGGGCCCAGTTCCGGTTGGCCCCAGGCGAGTCGGCCCGCCTGGCCGGGCACTCCGTCACCTACCTCGGCACCACGGTGGAGGACCGGGCGAACAAGAAGACCACCTCCGCTCAGGTCCGGGTCGACGGGGGCAAGGTGTACGAGCCGGCGCTGCACCAGTTCCAATTCGGTTCCCAGGCGATCGGGTCGCCGTCGGTCCGCACCGGTCCGTTCTCCGACGTCTACCTCACCCTCATCGTCCCGCCCGACGCCGCGGGCGTGGCGGTGATCGGGGTCAACATCCAGCCACTGGTGGCGTGGCTGTGGGCCGGCGGCACGGTGATGGGCTTCGGGACGTTCCTCGCCGCCTGGCCTGGCCGCCGGCGCCGCCCGTCGACGTCGGACCCCGGGCCCGAAGTCGTGACCACACCCGACGACGACATCGCTCGGCCCGAGCCGGCGACGGTGTCCTCGTGAGCCGGCGGCTCTCCTGGGCCGTGCTGGGCCTGGTGCTCGTAGGAGCGCTGGCTGTGGGGTCGGGCGGCCGATCGGGGCCGCCCACGGAAGACCAGCGGGTACAGCGAATCTCCTCTGTCGTACGTTGCCCGACGTGCCGAGGACTGTCCGCCGCCCAGAGCGACGCCCCGCCCGCGGAGGCCATCCGTGAGGAGGTCCGCCGCCGGGTCCAGGCCGGGGAGACCGACGCCGAGGTCAAGGGCTATCTGGTCAGCCGGTACGGCGAGGACATCCTCCTGCAGCCGAAGACCGACGGGGTGGGCATCGTGGTCTGGGCCCTGCCCCTGATCGGCGTCACCGTGGCCGTCGGTGGCCTCGTGCTGGTCCTGCGCAAGCGGCGCACGCGCCCGGGCGCCAAGGTCTCCGACGCCGACAAGGCGCTGGTGGAAGAGGCGTTGCGCTCGTGATCCGCCCATGACGGTCACCAGCCGGGCCGAGCTGGAGGAGGAGCGCGACTTCCTCCTGGCCTCCCTGCGTGACCTGGAGACCGAGCGGGAGGCAGGCGAGCTGTCGGACCGCGACTACCAGGCGCTCCACGACGACTACACGGCCCGGGCCGCGGTCGTGCTCCGGGCACTCGAGCGGGCCCCGGCCCGGCCCGGGCGCGGCCGGAAGCCGCCGCCGCCCGTGCGCACCCAGCGGCCGCTCGTCATCACCCTGGGCGTGATCCTGGCCATCGCCGCGCTGACCGGCGGGGCCGTCGCCGCCTTCTCGGGCCAGCGCGAGGCCGGCGCCCCCATGACCGGGTCGCTGCCCGACAGCCCGTCCGGCCGGATGCAGCAGGCGCTGCAGCTGGAGAGCCAGGGCAAGGCGGCGGACGCCCTCAAGATCTACGACGAGCTGCTCGAGACCGATCCGCGCAACGTCCAGGCCCTTGCCTACCGGGGGTGGCTCCTCAAGCGCGCCGGCCTGCCCGACCTGGCCATGGCGTCCCTGGACCGGGCCGTCGCCGTCGACCCCCGTTTCCCCGACGCCCACTTCTTCCGGGGGATGGTGCTCTACCAGGACCGGGGCGACCCCGCCGGGGCCGTCACCGAGTTCCGCCTGTTCATGGCGAACAACCCACCGCCCGAGATGGTGCCCCTCGTGGAGGACGTGCTGAAGCGGGCCATGGCCGACGCCGGACAACCGGTCCCCTGATCAGTTAGCGCACGGCGGATCGGGGGACACTCCTTCTATGGAACTGATCTACTTCATCATCGGTCTGATCATCACGGGCGCCATCTTCGGGGCCCTCGGGCGCCTCGCCGTTCCCGGCCCCAACCCCATGAGCATCGGGATGACCATCCTGGTCGGAATCGGCGGGGCATTCCTCGGCGGACTGGTCGCCGTCCTGTTGGGGGCGAGCGGGATCATCGTGTTCATCCTCCAGGCGCTGGGCGCGGCGTTGATCGTGTACCTCATGCAGCGCCGCGGTGGTGTGCGGCCCCGCACCTACTGAGCCCTGCTGGGCCAGACGTAGGGGAGGTCCGGCGGGACGTCGGTGAAGATGTCCCCGTACCAGTCGGGATCCTTGTGCAACAGCGACGAGCGGTGGCTGCGGTGGTAGGCCTCGTCTCCGAGCCAGGGCGGTAGCGCCCCCGCCTCCGCCAGCTCGGCCTGCCCGCGCACGGTGGTGATCCCAAGGGTGGCGAGCTCGGCCCGGATCTTCACGTCGCAGGTGTCCGTGTGTCCCCGTCGGCACCACTCCCGGCAGACAGCCACGCCATAGGCGGCGAGCGCCTCCTCGTATCCCTTCCACATCTTCGCCGTGGGATGGTGGCGCCAGCCGTATCCCGGCACGGTGATGGCCCGCATGACCTGTAGGACCTCCACCCGCTGCTTGCCCAGCCTCCGCTGATCGAGCACCTCGGCCGACTTGGCGAAGTCGGGATAGGGCAGGAAGGTCTGCATCAGCCGGGCTGGCAGCGCGGGCAGGCGTACGCGGTGCGGCCGGCCAGCTCCCAGGAGTCGACAGGCGTGCCGCAGGCCCGGCAGGTCGCCTGCTTGTAGACCATGCGCCCGTCGGCCTCGGCGACGGTGGCCCGCTCCGCGGCAGCGAGAGGAGCGCTGATGATGCGGCCGTCGTCGACGCTCTGGACCATGAGGTCGATCAGCCCGGCCCACAGCCGGTGGAACGTCTCCCTGTCGACTTCGGAGGCGGGACGGGACGGGTGGATGCCGGCCCGGAACAGGCTCTCGGCCCGCAGCACGTTTCCGACGCCCGCGACCACCGACTGGTCGAGCAGGGCGGCGCCGACGGTGCCTGCAAACGACGTGACGGCCTTCCACGCCCGCTCCTCGTCGGGGCGGCCGGCCAGGGGATCCGGCCCCAGCACCGCCACCAGCTCCTCCCAGGCGGCCTGGTCCATGAGCTCGCAGGTGCCGGGGGCGATGAGGTCCCAGGCCACGCCGGCTGTGGCCAGGCGCACCCGGACCTGAGGTCTCGGCGGCCTGTCGCCGGCCAGGCGGATCCACTTGCCCTGCATGCCGAGGTGGGTGTGCAGCCCCGGACCCGCGGCGCCGCCGAACCGGTGGTGGAGGTGCTTCCCGTAGGCCTCGACCGATTCGAGGGGGCGGCCGTCGAGCCGGGCTGCACCTTCGGCGAACCGGCCCTGCGGTGAGGTGACGGCAGTCGCCTTGCCGACCAGCTCGGCCTGGTCCCGGGCCAGCCGGTGCAGGAGGTGTCCCTCGGGCATGGTTGACGTTCTCCCCATCGGCCGTGGCACCCACACGGTCCGGCCCGCATAGGGTCTGTTCCTCATCCACCACGCTGAGGAGGCGCCATGGCCGACCGCACTGCAAGTGCCGTCTGGCAAGGGGATCTGTTCGAGGGAAGCGGCACCGTGTCGGCGGTGACCAGCGGGCTGTTCACCGAGGCCGGCGTGACCTGGGCGGCCCGCACCGAGGAGTCGGGCGGGAAGACGAGCCCGGAGGAGCTGCTCGCGGCCGCCCACTCGGCCTGCTTCTGCATGGCCCTCTCCAACGAGCTGAGCACGCGGGGCCATCCCCCGACCCGCCTCGAGGTCCAGGCCACCTGCACGTTCGAGCCCGGCAAAGGGGTCACCACCATGGCCCTCGACGTCACCGCCGAGGTCCCCGGGGTCGACGAGGCCGGCTTCCGCGAGGGCCTCGACGCGGCCATCGACTCCTGCCCGGTGTCCAACGCCCTCCGGGGCAACGTCGACATCCAGGTCGACGGCACGCTCGGCTGACCCTGCACCCGGAGCCGCATCACCCCCTCACCGTCGACGTCGAGCGCGAGCGCGGCGTCACCATCACCTGGGACGACGGCCGGGTGAGCCGGTTCGGTCTGGAAGAGCTCAGGATCAACTGCCTGTGCGCCGAGTGCCGGGGCCGGCGCGAGCAGGGTCTCGAGGCGTGGCCCGGTGAGGGCGCGCCCGCCGTGCTCCGGATCGAGAACGCGCAGGAGGTCGGGAACTGGGGCCTCAACTTCGCCTGGAACGACGGCCACACCACCGGCATCTACACCTGGGAGATCCTGCGGGGGTGGGACGACGAGCGCGGGGATAGGTAGCGTGCCCGCGTGAGCGACCGCAGACCGACCGGGCACGACGTCCCCGATGAGGACGACGCAGCGTCGGCGTCGGGCACCCGGCCCCCCGGGCCGCCGCCGCCCGAACCGTCGCACGCCGAGAGGTGCCGCACGCTCGTCGCATCGGCGACCCGTGGCGCCCTCAGCACCATCGCCGTCGATCCGGCCGGCTACCCCTACGGGTCGGTGGCCACGTACGGGCTCGACGACGCCGGCAATCCGCTGTTCTTCGTCAGCCTGATGGCCGAGCACACCCAGAACGCCATCAAGGACCCCCGGGGCAGCCTGTTGGTGACCGAACCGGTGCCCGACGGCGCCGACCCGCTGGCCAGCGGGAGAGCGACCCTGATGGGCCTCCTCACCCGGGTCGACGACGCCGACCGGCCCGCGGCCCAGGGGCGGTACCTGGCCGCCAACCCGACGGCGGAGTACTACATCGGCTTCGGCGACTTCGCGTTCTACCGCCTCGACGTGGGCAGCATCCGCTACGTGGGCGGGTACGGGCGCATGAGCTGGGTCGACGCCGGCCAGTACGCCGCGGCGGAGCCGGATCCGCTGGCCGGATCGGCGGCGGGGATCATCGGCCACATGAACGCCGACCACGCCGAGGCCCAGGTCCTGTACTGCCGGCACCTCGCCGGTCGGCCGGACACCACCGCAGCCACGATGTCGGCGGTCGACCGGTACGGGTTCGAGATGGTGGCCGAGGGCCCGACCGGACGGGCGGCCGTCCGCCTGGGCTTCCCCGAACCGTGCTCCACGGGCGAGGAGGTGCGGCGGGCCATGGTGGCCATGGTCGCCGACGCCCGCCGGCGGGCTGCCTTTGTAGGGGATTGATCAGTCAGTTCGTCCGGAGGCCCAGGCCTCGGCGTCGGCGGCGATGTCGGGGGGCACGGTGTGGCCGCCGTCGAACTCGCGGTACTCCACGGAGTACCCGGCGTCACGCAACTGGGGCACGATGCGTCGGCTGCACCGGTCGATCGGGAGCACGTTGTCGCGGACGCCATGGGATACGAAGATCCCGGGTCGCCCTCGCAGGTCGGCGGGGCTCATGAAGCCGGGCGAGAAGGCGACGATCCGGGAGAACAGGTCCCCGTTGCTGAGCCCCGCGGAGAGGGCGTACGACGCTCCGTCGGAGAACCCTTCGATGGAGATCCGGTCCGCATCCACCGAGTACCTGGCGAAGACGTTCTCCAGCGCCTCGTCGAGGAAGGCGATGTCGGGGCCGAAGCCGCCGCGTATGACGTCCCAGGTGGGGCCACGCGCGTCCACGCCGAGGAGCAGCATGCCCGCGGCGTCGGCCAGCGGAAGGAACGGACGCAGCCCGGCCCGGCCGTCGCCGCCGGCCCCGTGCAGCTTGACCGACAGGGGTGCGGCGACACCTGCCCGGTAGGTCGCCGGCACGTAGAGAGCGCCGTCGCGTGCGCCGCCCAGGCCGAGCGGTGCCAAGCCGGTCTTCGGCGGACGTCCCGAATCCGCGTCATCCACGGGCCCCGGTCGGGCCGAGAGCCGTCCCCCGTGGGGGCCGGACGATGCCCGCATCTCCAGCCGTCTACGCACCGGCAGGCCACTACCCGGAGCATCACCGCCGAAACGGGATCGCAGCATGGAATGGCCGACCGCTGGGTAGTTCGCCGCCCGAACGCCAACGAGAGGAGCTGCGATGCCGACTCCCGGAAGCCACGGCTACGACGTCCAGCGGACGCGCCTTCGGGGAAAGCTGGAGACCGAAGGCGTCAACGACAAGAACGCCGACGAGCTCGCCAACCGGATCATGCAGCGGGACAACCAGGCGACGTCGCCCGGCCTGCGCAGTGACCGCGCCGCCGGCCCCTACGGCGAGAGGTCGGGCGGTGGGGACCCGGGGAATGTCGTCGCCCTGCGCTCGCCGGCGTTCAACGACCACACCATCATGCCGAACCGGCTGAGCCGGGAGGGCGATGACCGCTCACCCGCTCTGGACTGGGACGCGCCTCCTGAGGACACCGTCGAGCTCGCCCTGCTCTGTGAGGACCTCGACGCGCCGGAGGGCCCGTTCCTGCACTGGCTGGTGACCGGGATCTCGCCCGAAACGACGTCGATCGACGAAGGCGAGACGCCTCCCGGTGCGGTCGAATGGCCGAACGACTACGGGGATACGGGTTACGGCGGTCCGCTTCCGCCGGTCGGTGACGACGCCCACCGGTACGTGTTCCGCCTGTTCGCCCTGGACAGGCCACTCGGGCTGTCGCCTGGAGCGGACGTGGCCGAGGTACGGGCCGCGCTCGACGCCAACCACCTGGCCACCGGCACGCTGACCGGCCTCTTCATTCGCTGACGGAGCGGAGCGACCGCAGCCGGCTCACCACACCGGGGAACGCGACGCGGAAGCCGTCGACGTCATCGTCGGTTGTCGACCAGCCCACGGAGACCCGCAGGGAGCGTTCGGCCTCGACACCCATGGCGGCCAGCACGGGCGACGGCTCGAGCGACTCCGACGAGCAGGCGCTGCCCGAGTGGGCGGCGATCCCGGCCTGATCGAGGCCCAACAGCACCGCTTCGGCCTCCACCCCGGCGACGCCGAGGCAGGCGATGTGCGGCACCCGGTCCACCGGGTCGCCGTAGGTGACGACGCCGTCGACGGCGGTGGCCGCGGCGATCAGGGCGTCGGTCCGGGCCCTGGCCCCCGCCGCCTCATGGTCGAGCGCCGAGGTCAGCGTCGCCGCTGCGGCGCCGAACCCGACGATGCCGGCCACGTTCTCCATACCGGCCCGGCGGGAGCGCTCCTGCTCCCCGCCGACCAGGAGCGGGCGCAGGCGCAGGCCGCGGCGCACGAGCAACGCCCCGACGCCCTGGGGCCCGCCCAGCTTGTGGGCGCTCACCGAGAGGAGGTCGGCGCCCAAGGCGCCGAAGTCGACCGGCAGGTGGCCGGCGGCACACGCGGCATCGACGTGGACCAGCACCCCGCGCTCACGGCACCCGGCGACCACCTCGGCCACCGGCTGAAGCGTGCCCACTTCGTGGTTGGCCCACTGGACGTGCACCAGGCCGGTCTCGCCCGGCCGGACGGCGGCCAGCACCTCGGCCGGGTCCATCCGGCCCTGCCCGTCCACGCCCACCTCGTTGACATCACCGAACGCGGCGGAGGCGTCGCGCACCGCCGAGTGCTCGACGGCAGGGACGACGACATGCCGTCGCTGCTCGGTGGCTCCCCAGACGGCGGCGACGATCGCCTCGGTGGCGCCGCCGGTGAAGACCACCTCACGGGGCCGGGCTCCCAGCAGCGCAGCCACCTCTTCCCTGGCCCCTTCGATGGCGCCTCGTGACTGCCGGCCGTCGGTGTGGACCCGCCCGGGGTCGGCGGCGAAGGACAGCCACGGGAGCATGGCCTCGACCACCTCGGGCCGGGCGGGGGACGTCGACGCGTGGTCGAGGTAGTGCCGGGCCACCGCCCGCTCAGACGAGCGTGACGCAGATGTCGTCGCCGCCCGGGCGGGAGGCCGACGTCTCGGGGACAGTGTCGCCGTAGAGGGTCTCCAGCATGCCCTTGACGATCCCCCGGTCGACCGCACAGATCACCGGGTGCTGCACCGCCGCCCCCCCGAAGGGGCACTGCTCGGAGATGATGGCCAGGCCTCCGTCGCGCGGCTCCGTGTGGGCCGCGAAACCATGGGCGGTGAGCGCGTCGGCCACCGCGTGCAGGGCGGCCTGCAAGGACCGGTGGCCCTCGCCGGGCGCCATGGAAGCGGCGAGCGACCGCCCGTAGTCCTCGCCCACCGACTCGGCCATGGCTTCGGCGGCCTCGATGGGCACCAGGGCCAGCATGCGCCCGAGCAGGGCGATCAGCAGGTCGTCGCGGCGGACAGGGAACTCGAGGGCCAGGGCCTTCTCGGTGACCTGGTAGCGCTTCGACGGGCGGCCGGCGCCGGGCTTGGCCGACCGGCCGATCTGGACCTCGAGGTACCCACCGGCAGCCAGCTTGTCGAGGTGGTGGCGGGCGACATTGGGGTGCAGACCGAAGCGGGAGGCGACCTCCGCGGTGGTCACGCCCTCGGTGGCGGCGTGGGCGAAGAGGTAGATGTCGCGGCGGGTGGCGTCGCCGAAAGCGGACGTGGCCGCAGCGACCCCTGCGGTGAAAGCCTCCGCCGAAAGGGGCACCTGCTCCATGCCCGGTATTCTACCTATGTCAATAGGAGAAATTGCATGCCCACTCAGGAAGAAGTGCTCGAGGTCCTGCGCCCGGTGCAGGATCCCGAGCTGCACCGAAGCATCGTCGAGCTCGACATGGTGCGCGAGATCCGCATCGGCGCCGACGGCCGCGTCGGCGTCACCGTCGCCCTGACCGTGGCCGGCTGCCCGCTGCGAGCCGAGATAACGGAGCGGGTCACCCGGGCGGTGGGCGCCCTCGCCGGCGTGGCCGGGGTCGACGTCGACCTCACCGTCATGACCGACGACCAGCGGGCCGCGCTCAAGACCCGGCTGCAGGGCGGCGCCGCCGGAGGAGCGGCCGACTCCGCCGGCCACGAGGGCCACGCCCACGCGGCCAACGACCGGCCGGCCCAGGTCATCCCCTTCGCCGACCCGGCCAGCAAGACGCGGGTGCTCGGGCTGTCGTCGGGCAAGGGCGGCGTGGGCAAGTCCTCGGTGACGGTGAACCTGGCCGTGGCCCTGGCCCGCCTCGGCCACGAGGTGGCCATCCTCGACGCCGACGTCTACGGCTTCTCCATTCCCAAGATGCTCGGCCTCGACCAGCAGCCGGTGGTGATCGACGGGATGATCGTGCCGCCCGTCGCCCACGGGCTGAGCGTGATGTCCACCGGCTTCCTGGTGGCCGACGACCAGCCGGTGATCTGGCGGGGGCCCATGCTGCACAAGGCCCTCAACCAGTTCCTGACCGACGTCCACTGGGGCGAGCCCGACTATCTGCTGGTCGACATGCCTCCCGGCACGGGCGACGTCGCGCTTTCCCTCGCCCAGTTCATGCCCCGCACCGAGGTCTACGTGGTGACCACACCGCAGCCCGCGGCCCAGCGGGTGGCCCAGCGCTCCGCCCTCATGGCCCGCAAGGTCAACCTGGCCGTGCGCGGCGTGATCGAGAACATGAGCTGGTTCACCGGCGACGACGGGAAGCGCTACGAGATCTTCGGCACGGGCGGCGGCCAGATGCTGGCCGACGACCTCCAGGTCCCCCTGCTCGGTCAGGTCCCGTTGGTCACCGCGTTGCGGGAGGGGGGCGATGTCGGCGCCCCCGTGACCTTGACCGACCCCGCGGGTGAGGCGTCGCAGGCGTTCGACACTCTGGCCAAGCGGGTCGACACCCTCGGTCGCGGCCGAAGGGCCCATCCCGAGCTGACGATCCGGTAGCGAGTCCCAACTATTCGAGCTCGGCAGCCACCCGCAGGGCCAGGACCGACACGACCCGATCGAGCCAAGGATCGAGGCCGTCGCCTGCCTCCAGGCGCAACCCGGCCTCCATCGCGCTGAGCACGACCGGGCCGTCGCCGTCCTCGGGGTGCGGGTCGACGCCGACCACCTCATCGACCTCCCGCCCGTCGCCGAGCGGCACCCGGACGGTGATGGCGGCGTCGTGGTTCACGACGGCCGCCGAGAGGTCGGCGCGCCGGTCCGGACGCCGGTCGTAGCGCTCGAGCGCCTCGGTCAGGGCGGGCACCAAGCGGCGCGTGACCGCGTCGCCCGCCGCCTCCCGGGCCCGCCAGCGGTCAAGGTCGGGACTGTCCCCCTGTGCGGAGATCAGGACGTCGATGAGAGTCACGCCGGCTCGCTGGACGAGCTCGACCCATGCAGGCGGGTCGGGCGCGGTTGCATCGCCGGCCACCACCAGGAAGGGGATCCCCGCCGCCCGCAGGAGCACGCCTCCGGCGAGGGCGCGGGCGACGCGACCATTGCCGTCGGCGAACGGCTGGACGTGGTCCAGCGCGTGGAGCAGGTAGGCGGCTTGCACCACCGCCTGCAGGCCGGCGAACAGCGGGCTTCGCACATGGCCCACCAGGGCGGCCATCTCAGCGTCGACCTGAGCGACCGGAGCCGTCGCCCGCCAGTTCCCGGCTGGCTCGCGGAGGTGGTTGGGATGGTGCTTGTAGTCGCCGGCGGCGAGCACGTGGTCCTGCACCCGGTCGTCGACGAGGACCGGGTGCGTCAGCTGGGGCCGGCACGCCACCTCGTGGATGCCGCGGATGGAGTCGTCCGACACCTCGACGTCGCGGGCCAGGCGGAGGGCGTCGTGGTTGGCACGGACGTGGGCCCGCGTGGCGTCGGCGAGCGTGCCCAACGACGCCTCCCCCCGCAGCAGCAGGAGAACCAGCTCCGGGTCGGCGGCGTGCATGCCGTCGAGGGCTCCCGACTGGTGGGCGGCAGCGAGGAGCATGCCGCGGTCCGCCATCGC
>CADCTB010000144.1 GCA_902805665.1 uncultured Acidimicrobiales bacterium
CCGGTGGTGAGGACCTTCGACCTGGCCTCCCGTGAGGTGGTCGAGCCGGCGTTGGAGCAGGGCATGGTGGATTTCGTGCCCGAGTACAGCGGTACCGGCGTGGAGTTCCTGAACAAGGGGGCCGGGCAGGCCACCTCGGACCCCGCGGCCACCTACGGCCTCCTGCGCGCCGCCTTCGCCGTACGCGGTGTCACCGCCCTCGATCCCGCTCCGGCCCAGGACCAGAACGCGGTGGCGGTCACGCGGGCCACTGCTGAGCGGCTGCGGCTGACGAAGGTGAGCGACCTGCGCCCGGTGGCGCCCGGGTTGGTCTTCGGCGCGCCGCCCGAGTGCCCCGAGCGCCGGTTCTGCCTGGCCGGGCTCATGGCGGTGTACGGCCTGAGCTTCAAGGACTTTCGGGCCCTGGATGCCGGCGGCCCGCTCACCATCGGCGCGCTCGAGGGCAACGAGATCGACGTCGGCCTGCTGTTCACGACGAGCCCGGCCGTGGAGACGAGCGGGCTGGTGCTCCTGGCCGACGACCGGGGGCTGCAGCCGGCCGAGAACGTCGTGCCGGTGGTCCGCACCGCGGTCCTCGAGCGTCACGGCGACGTCCTGCGCGAGGCCGCGGACGCCGTGAGCCGCGTGCTCACCACCGAGGAGCTGGTGCGGCTGAACCGGGAGGTCGAGGTCGACGGGGCGAGCCCCGCCCAGGCCGCGCGCGCCTGGCTGGCCCGCCATGGGCTCGACAAGTCCTGACTGCGTCACCGGCCCGCCCTCCCCCGCATCGACGAGGCCCCGTCGACCAGCAGACCGAGTGCGACACCGCCGGCCACGTCGAGCGGCAGGTGGGCGCCGACGTAGATCCGGGCGACACCGACCACCGACGTCAACCCCACGGCGAGCCGCCGGCCTCGGGCACCGAGATGGGGGTACGCCGTGGCGGCCAGCGTGGTGGCCACGGCGGCGTGACCGGAGAGATAGCCGAGGCCGCGGGATTCCGCGCCTCTGTTTCTCACGCCGGGCAGCAGGGCGGCCGGCCGGCCCCGCCGGACCAGTCCCTTGACCACCTTGGCCAGCGCCCACGACGCCGTGCCCCTGGTCATCAGCCGGCGGGCCAGGGGACGGTTCCCGGCGAGCAGAGCGACGCCCGCGGTGGCCGGTGCGGCGGCGAGGGCGCCCAGCTGCATGACCGTCCACGCCGGCGGGTACAGCCGGTCAGGCAGGCCGTTGACCAGGCGGAAGGTCTGCTGCTCGCGCCGGCCGATCCGGTCGCGGTGGAGCGGGAGGATGGTGCCCGCCAGCACCGAGAGCCCGATCGCCCAGCGGAGACGCGCATCCTCCTCCACCGTCACAACCCCTCCGCGGCCAGGTCGACCGCCGTCGATCCCGTTCCGACGTGACTGGTCCTCGATTGCCGGCGCTCCCGTAGTTCCTGGAGCAGCGCCGGCCAGCCGACCGCCAGGGTCACACCCAGGAACGTGCCGGCCACCACGTCGGAGAGCCAGTGGACCCCGAGATAGGTCCGGCTCAGCGCCATGAGGCCGGCGAAGACCGCGGCCTGGACCTCCCACCGCCAGCGGCGAGGACCGGGCGGGAGCATCACGATGACGATTCCCACGGCGGTGACTGCGCCGGCGACAGCATGACCCGAGGGGAACGAGGCGCTGTGGGTGGCGAGGAGCCCGGCCGCCGGACGGGGCCGGTCGTACACCTCCTTCAGGAGCCCGATCAGCGGCTCCGACGTGATCACGGCGAGCAGGAACGCGGTCAGCTGCAGCCACCGCCGGCGCACGGCCAGAAGCACCATCACCACCACCCGGATCGGCCAGTTCACCCAGACGCTGCCGGCGAAGGCCAGCGCCTTGGCCACCCAGACCAGCGGACCGGTCCTCGCGCTGACCATCAGGTCGAGGAAGCCGTCGTCCACGTCCTGCACGAACCCTCGGTTGGGATCGGTGCCGACCAGCAGGAAGACCACGACCGTCAGCACCGCGAGCACGGCGACGAGGCGCAGGGCCCGGCGATGGTTCAGGAGCATGACGGGCTCACGATGGCGATCTCAGGGGCTCGGAACCGGGTCGGTGACCGCCTGACCCTCGAGGGGCACGGTCCGCAGCGGTGGCGCAGAGTCCCTCCACGACGAGTTGCGACGCCAGAACAGGTAGGTGGCCAGCCCCAGCGGGATGGGGAGCAGGTAGGTGAGACCCCGGAAGATCAGGACTGCGCCCACGACCTCGGCTTCGTCGCCGCCCGCGGTGGTGAGGGCGGCGATCAGGCCGAGCTCGACCACCCCGAGGCCGCCGGGCGTGATGGGGATGGCGGTGAGGAGCCGCACGAAGGCGAAGGCCGCCAGGACCTCCGTCCAGCGCACCTCGTCCTCGGAGACACCGATGTGCCGTAGGGCGAGCAGCAGGACGAGGTAGAGCGACAGGTGGCTGACCACGGTGGCCACCGTGAGACGCTTCCAGGCCTGGCTGACCAGGCCGATGGTGCGGCCCCGGAACTTCGCACAGGCGTCGCCCCATCCCTCGACCGGGCCCTTTCCCAGCCTCCCCCGGACGCGGGACATGGTCCGGGCGGCCGCGTCGCCCGCCCGGCGGGCGAACGTCTCCTTGCGAAGGGCGAGGGCGAAGAGGGTGACGCAACCGACGAGCGCGGCGATCCCGAGCAGCCCGGCGGTGACCCGCCCGGCGCCCGTGTCGCCCTGCAGCGCGAGGAGGACGAGGGCCAGCACCGGCAGACCGAGCTTGGCGAAGTTGTTCCAGAGCCCCGAGACGATCACCGACAGCGTGCTGCGTGACCGGGAGAACCCCCACGAGCCGAGCATGCCGTACGTCAGCCCGACCGCGACGGCGCTGCCTCCCGGGACGGCGTTGGCGACGGCGGTGGTTGACTCCACGAGGACCATGGCCTGGCGATAGGTCAGTCCTGGCGTGGCGGCCACGACCACCATCCAGTACGTGACCAGGTTCCACAGCGCGGCGAGACCCAGGGTGGCCAGCTCCACGCCGGTCATGGAGGAGATGGCGTCGCGGACCTCGGAGAAGTCGGCGGCGGAGCCCAGGACGTAGGCGAAGATCGCCGCCGCCAGCCCGAGCGACACGACGACGCGCAGGACCTGACCCAGCCGGCGGCGGTTCCGTTCGTCCTCCGTGTGGGGCATTGCCGACGTTCCTTGCCTGTAAGCCCGACGAGCCGGAATCGAGCGTACCGCCGGAGCGGGTGGAACTAGGCCGTCCAGCCGGCGCCGCGCTCGGCCAGCACGGCGGCGAGCACCGACGGGCAGTCGGTCATGACCCCGTCGGCGCCCACGTCGAGTGCTTCGCCGATCTCGGTCCGGTCGTCGAGGGTCCAGACATGCACGGCGAGGCCGGCCTGGTGGGCCTTCTCGACCAGCCGCTCGTCGGTGATCCGCCGCCGCTTGCGACGGAGCGGGACCTGGATGGCGACAGCCCCCCGGAACCGCAGCGCGATCCCCACCCGAGAGCCGACCCAGAAGGCGAGGAGCCCGAGCGGGCTCGGTGCGAAGGGCACCGAGCGGGCCCGGAGGCGGAACGCCCACAGCGCCCAGGGCCGGATAGACACCGCGATCACGTCGTCGCGGCTGAGCTGTTTCAGCAGTCCGGCCAGAGGCCACGCCGCCCGCCACCGCTTGACCTCCACGGTCAAGGGGACGCCGGGGAAGGCGTCGAGCACGTCCTGGAAGGCCGGGATGCCGAGCTCGGGGGTTCGGGGGCCGGGACCGTCGTTGCGCAACGGATACTGCTCCGGCGGCCCGCCTTCGACCGCCACCTGTCCCTCCACCCAGTTGTAGGCGGCGTCGACGGTGCGCAGGTGCTCGAGGGTGCTCGTGGAGATCCGCCCTTCGGCGCCCGTCATCCGCCGGAGCTCGTCGTCGTGGGCGACCACCAGCACGCCGTCCTTGGTGCGGTGGACGTCGACCTCCAAGCCGTGGGCGCCGGCCTGCAAGGCGCGGCGCATGGCGTACAGGGTGTTCGACGGGCCCTCACGGGCGCCGCCCTGGTGGGCCCAGTGGAACACCCGCCGCTCCAGCCAGGGGTTCTCCGCCATGGCTGGAAGTTACTCCTCCCTCCGAATCGTCGGACGATCTCAACCTAACTGCAGGTAGGATCTTTCCGATGTCGACCGACGACGACCTCTCCATCGGTACCGTGGCCACCAGGGCCGGGGTCAACGTCTCGGCGCTGCGGTTCTACGAGGAGCGCGGCCTCATCCGGTCGCGCCGGTCCGAGGGTGGCCAGCGCCGTTACGGCCGGTCCGTGCTCCGCCGGGTGGCGTTCATCCAGGTCGCCCAACGGGTGGGGCTGACGCTGGAGGAGATCGGCCGGGCGCTGGCCACGCTCCCTGCCGACGACGGCCTGAGCCCGGGTGACTGGCGCCGGCTGTCGGCGGCCTGGCGGCCCATGCTCGACGAGCGCATCCGCCTTCTCGAGGGGCTGCGCGACGAGCTGGACTCCTGCATCGGCTGCGGCTGCCTCTCCTTCGACCGGTGCGCGCTCCGCAATCCGGGCGACCTCGCCGCCGCGTCCGGACCTGGACCCCGGTACCTCCTCGGGGACTGACCGGAAACCCCAACCGCGCTCCCATCACGTTCTCAGGGCCCTCACAGGGGAAGGACCGAACATCTCTCCATGACCGAGCAACCGACCTTCTCCCGCCGCAACGTGATCCTGGCCGGTCTCGGCACCGCCGTCGCGGCCGTGCTGGCCGCGTGCGGACGTAGCGGTGGCGGAAGCGGCACCGACACCGCTCCGGCCGCCCAAGGGGCGCCGACCACCACACCCGCCACCTCCGGCGGTCCCACCACCCCCTCAGCTCCCGGGGTCGTGACCACGACGGTGCTCGCCCCCACCCCTGAATGCGCCGACGCCGACGACCTCACTCCTGCGCAGACCGAAGGGCCGTACTTCAAGCCCAACTCGCCCGAGCGGGTCAACATCCGTGGCGACGCAGGTGGGACCAAGCTGCTGCTCACCGGCACGGTGGTGACCACCGGTTGCAAGCCGGTGTCCAGGGCACTCGTCGATTTCTGGCAGGCCGATGGGAGCGGCGTCTACGACAACTCGGGTTTCGCCTTCCGGGGCCACCAGTTCACCGACGCCCAGGGTCGCTACCGCCTCGAGGCGGTGATGCCGGGCCTGTACCCCGGCCGGACCCCGCACATCCACGTCAAGGTGCAGGCCCCGGGCGGCAGGATCCTCACCACCCAGCTGTACTTCCCGGGGCACGCCCGCAACGCGTCTGACGGCATCTACCGCAAGGAGTTGGAGGTGGCCATGAGCGACGCCGCGGACAGCAGGAACGCCACCTTCACGTTCGTCCTCAACGGCTGAGCGGGCCCAGAGCCCGGGTTCGGCCGGCCCTGGGCCCGGGTAGGACGCGCCTGCGAGTCGGCCCGCCATCCTTCAGAGGGAAGGGACGTGCTGTTGGCTCCCCCGGTTCCAGGAGTCAGTCATGCCGTCCGAAGACCCCCTCGCCCGCAGCCTCGCCGCGCTCTCCAAGTTCTTCGTGGGCGACGGCACGCTCGAGGAAACGCTCAACCGCGTGGCCCATCTCGCCACGGAGGCGGTCCCCGCCGCCGACATGGCCGGCCTCAGCATGCTTGTGGACGGCCGAGCCAAGACCGCGGTCTTCACCGACGAAGATGCTCCCGAGATCGACTCGGCCCAGTACGAGACCGGGATCGGCCCCTGCCTCGACGCCTTCCGTCATCAGGAGATCTTCCGCATCGAAGACACCTCCAAGGACGAGAGGTGGCGCGCATTCAGCGAGGCCGCCGCCGCCCATGGCATCCAGAGCACCGTCTCCCTTCCGCTCATCGCCAACCATGAGGGCGTCGGCGCGCTGAACTTCTACTCCCGGTCCCCCGCCGCCTTCGGTGACCACGAGGTCGAGGTGGGCTCGCAGTACGCCACCCAGGCGGCGATCGTGCTGGCCAACTCGCAGGCCTACTGGGACGCCTACCAGCTCAGCCAGGACCTCTCCACCGCCATGCGATCGCGGGCGGTCATCGAGCAGGCCAAGGGCATCCTCATGGGCGCCCAGCGGTGCGGCGCAGACGAGGCGTTCCAGATCCTGGTCCGGGCATCCCAGCGGGAGAATCGCAAGCTCCGGGACCTCGCCGAGGAACTGGTTTCCAGGATCGAACAGCCGAGGCCGCCGAAGGTCTGAGACTGCGGAGCGAACACTTGTTCGCTACAGTTCACCGGTGACCTACTCCTTGAAGTCCGAGGACCTCGAGCGGATCCGTCGCTCGATCGTCCTCCTTGCGCCTCGTCAACCGGCCGGCCTCGATCGAGAGGCGGCGGTCGCCGTGCTCGACGAGCTGCAGCGCCTCCAGAGCAAGGACCGCCGCGTGCAGGAGCTGCTCGATCAGGTCTCTGCGTTGCTCCAGGCCGCTCGCGCCGACGAATGACCGGCGCCGACCTCGATCTCACGCCCCGCTGTACCAACCCTGCACGTCGGCGATGACGTGGGTCGAGCCCAGGTTGTTGAACAGCGACACCTTGCCGTCCTGCACCCGGACCACGACCAGGTTGGGCACGGTCTCGCCGGCGACGAAGTTGAGGTTTGACGCCACCGGACGGGCGGTTCCTGACGGAAAGAGGGTGAGGTAGCTCTCAGGACCGGACGAGTCGGTGACGGTGACGTTGAGGACCACCGAGGTCACGCCTGGCTCGGGCACGCCGCCCGCGCCCGCCACCGTGAGCTCGATGGTCCCGTTCGGCCCGAGCGGGCCCGCCGCACCACCGGTGCCCGTGCCGTCGCGGGTGTCGAGTATGCGCGAGGGGTTGATCCCGAAGTAGGTGGACCCGGTGGGGGGCGAGGTGGGCGCCGCGAACCACCCCTCGACGTCGGCGATGACGTCGGTCGAGCCCAGGTTGTTGTAGACGGAGACCCTGCCGTCGGCACCCACCTGGGCGACCACCAGGTTTGTCGAGGCCGGCCCCGCCGAGAAGTTCAGGTTCGAGGCGGCGGGCCGCGCCCCGCCGGCCGGCCACACCGTCAGGTAGCTCTCCGGGCCCGTGGCCCGGGCGACGGTCATGTTCAGCACCACTGCGGTCACGCCGTTCGCCGGCACACCGCCGACACCGGTCACCCCGAGCTGGAGGACCCCGCCGGGGCCGACCGGGGCCACCGTCCCGCCGGCACCCGTGCCGTCTCGGGTGTCGAGGATGCGGGCCGGGTTCACCGGGACGAACGACGATCCGGCGGCGGCGATGGCCTCCGTGTACCAGCCCTGGATGTCCGCCACGACGTCGACGGTGCCGATCTCGTTGTGGAGGGAGACGCTCCCGTCGGCACCGACTCTGGCCATGACCAGGTTGGGCACCGAGACGCCGGCCGAGAAGTTGAGGTTGGACGCAAGGGGCCGGGTGGCGCCCTTCGGCCAGACGGTCAGGAAGCTGAGGGGTCCACTGGCATTGGCGGCGGTGACATTGAGGGCGACTGCGGTCACCCCTGACGCCGGCACGCCGGCGACGCCGGCAACCTTGACGTCGATGGTGCCCTTCGGTCCGAGCGCTCCGGCCGCGGCGCCGATGCCGCTCCGGGTGTCGAGCACGCGCACCGGCGTCAGAGGACGGTAGGTGGACCCGTTCGTCACGCCCATGGTCGTCGCCACGTCCGAGCGCAGCTGGGGCAGGAGGCTCTCGGCCATGTCGCCGGGGCACAGGGTGGCGTTCACGTCGCGATGACCCGTGATGGTGCGCACCGGGACGCCGCTCGCGGTGATGGTTGCGTTCGGGTCGACGCCGTGGAGGGCCAGCTTCCACGCCAGGAGGTTGCGAACCGCGCCGTAGGCCGGCGAGGGCACGGGGACGGTGGAGAAGGTGCCCATGATCGCCACACCCGTGCTTCCGGTGTTGAAGCCCTCGGCGTGGGCGCCCACGACCGCCCGGGTGATGCCGCCGAAGCGCCCCTCGAACACGGTGCCGAAACGGTCGACCAGGAAGTTGTAGCCGATGTCACACCACAGGTTGGTGTGGGTGTGGAAGTAGTACATCCCACGGATGAGCGCAGCGGAGTCGGCTGCGGTGTACGCGTTGGTGCCGGCCGTGTGGTGGACGATCGCGAACCGGACGTTGGGCGCGAGCAAGGGCTGCGTGCAGCCGGCGTTGCGGGTCCTGTAGGACTCGTCTGCGCCCCATGAGGCACGGCTGACGATGCCGGGCTGCGCCGGTGCCGCGCCTGCGGGCTTCGTGCCGCCGACGCGGCCGCCGGTCGACGGCTCCTCCGAACGGAGGGCATGGAGCTTGAGACCCGACAGGGAGCCTTCGGCCACCCGTACCTGGACCTGGTCGACTCCCCGACCGACCCAGACCGGCCCGGCGGTGGTGCGGTCGTGGCGCTCGGGCGACCCGACGTCGGGCCCTTCGGCAGGATCGCCCTCGACGAGCTGCCAGTCCGACCATCCGTCATCGCCCATGGCCCGCACCTCGACCGCGCCGGCCTCGGCCCCCTCCCACTCGAAGCCCACCATCTCGCTCGGCTGGCCGGTGTCGACCGTGCGCACCCAGCCCTCCTCGGCTCGGTCCTCGACCAGGGCCTGGACCTTGTCCCGGACCACCGCCTCGACGTCGTCGGGGGCAGGCAGCGCCACCAGCCCTGTCGCGACCAGAGTCGACGCGGCTGCGGCCGTGGCCATCCTCGTGTAGAGGCGGCGAACGGCCGCGAACGAGAAGCGGGTGGGGCGAGCGGGCATGCGAAGAGTCCTCCACGCCGGGGAAGTGGCGGCCCGCCCATGCTGTCAGCATCTCGGAGGGCTGTCGAAAAACTGCCCGCCCTCGAGGAGGACTAGGGGCGCAAGGTCGTTCGGTAGGTCTCGAAGTCGGCGTAGAACTCGTCGACGCTGATCCCGAACACCTGAAGAAACGCCGACCGCCAGTCAGTGGTGGCCAGAGCGGCCCAGAAGTCATGTTGGAGACGGTCCCGTCCGTACTTCGTGACCAGGTAATCGCTGGCGACCGACCCGAGCCGGTAGACCTCCGGTCCAAACTCGGCGTCCGATCCTGCGCCGTCGATGAATGTCGAGAGCTCGGGCAGGGCGGCCCAGCGCCTGACCTCCGACCGACGGAACGCCTCCAACTCGCGTTGGGTCATCGAGGACTCGAAGAACTTCGCGCTGCCCTCGATCAACCACACCGGACGTTCGAGGTCGCCTCGCGCCGACCGGTTCCGCGAGAGCGAGTGCTGCACGGCATGGAAGTACTCGTGGTAGATGATCCGGCGCCGGTCGGCGGTGGTCTGCCTTTCGTAGCTGGGGCCGTAGATGCGGATGTCGCTCAGCAGGATGGAGGCGAAGCGTCGTTCGCCGATCCTTCTCGAGGCCTCCTCGGAGGAGATCCTGAGTCCTGCTGCGTACTCCTCGATGTCGCAGTAGACGTGAACTCCCACCGCACCGGCCTCGCCGAACGCCTCCCGGGCCTCGGACGCAGCGCCGGAGATGAGGACGAGGGAGGCGGTGGAGACCCGTGGGCTGAAGTGCAGCGTCAGCCATGGCGGTCGTTCGGACGGCGCCTCTCGAGCTGCTCCGGCGCTCTCCGCCGACTCCAGGCACGTCCCGGTCGGACCGACGGCAACGCTGGTCGGCGTGACGGTGGATGAAGAGCTCGGGGCCGGGCGGGTCTCGGGAGTCGCGGCGGTGGACGGCAGAGGGTCCTCGAACGAGACCTGCGGCGCCGGATTCCTCTCGACCGTCGAGTTCCACGCATAGGCGCCGACGGCCGAGAGCCCGAGCAAACTCACAAGAGCCGTGGCTCGCACCTTCCGGAACAGACCACGCGGCTGAGGCCGGAGGATCGGCGTCTCTACCCGGGGCGCCGGAGAATCCGCTGGTATCTCGAAGTCGGGACCCTTCACTGGCGGGAATGCATGGCCACCGTCCGAGAACGTGCTGATACGAAGAAGTTCGAGGCCATCCTATGACGGCACGGCCTCACACGGTGATGACGACCTTGCCTCGGGCGTGTCCGTCGATCAGGTGCCGGATCGCCGCGGGGACGTCGGCCAAGGGGTACGTCCGATCGATGGCCGATGTGATCGTTCCCGCCTCGAGAAGGTCCCGGAGGACCATCAGGTCCTCGGAGTTCTCCGACGCCATCAGGCTGCCGAGCTTCTGGCCGACGAACGGAGACAGCAGCTGAGCCCGGATCCCGCGGTCGAAGCCCCCGATCCACCGTCCGCCGTTCTCTCCACCGACGATGACCAGCCTCCCGCCGGGGGTGAGCGCTCGGCGGAGCTGTGACAGCCGTCGATTGCCTCCCATGTCGAGGATGGCGTCGTAGCGGTGCTCGCCGTCTGAGGGATCCTCCTGGCTGTAGTCGACGACGTGGTCGGCGCCGAGCGCTCGAACCAGGTCCACCTTCGCCGTGCTGGACACGCCGGTGACTTCGGCGCCGTAGGCCTTGGCGATCTGAACGGCGAACGTGCCCACGCCGCCCGATGCCCCGATGATCAGCACCTTCTGCCCGGCCTCGACCTTTGCCTGGTCGCGCACGGCCTGCAGCGCGGTCATCCCCGAGATGGGAACGGCCGCCGCCTGCTCGAAGGAGAGGTTCGCCGGCTTCAGGGCGAGTCTCTTCGCTTCGGCCACGGCGTACTCGGCGAAGACGCCCTCGGCCGCGCCGTAGACCTCGTCGCCCGGCTTGAACGCGGTCACGTCCTTCCCGACCGACTCGACGGTGCCGGCGACGCTTCGCCCTGGGTTCAGCGCCTTGGGCCGCCGCAGCCCGAACCCCGCCAGGCGCATGGGGTACGGCAGGCCGGCCATCACATGCCATGTGCCGCGATCCACACTCGCGGCCCGCACACGCACGAGGATGCCGTCGTCGCCGATGGAGGGCCGGGCCACCTCGGCGAGGCGGAGCACGTCCTCCGGTGCGGAGCCGTACTCGTCCTGCACGATGGCCTTCATCGTCCCCACGCCGGGGATGTCGTGCGCCGGCTCTGTCGATCGTCTGAGCGTTGCTCTCGTCATCGTGTCTCCCGAAGCGTCGTTGGCTTACGTTGTAAGCAGAGTAGGCTTACAACGTAATCCCGTCAACCCCCAACGTCAGGAGCAAGGAGATGGCCCCCGAGCCGTCAACCGAGCCTCGGATCCCGCTGAACCGCGACCGGGTGCTGCGCGCCGCTGTCGCCTTCGCCGACGAGAGCGGGATCGGGTCTCTGACCATGCGCAAGTTCGGCGAATCGCTGGGGGTGGAGGCGATGTCGCTCTACAAGCATGTGGCCAACAAGGACGAGCTCCTCGACGGCATGGTCGACGTCGTCTTCAGCGAGATCGACCTGCCGTCGGCGGCGAGGGACTGGAAGCCGGCGATGCGTCAGCGAGCGATCTCGGCCCGGGAGGCCCTGTCCCGTCACCGGTGGGCCATCGGTCTGATGGAGTCACGGACCTCACCGGGCCCGGCAACACTCCGGCACCACGACGCGGTAATCGGAATCCTGCGGGCCGCCGGCTTCTCGATCGCGATGGCCGCGCACGCGTTCTCGGTCCTCGACAGCTACATCTACGGCTTCGCACTGCAAGAGGCCACCCTGCCCTTCCACACGGCGGAGGAGACAGCCCAGGTGGCGCAGATGATCCTGGCCCGGTTCCCCCGGGACGAGTACCCCCACCTCACCGCGCTGACCCTCGAGCACGTCCTCCAGCCCGGCTACGACTACGGGAACGAGTTCGAGTTCGGGCTCGAGCTCATCCTCGACGGGCTCGAGAGGGCACTCGTCAACACTGGTTGACTTTCGGTGCGCGTCAACGTAGGATGACGGCATGAGCGAAGCCACCGAGCTGGCAGATGCGGCCGGCAGCACAGATCCAGTGGTCGGCCTGCGGGCGGTCGCCGCCCTACGCCGGCTGCTGGAAAGCCTCGAGGCGCTCCAGGTGCAGAACGCCCGCAGCCACGACTGGTCGTGGCAGGAGATCGCCACTGCCCTGGGTGTCAGCAAGCAGGCCGTCCACAAGAAGCACGCCGCCCCGCGGCGCCTGATCGGAAGAGGGAAGTAGCCATGTTCGAGCGGTTCACTCCGGGAGCCCGCGCCGTCGTCGAGTACGCCCAGTCCGAGGCGCGTACCCTCCGGCACGGGTACATCGGCACCGAGCATCTGCTCCTGGGCTTGCTGGACGAGGGCCACGGGATCGCGGCGCAGACGCTGGCCGCCGCCGGCCTGACCGCGGAGATGGTCCGGCAGGAGATCGGGCGCCTGGGCGGCGACGCCATCCTGAGCGGGCCTGATGTCGACGCCCTGCGCGCCATCGGGATCGACATGGAGCACGTTCGGGCCAGGGTCGAGGAGTCGTTCGGCCCCGGCGCCCTGGAGCGGGCTTGTTTCGCCCGCTACCGACGGAGCATCACCCGTGGGCACATTCCGTTCGCGCCCCGGAGCAAGAAGGTGCTCGAGCTGTCCCTGCGGGAGGCGCTACGCCTGCGCCACAACTACATCGGCACCGAGCACATCCTGCTGGCCCTCATCCGGGAGGGCCAGGGGTTGGCAGCTCGGGTGCTGACCGCCTCAGGCGTGCATGCCGACGACCTTCGCCGCTCCGTGCTGGCCGCCCTGGCCGGCAAGGTCGCCTGAGCTCCGTCCGAGGCCATCAGCTCGATCGGGCCGCATCCACCTCTGCGGTATGGCCGGTACAGCCGGCGTCGGTATGTGCCGACAACGGAGACGTGCACGATGACGGCGCCGACCTCGACACGCTCTACCGGGAGCTGCAACCGGCTTTGCTGTGCCATCTGCGGGGGGCGCACGCGGGGCAGGCCGAGGACATCGCCGGCGAGGTCTGGACCGAGGTCGCCGCATCGTTCCCCCGGTTCGTCGGAGGTGACGACGCCTTTCGGGCGTGGGTCTTCACCCTGGCCCGCCGACGCCTGATCGACACCTACCGGCGAGCCGGCCGGCGACCCACCGATCGGCTGATCGGGGATCTGTGCGAGCCGGCCCCCGACCGTCCCGAGGACGAGACGGTGGCCCTCCTCTCCCTCGAGGCGACCATCGCCCGGCTCCGGCGGCTGCTGCCGGCCGACCAGGCGGAGGTCCTCCTGCTGCGGGTGGTGAGCGGGCTCAGCGTTGAGGAGGTGGCCAGGCTGACGGCCAAGACACCGGTCAACGTCCGGGTCCTGCAACACCGTGCCCTCCAACGACTCGCGACACGCCTGCGCGGCAAGGAGGTCGACTAGCGAGCGGACCACGTCACCAGCCACATCCGAAGAAGCTGTAACGGCGGGGTCGCCCGCAGCGGTTTCTTGGTACGCGCCTTGGCTGGGACTGGGGCGGTGACCCCAGGAAGGTGGGCAGTTCCCTTGCAAGCTGTTGTCCGAAGGATCGCGGTCGCAGTGACCGCCGGCGTGATCGCCATCGGCATCACCACCGCGCCCACCAGCGCCGACACCGCCGTAGGAGTTGAGGCCGGTGTGGCCGTCGAGGACCACTCTCTCGACGCCGGGCTCGTGCACGAACTGCAGTCCACGCTCGACAGCCAGTTCATAGGCGTCGAGGTGGCCCTGGTGCGGGGCCGGCTCGTCCTGTCGGGCTTCGCCACCCCCGGCGTTCACACCGCGGTGCTGGCCGTCGTGGCCAACGCGTTGCAGAACCCGATTCCCGTGCCGGCCGGCCTGGGGGTCGTGTCGCCGGACCTGGGCCTGGACCTGCCGTTCCTGGGTGCTGCCGCCGGCGTCGAGCTTCCGGACCTCCGCCGCGTGCTCCGCCTGCTGGGAGTGGTCGACCGCATCCGGGTCATCCGCTGACGCATCGAACGGCGCACCGGCACGAAGACCTCGTGTGCTCGACTGGACTCAGCCTGTGAACATCCAGACCCCCCACGGCACCGTCACGTCGCCACCAAGGTGTTGTGAAAGGCGCGGATCTTCCAGCCCGCGTCGGTACGGGTCATCACCGCGGTGATCGTCGACCGGTTCACCCCGGCGAGCGGGCCGTCAGGGACGTCGAGCGTCGCTTCTACCGTGCCGAGCAGGCACCCCTCGGCGAGAACCGCCTGATCCACGACGCCGTAGCGCACGGTCGAGCCGCGGTAGATGGTGTCGAGAATCGCCTGGTGGCCGCCGGCGATTGCCCCCTTGCCACGGTGACGCGTGCCGCGGATGTCGACGAAGTCCGCATCATCGGCAAACAGCTCGCCGAAGTGGGCACCGTCCCCGCTGTTCCACGCCCGCTGCAGCTCTTCGAAGGCGGCAGGCAGAATGTCATTGTCGTTCACTTCATCCCTCCGTGGATTCAGTGCGATCTTCACGAGCGGGCCCAGATCGGTTCGATCACGTCACCATCCGCTGTCGTGAACTCCACGTTCGCCGGGGTGATGACAAGCCACTGGGCCGGGGTGTCACCTGTGTTGCAGAGTCGATGTGCCGTATGCGGGGAGATCAAGGCGGCGTCACCCTCGGCGAGCGAGAGCCTCTCCGTGGTGGTGACGACCTCGAGCGTGCCGGCGAGGACGATGACGACCGCCTCACTGCTCTTCGTGTGCATCGGATTCGTCCCGCCCGGCTGCTGCTCCTGGCGGACGACGAGGATCTCCTTTGCCCCGACCCGAGGAGAGGCAAGGGGCGTTGTGGTGTTGCCGCCCGGTGTGTCGAATCGGGGGCTCTGTCGATGGTTGATAGTGGTTACCATGCGACAGATAGTAAACCCGGTTGCCTAGATCGTCAACCTGGTTTCCCTTCTCTGATAGCCTCAGGGTCATGGACGGGTCCCTGTTGCGCCGTCACGACCACATTGGCCGTGACGTGCTGAGCATCCACGCCGACTTCCAGCGTCGTGCCCGAGCGGAGCTTCGACGACGAGGTCACGATCTCGCGCCCAGTCTGATCGCGCTGTTGCCGCACCTGGACGAGACCGGCACGACGGTGACCGTCGCCGCACGACACGCCGGGATCAGCAAGCAGGCGGTGGGGAAGCTGGTCGGCGAGTTGGAGCGGCTCGGCTACATCGAACGCCGCCCCCATCCCGACGACCTGCGGGCGACGCTCGTGGTGTTCACTGACCGAGGCGCGGAGCTTCTGCGGGACATCGTAGGGACGATCGACGGAATCGAAAGGGTCTACGCCGAGGCCGTCGGGACGTCGGGCCTCCGGGAGTTGAGGTCGTTGCTCGGCGAGCTCCGTACTGCGGTCGAGTCTGGGTGATTTTCGCTTGACTTCGACTCAACCTAGTGGTTGAGTCGTACTCAAATGAAACGGACCTACACCATGGGCGACCGAGCGGACGCCGTCGACACGACTCGACAGCGCATCCTCGCCGCGGCTCGGACGTTGTTCTTCGAGAACTGGTACGACGACGTCACGCTCAACGGCATTGCGTCCGCCGCCGGCGTGTCCCACCAGACGGTCCTGAACCACTTCGGCTCGAAGGACGGTGTCCTTTCGGCGGTGACTGAAACGCTCCACGCCGAGACGGCCGGCCTCCGCAGCGCCGCTGAGCCGGGAAACACTGATGCCGCCGTCCAAGCGCTGGTGGCGCAGTACGAGACGTCCGGCCTTGCCAATTTCCGGGCGACGTGCGAAGAGCACCGAGTGCCGGCACTCAAGGCGGCCCTGGACGACGCCCGGATCTGGCACCGGGAATGGGTGGAGCGGACGTTCGCCCATGCCCTCCCCGCGTCCGGAACCGCCCGCCGCCAGAAGATCGCGGCCTATCTGGCCGCCACCGAGGTCGCGGCATGGAAATCGCTCCGTCACGATTACGGCTTCAGCAAGCGCGATACCGCAGCGGCCATAACCACCCTCATCAAGGCATTGGAGGTTCAGCCATGACCACACCCCGTCGGATTCTCGTCGCCCTCTGGGACGGTGGCGGCACCGTCCCTCCTGAGCTCGCCATCGTCCGGGGCCTCGTCGCCCGAGGCCACGACGTCGTCGTCATCGGCGACGCCGTGCTCGCCGGTGAGGTAGCCGCTGCCGGCGCCCGCCACATCCCGTGGACGTCAGCACCGCAGCACGTCACCCGACGCCCGGAGGACGACTTCATCCGCGACTGGGAGGCCAAGAGCCCTTTGCAACTGTTCGCCCGTGTGCGCGACCGCTTTCTCTGCGGGCCGGCCCGGCTCTTCGCCGACGACGTCGCCGCCGAGCTCCGGCGCCGGCCCGCTGACGTGTTCGTGACCAGCGAGTTGCTGCTCGGTGCCCAGGTCGGAGCCGAGGGGGTCGGCGTGCCCGTCGTGCTCCTGTGCCCGAACATCTACGCCCTGCCCGGCAGCGGTCAGCCGCCGGCGGGCACCGGGTGGACGCCAAGTCGAGGGCCGCTGGGGCGCAGTCGCGACCGCGTGTTCGGAGCCTTGATGGAGCGGGCCTTCGACAGTGGCCTGTCCGACCTCAATGCGGCACGGTCCGCCCACGGCCTGGCCCCCTTGGACCACACGCTCGACCAGGTGCGTCGCCACCAGACCCTCGTGCTCGTCGAGCAGGCGTTCGACTTCCCGGCCAACCTTCCTCCGAACGTCCGCTACGCCGGGGCACAGCTCGACGATCCGTCGTGGACCGAGCCGTGGACGCCTCCGGCCGGCGACGACCCGCTTGTCCTCGTAGCCACGAGCTCCACCTTCCAGGACCAGGTGCCGGAGCTGCGGCGGATCGCCGACGCTCTCGGGCGGCTTCCCGTGCGAGCCGTGATCACCGCCGGTCCCGCGCTGGACCTCAGCGGGTTCAAGGCACCAGCCAACGTCCAGGTGGTGGCGTCTGCGCCGCATTCGGAGGTGCTCCGCCACGCGGCGGCCGCTGTCACACACGGCGGGCACGGCACCGTCGTCAAGGCCCTCGCCGCCGGCGTGCCGTTGGTCGTCATGCCGATGGGTCGCGACCAGGGAGACAACGCCGCCCGCGTCGTTGCCCAAGGCGCCGGCATCCGCCTGAAGCGGACAGCGCCCGAAAAGGCCATCACCGAGGCGGTGGAGCGGGTGCTCGGCGACCCGTCGTTCCGGCACGCCGCCGCCCGCATCGGCGACGCCATCGTGGCCGGCGCAGGGCCCACGGTGGCGGTCGAGGCCATCGAGGCGGCCGCCGCCGCCCGCACCCGCTGCTGAGTACCCAGCTCGCCTCGGTGCGGGCGCGCGGGGACGGCGCGTCCACCGCGGAAGCGTGGCGGTCTACGAACGGGATACCAGTGCGCGATCGGCGCCCGACTGGCGCGTGTCGGCCGGACCGACGCAGGAATCGAAGAGCCGCATTGCCGCAGCCAGCAGCATCGACGCCGCGCCCAATAGGACGAGGAGAGCCGCCCACGTCGGCGCGTTGATCTTCGAGGCCAGCCACGCCACGGCGACGATGGCGCTGGTCCCCGCTGCGGTCATTACCGTCAAGGTCAGGTGGTACAGGCCCCCGGGCAGGGCCCCGTCGCGAGACGCCAGCGCAGCTGCGCCCACGCGGATGGCGAACGCCACAGTCAGCAGGACAAGACCCTGGAGGCCCAAGCGGGCGATCTCCCCCGCGCCGTACCCTCCGGCCATGCCCCCGGCCGCCACGCTGAGGACGAGGCCTGCACAGGCGAGCACGACGTGGACGGCTTCGGCCGCCACGACCCTGGACGTCATCCGGCCTGGCACCAGGAGCAAGGTACGCAGGCGAAGGTGCCGGGCGACGCCCGAAAGATACGCGCCCGTGACGACCCCGAGCGGAGCGGCGAAGGCGAACAGCGGGATGAACTCAGGGGCAAACCCCCCGGTGAGGATGGACGTGGCGAGGAGCAGGAGGAATGACCACCGCTGGTAGTTGGCCCGGCGAAGTGCCGCCACCTCGAACCACAGGATCGACCACGGTCCCGTCAGTCCGGAAAGGTGCCGGAACGACGGCTTCGGCTCCTCGACGGCCGCCCTCATCGAGGTCACGGTGAACTCCGCCCAGAAGGCGGCGTCCAGGGTCAGCTGCTCCCGGAGCCCCAGTCCGCCCGCCCGGCACAGCGCAGCGCCGACGAGGACCATGGCCGCCAGCCCCGCGGCTGCGAGGAGGTCGTAGCGCCCGAAGAGGATGGCGCCCAGCGAGCGGGCGAGCGACGAGAACGCGGCGCCGTCGACCGCCTCCCCCGGAGTTGATCCGCCGATGACCTTCAGTACGAGAGGCGCGAGGACGGCGACCGCGGTCGTCCCCCCGAGCAACACGGTCGCTCCCGCCGGTGCCCTGGAGCCCCGGGTGCTCCCCGCCCCGATGCTCACGATCACCAGCGCGACAAGCAGCGGCGTGGCGAGAAGGGCGCGCGAGATGAAGAAGCCTGGGTCGCTGTCGAGGGCGACGGTTGCGACGACGTCGGCGATCACGCTTCCCAAAATCCAGAAGGTGCAGCGCCGCGCCGCCAGCCACACGAGCTGCGAGAGGACGACGGTCCTGGTCGACAGGGGCGACGCGTACACCCAGGCCACGTCGGCCGGCGTGCACGGGAACCGTGAGCTCTGAGGCCCGGTGACCAGACTGAAGGCGGCCAACAGCAGCACGGCGTAGCCCACCTCCGCCTGCAGGCGGCCCGAGAAGGCGCCCGGGTCGCTCGGTCCCTCAGCGGCATCGCCCAACACCAGGAACTGGATCCCGGCGGCGACAAACATCCCGGCGACCACGAGCGCCACCATCCGTCCGGGGACGGTGACCGCGACGGCCCGCAGGGTCATGCGCAGCCGCAGCCGGAGGTAGTCAGTCATCCGCGGGCCACACGTCGAAGTGCTCGACCAGCCGGTGCTTCCACGGCTCCACCTGCCCCGTTCCCCGGGGCACGTCGAGCGTGGCTGCGACCAGGCCGTCCTGAAGGAGGACTGCGCGGTCGGCGATGCGGGCCATGAAGTCGATCTGGTGGGTGGCGACGAGGATGGCGGCGCCCGTGGCGGCCTGTGCAGTCACCCAGTTCTCCAGCCACGCCAGTGCAGGCGGGTCGAGACCCACCGTCGGCTCGTCGAGCACGTAGAGTGCCGCACGCTGCAGGACTGCTGCCGCCAACATGACCCGTTGCCGCTGGCCCCGTGAGAGCTCGCCTCCGAGTTGGTCCGCGATGTCGTCGATGCCCGTCGCCCGCATGGCGTCCGCGATGGCTTCGTCGAAAGGAGCAGCGACCCGGAAGGCCTGCGCCCGGAAGCGAAGGTGCTCTTCGACGCTCAGCGTGGGATAGAGATCCGGGTTGTCGGGGACCAGCGCCGTGCCCTGGCCGGCTTGGAGGGTGCCGGGCGCGGCCCCCAGCACAGAAATCGAGCCGGAGTCCGGCCGCATGAGCCCAACCACACACCTGACCGTCGTGGTCTTTCCCGCACCATTCGGTCCGAGGAGGGCGACGGTCTCCCCCGGCGCCACGTCGAAGCTCACGTCTTGGACCCCGTGGCCCGAGGTGTATGTCTTGCGTAGGGAGCGCACGGCGAGCACCACCTCGAGGAGGCTGGCCGGCATCATGCCGCCACCGCCTCCTCACCCTCGCCCTGTGATGCCAGTAGAGGCCAGCCGAGGAGGAACAGGTTGAAGAAGAAGTGGGCGGCGACCGCCGCCAAGAGCCCGGCGAAGACGATCACCAGCCCGAGCACCAGGCGATCGGATCCGACGTGGGCGGACGTCGCCCACGTCGTGGGTGGCCGACCACAGGACAGCCGCGACCACGATGCCGGCTCCGGGGTGGCCGAGGAGCTGCCACGCGAGCGACACGATGACCAACCGGTACAGCACCTCCTCGCCGAGGGAGCTCTGCAAGCTCGCGCCGATCACTTCTCGCCACGAGTATCCCAGGCGCCGGAGGGCCGCGGGCGCCAGTTCGGCGGTGGC
>CADCTB010000145.1 GCA_902805665.1 uncultured Acidimicrobiales bacterium
GGGGGTGTGGGCGGTCACGGGGACTGCATGGCACGGTTTGGGCCGTGGACACCGGATGCTCCCCAGCCCATCCACGCGGACCTGACGTTCCGGCACGTGTATGCCAACCCTGGGACCTACACCGTGCGCCTCCCCTTCGCCTCGCTCGGAGACTGCACCTACGGGCCGAGCGAGGGGTAGCGACGACCGCCGTCACCGTGAGCTCCTGAGCCTTATCGGAACAGGTCCTCGGCGGGGGGGCGGACGATCTCGGCCCGCACCGAGGCGTCCCGGAACCACGACGGGTCGACGCCCCGGATGACGGCGGCAGCCACGCCGGTGGCCTTGCCCATGACGAGCTCGGCGGCCGAGGCCAGCTCGTCGGCGACCGCGACCTCGGTCACCTCCAGCGGCCGGCCCAGGGCGTCGGAGGTGCCGCGGAGGTCGAGGATCGCAGCGATGCCCGCGCAGCCGATGGCCACGTCGGTCACCCCTTGGCGCCACGTCCGGCCGAAGGTGTCGGAGACGATGACCCCGACCTCGACCCCCGGCGCAGCCCGCAGCCCGTCCCGGATGCGCCGGGCGGAGCGGTCGGCATCCACCGGGAGCAGGGTGACGTATCCGTCGGGCACGTTGGAGCGGTCGATCCCGGCGTTGGCGCAGACGAAACCCGAGGCCGTCTCGGAGATGACCAGGTCGCCCCGGCGGCGGAGCACCCGCACGGACTCGGCTGCGACGACAGCGGCGTAGGCGGCCGGGTCGTCGGGGTCCACCGCCACCATGCGGCCCTCGGCTTTCGACACGACCTTCTGGGTGACCACGACCACGTCGCCGTCGACCAGGGCGGCGCACGCCGCGACCATCGGGGCCAGCCGGTCGCCGGGCCGGACCTCGGGCAGGCCTTCGACGGCGATGATCTCCAGGCGCCTCACGCCGCGTCCATGACCGCCCGGGCCAGTTCGGCGGCCTCGTCCGGTCCCCGCATCACCGTCGGCGTGACCAGGCAGCGCATGCCGGCGGCTTCGACCGCTGGGGCGAGGGCGGCGTCGGCCTCGTCCACGACCAGGGTGGCGGCCAGGGGGGCATAGAGGCGGGCCACGCCCACCACCGACACCTCGTGGCCCAGTTCGGCAAGCAGGCGGCCCGCAGGGCCCTTGAGGGCTGCGCCGGCCACGATGGGCGACACGGCCACGACCCGGTCGCGGGAGGCGGTCACCGCGTCCCGTACGCCCGGCACAGCCAGGAGCGGCCCGATGGACACGATGGGGTTCGACGGGCAGATGACCACGACGCCGGGGGTGGCCAGGGCGTCGAGCACGCCGGGCGCCGGACGAGAGGCGTCCGCCCCCCGGAACCGGACGCTGCGCACCGCCACGTCGTGGGCGCGGCGCACGAAGTAGTCCTGGAAGCTGATCTCGCCTTCGTCCTCGACGTCCATCATCGTCTCCACCCGGTCGTCGGTGACCGGGACGACCGCCACCTCGACCTCCCAGGCCGCGGCGATCTCTGCTGTCACCGTCGACAGCGGCGCCCCGTCGGCCAGTCGCTGGGTGCGGAACAGGTGGGTGGCCAGGTCACGGTCGCCGAGACTGAACCACGAGAAGCGGGAAGGGTAGCGGGCCAGCGCCTCCATGGTGGTCCAGGTCTCGCCCTCGAGCCCCCAGCCCCGTTCCCGGCTGATCGCCCCGGCCAGGGTGTAGGTGACCGTGTCGAGGTCGGGGCTCACGTGGAGGCCGTGGAGGTTGGCGTCGTCGCCGGTGTTCACCACGGCCACGATCCGCCGGGGGTCGACCACGTCCACCAGACCGCTGAGGAACCGCGCCGCCCCCACTCCACCGCAGAGAGCGGTGACGAGCGGACCCTCGCCTGCGGTCAGCGCCGCTCCCGGGTCTCGATGCCCCGGCCGGGGTGCCACGACCGGATGACCAGGTGGTCGCCGCCGACGGTGGTCAACACCACTTCGTTCACGTCGATACGGAAACGGTGGGAGCCGTCGGGCGGGGCCGGATCGGTGACCTCGACGCCCGCGCCGCTGATCTTGGCGTCGCCCAACCACGACGCAGGATCCGCCTCGGGCGCGTCCTCGGTGGGGCAGTGCAGGGCGAGGCGTGGGTCCCGGCGGAGGTCGAGGGCCTTGAGGGAGGCCGGCATCATGCCGAGGTAGATCTCGCCGTCGTCGGCGAATTCCACCTCGGTACCGCTGATTCGCGGCGACCCGTCCTTCCGCAGCGTGGCCAGGGTGGCGTGCTTGCGGATGGCGAAGCACCTGCGCACGTGGGCCGCGAAGTCGGGGTCGGCTGCCACGACGTCCTGCCATCCGGCCACCCGTGCATCATGCCCCGTCTGCGGCCGGTCAGGATCACCGGAGGCCTCCTGAGGGCCGGGTATCGTTCGGCATCCAGGACTTCAGCCGAGACGTCGTCGTGATCGGGGGGTGCGGGCGGGTCGGGCTTCCACTGGGGCTGGCCTTCGCCGACCGCGGCCTCCGAGTCACCCTGTTCGACATCAATCCGGCCGCGGTCGCTGACGTGGCGGCGGGGCGGCTGCCCTTCGACGAGCCGGGCGCCGCCGAGGTCATGGCCCGGGTCGTCGGCCACACGCTCGACGCCACCACCGACCCGGCATGCGTGGCCCTGGCCGAGCACGTGGTCATCGTGGTCGGCACGCCGGTCGACGAACACCTCAACCCCGAGCCTCAAGCCGTTCCCGAGGCGGTCGCCGCCCTGGCCGGCCAGCTGCGCGACGGACAGCTCCTCGTGCTGCGCAGCACCCTGTACCCCGGCGTCACCGCCATGGTCGAGCGCCTGGTGGCCGGCATGGGGAAGGACGTCGACGTGGCCTTCTGCCCGGAGCGCATCGCCGAGGGCAAGGCCATGACGGAGCTGTTCGAGCTCCCGCAGCTCGTCGCCGCCCGCACCGACCGGGCCATGGAGCGCTCGGCCAAGCTGTTCCGCACCCTCACCGCCCAGGTCGTGCCCCTGGCGCCGGAGGAGGCCGAGCTGGCCAAGCTGTTCACGAACACGTGGCGCTACATCCGCTTCGCCATCGCCAACCAGCTCTACATGATCGCCAACGACTACGGCCTGGACTTCGAGCGCATCCGTGGCGCCATGGCTCACGACTATCCGCGGGCGGCCGACCTGCCGGGAGCCGGCTTCGCGGCCGGGCCGTGCCTGCTGAAGGACACCATGCAGCTGGCCGCGTTCAACAACAACAACTTCACCCTGGGCCATGCGGCGATGATGGTGAACGAGGGCCTGCCCCTCTATGTCGTCCACCGTCTCGAGCAGCGCTTCGACCTGCCGGCGATGACCGTCGGCATCCTGGGCATGGGCTTCAAGGCGGAGTCCGACGACGCACGCGACAGCCTCAGCTACAAGCTCAAGCGCATCCTCCGGTTCAAGGCGGCCGGCGTGCTCACGACCGACCCACACGTCAGGTCCGACCCCGATCTGCTCGCCCTCGACGAGGTCCTGGAGCGAGCCGACGTGCTGGTGATCGGCGCCCCGCACCAGGCGTATGCGGGGCTGAAGCCGCGCCAGCCCGTGATCGACATCTGGGACCTCTACGGCAACGGGGTGGTCGTGTGAGCGGACCGGCCGGCTGCGTGCCCGAACGCACTGGAGGCCGGACCATGAGCAGCCACCGGCCGGAAGCCCGGTGAGCGCCCCGCGCGTCTCCGTGGTCATCCCCGCCCACAACGAGGGCGACGCCATCGTGGCGTGCCTCGACCGGATGTTCGAGGCGGTGACCCTGCCCTGCGAGATCCTCGTGGTGGTCGACACGCCCGACGACACGACGGTGCCCTGGCTGGAGAAGTACGCCAAGGAAGAGCCCCGCCTGGTGCCCACCTTGAACACCTACGGTCGCGGCCCGGCCGACGCCATGCGCTTCGGCGTCGACCAGGCCCAGGCCCCGGTGGTGGTCGTCACCATGGCCGACGGGTGCGACGACCCCCAGCAGATCGACGCCCTGGCCCGGCTGGTCGAGCGGGGCGTGGTGATCGCCGCCGCCTCCCGGTACTCCCGGGGCGGCCAGCAGGTCGGCGTACCGACGATGAAGCGGGCGATGTCGAAGGCCGCCGGCCTCACCCTGTGCTGGTTCGCCCGGGTGGGCACCCATGACGCCACCAACTCGTTCAAGGCGTACTCCAAGGCGTTCATCCAGGAGGTCGGCATCCAGGCCGACGCCGGCTTCGAGATGGGCATCGAGCTGGTCGCCAAGGCGCGGCGTCTGCGCCGGCCGGTCGCCGAGCTGCCCACCATCTGGCTCGACCGCACGGCAGGCGTCTCCAACTTCAAGGTCGCGGCCTGGCTGTCGCGCTACCTCCGCTGGTACTTCCTGGCCTTCGGGCCGAGACTGGACCTGCAGGAGCTCAACCGGCGTACAGGAAGGGTGTCTTCGTGAGTCGCGTTCTGGTGAGTGGGGCGTCGGGGTTCATCGGCGGGTACGTCGTCGAGGAGCTGCTGGCTCGGGGGCACTCGGTCGTCGGCGTCGACAACTTCTCCAAGTACGGCAAGGTGGCCAAGTCCTTCGACGGGCACTGCAACTACCAGCTGGTGGAGGGCGACTGCCGCGACGTGGCCCTGATGACCGGCCTGCTCTCGGGTTGCGACCACTTCGTCGCCGGGGCCGCCCTTATCGGAGGCATCTCCTACTTCCACGCCTACGCCTACGACCTGCTGGCCGCCAACGAGCGCATCACCGCCGCCAGTTGTGACGCGGCTATCGCCGCCCACCGCGCCGGGCGCCTCCAGAAGGTCACCTACATGTCGTCGTCGATGGTGTTCGAGTCGGCCGACTCGTGGCCGTCGTACGAGGGGCAGCAGCGCGAGGTGCCGCCGCCCAAGTCGTCCTACGGCTTCCAGAAGCTGGCGGTGGAGTACTTCGCCCAGGCGGCCTGGGACCAGTACCAACTGCCGTTCACCATCGTCCGGCCCTTCAACTGCGTGGGGATCGGCGAGGGCCGGGCCCTCGGCGACGTGGAGGTGCTCTCCGGCAACGTGAAGCTGGCCATGAGCCACGTGGTGCCCGATCTGGTCCAGAAGGTGCTGAAGGGCCAGGACCCGCTGCACATCCTGGGCGACGGTTCGCAGATCCGTCACTACACATACGGCGGCGACCTGGCCAAGGGCATCGTGACCGCCATGGAGCACCCTGACGCCCGCAACGAGGACTTCAACCTCTCCACCGCGGCGTCGACCACGGTGCTCGAGCTGGCCGAGCTGATCTGGCGCAAGATCAGGGGCACCGACGTGCCGTTCCGTTACGTCTCCGAGGACCCCTTCGAGCACGACGTGCAGCGGCGGGTGCCGGCCACCGACAAGGCCAAGCGGGTCCTCGGCTTCGAGGCCACCACGCCCCTCGACGAGATCCTCGACGAGGTCATCCCCTGGATCGAGGCCGCCGTCGCCGACGGCACGATCTAGGTGCGGTGATCAGGTTCCGACGGGGATGAAGCGGGCCAGGCCGATGACCTGGCGGACATAGTCGTCGGAGTGGTTGTAGTTCCACAAAGCGGAGTGGAGCTGGTGCGGATCGGCCCCGCCGTTGGCGCACAGCAGGCGGGCGGCGCCGTGGACGGCGTCGATCGGGTTCATGATGTCGCTGACCCCGTCGCCGTCGCCGTCGGCCCCGTACGCCTCCCACGTCGACGGAAGGAACTGCATCGGCCCCACCGCGCCGGCTGACGAGGTGCCCGTCTGCAGGCCCAGACTGCTCTCCACCGAGCCGATGGCCACCAGGACCGCTGAGGACAGACCTGGGCACGTGGCTGCGGCCTGCCGGGCGAGCGGCAGCCAGGTGGCGCGGTCCCCGGGGATCGGGGCCGGCACGGATCCGTCAGACCCATCCTCCGTCCGGACGTCGGCTGCCGGTTGGGCGTCGATCGAGCCGGCCTGGACGACGACGGCGGGCGCCACGACCGTGGCCAGGAAGGCGAGGGCCAATCGGCCCGGCCGCTGCAGGAGCTCGGTGTTCAGCCGGGCGAGGAACGCGCCGGTGTCGGGCGATGCGGGACGCGCCGGAGGAGGCTCGACGTCAGCCGGGACCGCCGTGAACACGTTCGAGACAGCCTGGCAGGCCGCCGTCAGGTGCCGGCGCGGGGACCTCAAGCCCTCTGGTCCGGGTGGGCCGCCACGAGCACGCTTGGAGGGAGGCCCGCAGCCCGAAGGGCGCGTCCGCGGACGTCCGGATCGTCGGTCATTCGGTGCTGGCTCCTTCTGCTAGGGCCGCCCAGAGGCTCCGCCAAACCGCAGGCCCCGGCCTCGGATCGTGCTGAGGCCGGTCGTGCTCGATTGGGATGACTGGCACCACCCTAGGCAGGAGCGGCCCTCCCGCTCAAACGGAAGCGCCCGGAGAAGGGTCGGGGACCGCAGTTGCGGGAAGGCACAGCCCATGCCTGAGCTGCTCGTCACCGACCCTTCCACCGGCCAGCCGGTGGGCCGTCTGCCCGAGTCCGACGCCGAGGAGCTCGTCGCCGCCGCCCGGGCGGCCCATGCCGGTTGGTCTCGTACAAGCCCCGGTGAGCGCGCCGCATCCCTCAAGGGCGGCGCCCGTCGCCTCCGGGCCGCGACCGACGATCTCGCCCTGCTGCAGACCCGGGAGGGGGGCAAGCCTCTGGGCGACTCACGGGGCGGGGTCGAGGCGGGCATCGGTGCGGTGGAGCAGTACGCGGAGCTCGGCCCCCTCCATCGCGGCCGGGCGCTGCAGGGCTCCTGGGGCGCCACCGACTCGATGATCCGGGTCAGTCGGGGAGTCGCGGCCCTGTGCCTGCCGTGGAACGACCCGGTGGCCATCGCCTGCGCCCAGATCGCCGCCAACCTCGTCGTCGGCAACACCGTGATCTGCAAGCCCAGCGAGAAGACGCCGCTGGCCACGGGCGAGGTCATCCGGCTGCTGAACGAGGAGCTGCCGGCCGGCGTGCTCCAGCTGGCGGTGGGCGAGGGGGCCCTGGGGGCGACGCTGGCCGCCCACCCGGGCGTCGACGTGGTGGTGCACGTGGGCTCGGTGTCGACCGGGCGCTCGGTGGCCGCCGCATGTGCCGCCCGGGGCGCCAAGGCGGTGCTCGAGCTGGGCGGGAAGGACCCGATGATCGTCGACGCCGGAGTCGACCCCGGGTGGGCGGCGGAGCAGGCCGCCGCCGGTTGCTTCGCCAACGCGGGCCAGATCTGCACGTCGGTCGAGCGCATCTACGTCCACACCGAGGTCGCCGACGCCTTCCTCGACGAGTTGGTGGCCCGGGCCAAGGCGTTGCGCGTCGGCCCGGGCACGGATGCGACGACCGAGATGGGCCCCATGATCGACGACCACCAGCGAGCCACCGTGGCCGGCCACGTCGATGACGCCGTCGACGCCGGCGCCGAGCTGCTCTGCGGTGGCTCGCCCGTGGAGGGCGCCGGCTCGTACTACCCGCCGACCGTGCTGTCGGGGGTCCGCCCCGGGATGGCGGTGGTGGAGGAGGAGACGTTCGGGCCGGTCGCGGCCGTGCAGGTCGTCGACTCCTTCGACGAGGCCCTGTCACTGGCCGACGGCACGGGCTACGGCCTGGCGGCCGTCGTCCTCACGCCGGACATGGACCATGCCCAACGGGCGGTCCGCGAGCTCTCCGTCGGGACGGTGAAGGTGAACGCCGCGTTCGGTGGGGCGCCCGGAGGGGCGGCCACCCCCCACGGGGCGTCGGGTGACGGCTTCGGCTACGGCCCGGAGCTGCTCGACGAGCTCACCCGGGTGCGGGTGGTCCACGTCGAACCGCCTCCGTCAGCGCACGCCGCAGACCTCGGTTGACCCGACAGGCGGGATACGGAGCACCACCTGGTCGACGGTGGCCGTCACGTTGACGTAGACGGGCGCCCCGGCGACGACCTTGTCGACGTGAGCAGGGCCGGTGCGGACGGTTGGAGTGAAGACGCGCAGGTAGCCGGTCAGGTCCCCCGACACCAGTGTGGTCACCCGCACAGACATCGGACTTCCACCGACGAGGTGCAGCTCGGCCACCGGCGCGTTCGGGAACAGGAGAATGCAGCCTGCGCCGCCGGGCTGATCGGTCGCGCCGACGACGCCGTCGACCAGCGGAGCGGTGAACGGCGTGGCCAGCTCCTGAGGAGCGGTCGCATACTGGAGCACAGTGGCCACCGCCAGGCGGTCGTCGGGGGTGATGCGCGTCGGCGCCGGCAGCTTGCCCTCCCGCTGCATCCTCCGGAGGTCGCGCACCTCTATGTCCGGGCTGAACAGGGGCTCCGGGTGGCCGCCCAGGATGACGGCCGGCGACAACAGGAGCTGGTTCGCGGCGAGGATCCGGGCTTTCAGGGTCTGCTCGAGCCGCTTCTCCACCCGCGACTGCTCCCGGAGGATGCCTCCGTTGTGCACCGCTATCAGGAGCAGTACCACGCAGACGACGGCCCGCCGTCCGGCTGTCGCCGACCTACCGCGAACGCCGCCGCTCGGCCCCGAGTGGTCCTCGGAGGGTACGGCTCGGCTCTGCGACCCGACCGACGGGCCGCTCGCGCCCGGGTTCCCGCCGAGGGCGCCGGTCAGGCTCCGCTCTGCGCTCGCAGAGCCGCTCCACATCGGGCTCCGGGTCCAGTGCTGCGTCCCGGTCGGATGGCCGCCCGCGTTCTCCCTGCCGACCAGCTCGCTCAGAGCCAGACCGATCGCCGGCAGAGCGAGGGCCATGACGATGTAGGTGTACCGCGAGGCTGCGGGCTGATCGAAGCCGAGCCCGGCGCGGCCGGCGGCGATGACGACGACTTGCAGAAGGGCGCCCAAGGCGCAGGCAAAGACCGGCGCCGCGGGGCCGGAGGCACGATCGGCCTGGCGCAGCAGAAAGGCGGCCAGGCCCAGCACGATGATCGTCCCTGCGCCCGGGAACCCGACTGTCTGCTCCACCGCGGAGCGCAGGCCGGACCAGATGAACTGCGGATACTTGAAGACGTCGTCGATCCTGCGCTCGTGGGCCCCGATGTTCTTGTCGCCGATCAGGAAGAACCACACGAGGTAGATGGCACCGGGCAGCGCCACGGTGGCCACGGCCTGGCGCAGCCCGCGGCGCATGAGCACCGTCAGCCCGGCCGCGGCCACCATCGTGACCGTCACGCCCGAGAACATCAGACCGGCAAGGGAGACGAACCACCCAGCCACGTCCCGCCGGCCCCATGCGCCGCCGTGGTTGACCAGGAGGAGAGTGGCCAAGCCAAAGGCGACCGAGCCGATGAACCCGATCTGGAACGCCCAGAGGAGGTTCTCATAGCCGGCGCCGAGCAGCACGAACACCGCCGACAACGCAGTGGCCACTGGGATGTCGACGCCTGCCCGGGCCATGAGCCGCCACAGCAGATGGGCGACCGCCACGTGCAGAACGAGCAGCACGACCACGTACGGCATGTAGCTGAGGAGCCCGTACCGGGCGTAGAGCGCTCGATAGATGAGGATCGGTACGGTCGACCAGTGCTCGTTGTGTGGCGACCAGAGGCTGCGCTCGGCCCCCACCACCCCGCGGTGGCCGAGGAAGTCCCACTCGTCACCGAAGAACCACTGGTCCCGGTTGCAGTAGAGCAGGACCAGGAAGCCGCCGACGAGCGCGACGACATGGAGGGCCAGGGCCAGCCGGCTGCGCTGCCTCTGGCCGGTCGTCACCGCCGGGACGATACTGCCGGCTCGGGGACCGGCGGGGTCATCCGGCAGCGGGCCACGAAGCCCGCTGCCGGATGTCATGACCTCAGGCCGTGAACCATCCCTGCACGTCGCCGATCACGAAGGTGGACCCCAGGTTGTTGTAGATCGTCACCTTGCCACCGCTGCCGATCCTGGCGATGACCAGGTTCGGCACCGTCTGCTCGGCCACGAAGTTCAGGTTCGACGCCAAGGGGCGCTCGGTGCCCGTCGGGTAGACGGTGAGGTAGCTGGGAGGGCCGGGGGAGCCGGTCACGGTCACGTTCAGGACGACCGCAGTGGCGTTGTCCGGCACGCCCCCCGCGCCGCGGACCTGCAGGTCGAGGGTGCTCGCCGTGCCCAGCTGGCCCGTGGCGCCGCCGGGGACCCCGGTTCCGTCTCGGGTGTCGAGGATCCGGGCCGGGGTGGTCGGGAAGTACTGGGAGCCGGGAGGCACCGTCCCCGCCGCCACCGGGGCGGCGAAGTATCCCTGGGTGTCAGCGACGACGTCGACGTTGCCGAGGTTGTTGTAGATCGACACCTTCCCGCCCTCGCCCACCCGGGCGATGACCAGGTTGGGCACCGTCTGGTCCTTGATGAAGTTGAGGTTCGACGCCAGGGGACGGGAGGAGCCGGAGGGCCAGACCGTCAGGTAGCTCTCGGCGCCGCTCACGTTGGTGGCGGTGACGTTGAGGGCGACCGCCGTGCCGCCGGCGGCCGGGACGCCACCCGCGTCGGTGACCTTCAGCTCGATCGTGCCGCCCGGGCCGACGGGGCCCGACGTGCCGCCGGTGCCGTTGCGGGTATCCAGGACACGGGCGGGGGCGAGGGGCACGTACGTGGAGCCGGTGGCGTCGCCGAGGAAGTAGCCCTGGACGTCGGCGGCCACGTTGACGGTGCCGGTGTTGTTGTACATCGAGACCTTGCCACCGGTGCCGACCCGGGCGATGACCAGATTGGGGACGGAGACGCCGGGGGCGAAGTTGAGGTTCGATGCCAGCGGCCGCTCCTGGCCGGTGGGCCAGACGGTGAGGTAGCTGGGGGGGCCGGTGGCGTTGGTGGCGACCACGTTGAGGGCGACGGCGGTGACGCCCTCGGCCGGGACGCCGAGCAGGCCGGTGACCGTGACGTCGAGGGAGTCGGCGGCGCCGAGCGCCTCGATGACACCACCCGTGCCCGTGCCGTCACGTGTGTCCAGCACCCGGCCGGGGCTGAGGGGGAAGTAGGTCGAGCCCTGGATCACCGGCACATTGACCGTGAACGGACTTCCCGGACCGCCCTTCTTGGTTTTCGTGCAGACGACGAAGGTCGTGTACTGGCCGGGTGCCAACCCGGTGGTGTCGACCTCGGCGGCGAACGTGTGCTGTTCGTCGGCGTTCGAAACGAAGGTGGCCGGGTTGATCTCGTTGTCGTTGCCCTGGGTCAGGAAGGCGAGGCCGTCGAAGGTCTGCGCGGCGTCGTGCGGGCAACCCTTGCCCGTGAACTGGATCTTCGTCCCCGCAGGACCCGAGGTAGGCGTGAAGCTGAACTCAACCTCGGGCGTCGTCGTCTGGGCCATTGACGGCCCGGCGGTGACGACCGCCACCTGCAGCACAAGTGCCGCCGCTGCCAACGCGGTAAGCACGTTGCGTTTCCTCATCCCGTCTCCTTTTGCTTGAGCCATGGCCCCGTCGAAGGCGATCAGTGACCGCAGAGTCGGGACGAGGCGTTGCCAGCCGCCTTGGGGCGCCGTCACCATAGCCGCCCTATCCGTCGAAACGCCTGGCGAGGTCGTTCGGTTGACGGCGGCTCCGAGAAATCCCCGGCCAAGGGACAAGCAGCGCGGCAAGGCCGAGCAGGGCGATGCCGCCCACCAGGCGCCCGCTCATCTCCTCGGGATTGCGGTAGGAGAATCGGACCTCATGGCGCCCGGGCGGGACGACGACGCCCCGGAACACGCCGTCGGCCCGAAGCACCCGTGCGTCCCTCCCGTCGACAGTGGCGGACCAACCAGGGTCCCACCGGGCCCCGATCCGGAGGAAGCCGCCGGCCGGGGCATCGACGTCCCACAGCTCCCGGTCCGCCGGCGCCGGTCGGCCGACCACGGTTCCGCCCTCGCCTGCGACCGTCCCTTGGAGGCCCAGCACCGCGGCGGTCGACAAGGGCTGCCACCCGGGTGCAGCCACCTGCGCCCACATCTCCTCCTCCGTGGCCGGGGCTGCCGCGCCCACCACCATCGCCCCACCGGGCGACGGTCGCTCGTACACCCAGGGCTCGGTGCCGGGCGGCACGAGCAGTCGATAGCGCCCCGGAATGGGGATGTCCCGCTCGGCGACGACGGTGCGGACGTCGAGCACGTCGAGCAGGGGCGACTCCAGCAGGTCGCCGTCGGCCACGGCCGGGGCGAGATTGAACACCTCGGCGTAGACGCCGTAGTCGTCGATGAGGCGCAGGAACCGGTCGTAGTCCTTGGGGAACAGCACGGAGAGGCCGTGGGCGTCGCCCACCCGGTAGACCGTTGACAGGTCGGGGGCGAACGGCGGGAACGGGCCCCGCAGCCCCACCCTCACGAACCGGCCGCCTCGGTGGCCGGCGATGTCGCTGACGGGCGTATCCGGGTACGCCGTCGACTGCTCGACGCTCGGATACCAGCGTGGTGTGTGGAAGGCGATCTCGCCCAGGGCGACGAGCACCACCGCCGCCACCGCGATCCGGGGCCGGGTCCGGGCTACCCAGCTGGCGACGACGATCGCGCCCAGCACTGCCAGCGCAAGGACCGCTCGGTTGCGGAAGTAGGAGACCGGTGCACCGGGCTGGCCCCGTTCGTACGCGAACCAGCCGGCGACGCCCACGCCTCCCGCGACCGCGGTCACGGTCAGGGCGATACGGGCCCGCCGGCTGCCGGAGAGCAGGTCCTGGAGGCCGAGGGCGGCGAGTGGAAGGGCGAAGGTGGGAAGGAGGAACAGCCAGCGGGGGCTGGAACGGAAGCGGTCGTACCCGGGCACCACCTCGAAGAGCAGACGGTGGGGCAGGCCGGTGAATGCGAGCGCGACGGCGGCCACCGTCCCCGTGACCAGCAGGAGTCGGCGCCACCGGTGGCGGCCGACGCCCCCGAATGCGGCGCCGACCAGGAGCAATCCGGTCACGCCGAGAAACGGTGAGTCCATGCGCAGCTCGTCGTTGGAGCCATAGAAGACGGTGTCGGCGGCGTTCCCGGTGGCGGCCGGCACCAGCGCCCGGACTGCGTCGTCAGCCGGCACGTGGCCGGTCTGCGGCTCAGTCTCCCGGGCCCGGACGACCCGGCCGGCCGTGGCCAAGGTGGGAAGGAGGACCGGCGCGGCGAGCAGGGCGCCGAGGACCATGGCCAGGGCGAGGGAGACGGCGGGCCGGAGGAGGGGAGCCGGGCCCCGGAGCCGACGCCCGATCAGGACAGCCCCGGCCCAGCCCATCAGGGCCAGGGCCCCGTAGTACACGTACTGCGGGCTGCCGCCGAGGAGCCAGACGGCGGCGACGCCGGCCAGCGCCGCCGTTCGTCGCCGTGAGGGGGCTGCGAGGAGCCACCAGGCCGCGGCCAGCACCCAGGGCGTCCACACCATGCCGGCGATGTGGACGAGGTGGGTCGACCAGTTGACCCAGAACGCGGCGGTGAACGCCAGCAGGCCTCCCACCCACGAGGCCAACGGGCGGATGCCGAGCGCCCGACCCAGCACGTACACACCCAGGGCGCCGATGACCAGGTGCAGGAGGACGAAGAGGTCGTAGGCGTCGTAGGGTGACATGACCCCGCCCAGCCAGGTGAGGGGGTAGTACGGGCTGACGTTCCCGTTGGGGCTCACTGGCATCCCGGCGAGCAGGGTGGGGTTCCACTGGCGGATCTCGCCGTCGCGCATGCCCTCGGCCAGGTAGTGGAACCACGGGAAGAACTGGAATGTGGTGTCCGAGAGCTGCAGGTTGTTCGGCTCGTGCGCCGTCGGCAGGGCGGAGTACGGCGTGACGATGATCAGGGCATCGGACGGCACGAGCGTGCGGCCCGGCCGGATCGAGGGCCACAGCGCCATGGTCCCCACCAGCAGGTAGGTGAGGGCGGCCCACACCACCGGACGCCGTCTGAGCCGGCTGGCGGCGCCCCGCCGGGCGCGGGCCGGCAACTGCAGGCCGGGGCGCACGCGCCGGAGGTTACCGTCCGGGCTTGGAACCCATGAGGCATGCGGAGCGGCAAGAATCCGGCTGATATGACCCGCGAAGCCCTCCGGCGGGCCATCCTGCCCGCCGTGGTGTTCGTGGCCTGCGCGGGGCTGCTGATGCCGCTGGCGCTCGCCGGACAACGGACCTACGCGGCAGTCGACCTCATGGAGCCCAAGGCGCCGTATCGCGACGCGTTGGGGCGCCCGCCCCACGTGGTCTCCATCATCCAATCGGACCAGGCCGAGTCGATCGCCGGGCGCGTTGCCTTCTTCCGGTCCCTTCGGCAGGGAATCTTCCAGCGATGGGATCCGAACGTGGCCGCAGGTCACCCCACGGGGATCATGCCGCTCGGCGGCCTGCTCTCGCCGTTCAGCGTGGGGTTCCTGCTGTTCCCCGGCTGGTACGCCATCGGGTTGAAGGCGTTCCTGGCCCTGCTCTTCTCCCAGGCCTCCACCTACCTGCTGGTACGGCGCCTAGGGGTAGGTGTCTATCCGGCGTTCCTCGCTGGAGTCGCCTACACCTTCAGCGGCACCAACCTGGTGTTCATCCACCGTGTCGACGCCGTCTTCCTCCTCCCGGCGCTCTTCTGGGCCGTGCACCGCCTCATGGGGGCGCCCGACCTCCGCCGGCTCGCCATCCTCGCCGGCCTCGTGGCCTGGACCTGGTTCGAGGGCTTCCCGTCGGGGTGGGTGTATTGCGTCTACGCCAGTGCGGCATGGGCGGCGTGGTTGGCAGTCCGAGGGGCCCCCGGCCTGCTGTCCGCGGTCCGGCGGGTGGCGCTGCCCGCCGTGGCCATCGGGTGGGGTGTCGCCTTGTCGGCGGTCAACATGGTCCCGTTCGTCTCCGAGGTGCTCGACCGAGGCACCCTCGACGTACGGGCCACGTCGGTCGGCTCGCATCTGCCCGGGATCCAGGTCTTCGGGCTCTTCGACCTGAGCGCCACGGGCTCACCGACGCGCGGGCCCTGGTGGAGCGGGTTGAACCCCGTGGAGGGAACGTCCCACGTGGGCATGATCGTCGCGCTGGGCGTCGCCACCGGGCTGGTTGCGGGCGCGCTCGGGCGAATCCGGCTCACCCGCGAGGGGGCTGCGGTGTGGCCGTTCTTCTGCGGCATGGCCGTGGTCGCGGTCGTGGTCAACTACCTGGGCACACCTTTGCTCTCACTCGTCGAGCAGGTTCCGGGCATCGCCCGGAACCCCATCGGCCGGTCCCGGTTCCTCATCAGCCTCGCGTTCGCCGTCCTCGGCGCTCTGGCCCTCGATGCCTGGTGGTCCCGCCGAGGCGAGGCCGGGGTGAAGGCGTCACGCGTCGCGTCGGCCGCGTGCCTCGTCCTGTTCGGAGGCGCCGTCGCGTCCCAGGCCGGACCGTTCTTGCGGGCGGCGTCCGCCGCAAACCAGCTCCGAAACGTGACGACCGGATTCGCCGTCGCCCTAGTGCTCGCGGGGGCGGCCGCAGCCATCGCCGTCGTAGCCGTCCGGCGCTCCTCGCCTCGGGCCCGGGTCGGCGCCACGCTGGCGCTCGCCGCCCTCCTCTTCGCTCAGCTCGGATGGCCGGTGCGCGACTTCACGCCGCAGGCGCCAGTCGGCGACTTCTACTTCGCCCAGGACGGGCACCGCGCCCTGCGGGGCCTCCTCGACGACCGCTACCGCTTTGCAGCCAGCGAGTTCCAGTTCTATCCGAACTCCGGCCAGGCGCTGCGCCTCGCCGATCTGCGGGGCCTGGCCCTGCACTCGCAGGAGTTCAAGGCCCTGGTGCAGGCCTTCAACGCCCAGGCCTTCAGCCGTGATGCGCTCAAGATCGACCTCCGGCGGGAGGAATGGAACCTCTCGTCACCGTTGCTCGATCACCTCGGCGTGCGCTACTTCGCGGTCGGTACCGGGGAGCTGCCGTTCGGCCGGGTGGCCGACGACGCCGATCTGGTCTGGGACAGGTGGGCGTCGGTCGCGGGCCTTCCTGACGAGGCGTTGACCGGCACTGCACCGGGGCCGCTGAACGGAATGTACGTTCCGATGCGCGCTGTCGGGGAGGAAGCGTGTGACGGGGCTCGCGTCCATTTGAGCCTGGAGAGCGGAGGTCGCACATTGGCGACGTCCAGTCGTTCCGGCTTCGACGTGGGGGGCGGCTGGACCGGCTTCGCCCTTCTCGGGCGGGGACTTGCCGCCGGTGACCAGTACCGGATATCCGCCACCTCGAGCGAGCCGGGGTGTGGTGTCGCGGTCGGGATGGTCGGTCCTCGGGTTGCCCGGCAGCCACTGATCGAGGATCCGGACCAGGCGGTTCGGCTCGTGTCGACTGAGCAGGCATGGATCTACGAACGGCCCTCGGCGTGGGAGCTCGTCAGCGCCCACCAGCGCTGGCGAGCGTTCCCCGACCAGGCCGACCTGCTGGCCTGGGCCGTCAACCGACCCCCGGAGGACGCCGACGTCGCCGCGTATGTCGGCGCCCCCGTTCCAGGCCCCGCGCCAGTGACCGGTCAGGCGCCGGTGGTCACGTCGTCCCGCATCTCCGACAACTCAGTTCGGGCTGAGGTCAGTGGGGGCTCGGGTGCTCTGGTGGTGGTGTCGCAGAACCTGGCCGACGGGTGGACCGCTCGGGTCGACGGTCGGGCCGCGCCCGTCGTCGCCGTCGACGGAGCCCTCATGGGCGTCTTCGTCCCGCCCGGGCGCCACACTGTCGTCCTGAACTACCTGCCACGCTCGTTCGTGCTCGGAACGGCCGTCAGCGGCGTGGCTCTCGCCCTCGCGCTGGTCGCAGTCGCGGTCCCGAGGACCCGCGGCCCGAAAAACGGCTGACCCGGAGGGCTAATCGAGAGCGGTCTCCAGTGGCTCCATCCGCACCCGTGGCTCGCGACCGGGAGGCAGCAGCCCGCCGTTGTCGGCCTGCTTGTCCTGCAGTGCCGGCAGGTCCGCGGCGTTCACCGTGGGGATGGCCGGGCGCGCCCCCTCCTCCGGGACCTCCAGGGGCGGCTTCCTCATCCACCAACCGCCGGGGCTGGGGCGGAGGTCCGATCCCAGCTTCTCGCAGTCGGACTGGGTGAAGAAGTGGGTGACCAGGCTCTTCCGGGTCAGGCCTGGCCGGCAGATCTCGCTCCCACCGTGAAGCAGCAGCGCGTGCCAGATGAACAGGTCGCCGCGCTTGGCCAGGAACCGCTGCTCCTCGAGTCCTTTGCGGTCCAGCTGGTCGGCCATGTAGTCGGCCCACCGCTCCATCTCCGGCAGGTTGACGTGGTAGCTGCCTGTGGAGAACCGGTACGGCGTGATGTGGTTGCTCCCCGGGAAGTACCGAAGCGGCCCCGCGTCCGCGAGCGTGTCCTCCAGCGCCATCCAGGTGGCCACCAGGGCGGTGTCGGTGAGCGGGGTCATGTACAGCGTGTCGAGGTGGTCGGCCTGCTGGCTGCCATAGTCGAAGTTGAGGGTGTTGCAGGCCACAGGCTCGTCGCCGAGCAACTCCTCCAACACCATCCCGAGTCGCTCGGACAAGGTCACGCTTCGAAGCCGCTCGTCGGACAGGTACAGGTCGTTGATCTTGAACCGGTGGTTGCGAGCGTCGTCCTCGGAGACATCGGTGATGCGGCGCCGTGAGTTGGTCACCAGGTCGTCGACGACGACGTCTGCGGGCCGGGCCTCCCACACCCTGTCCGATGCCGAGGCCACGGCCTGGCATTCGTCTTCGTCGAAGAACCCGGGCAGGACAAGGAACCCGTTGTCCGCCCAAAAGGCCTTGCGCTTACTGCCGATGACCGAGGTCAAGTCAGTCCTCCGTTGAATCGGTGACATGGAGCGCTACGATCCGTGAAGGCAATGCTATAGCGCCGGCCGGCGAGCGCGGCATGTCGCCGGTCGATCTGCGGAGACGAGGAACATGGAGCCATGGGCGTCGAGGAAGCCTCCGACGATCTACGGGTGACGGCAGAGGCGCGCGAGGAGCGTCTGGCGCGCCGGGTTGCCGCCCTCGAACGCCAGGTCGAGGCCAGGATCGCGCAGGTCGAGGACTACCAACGGCGCCTGGCTCATGCCGAGAACGCAGCGAGAACGGCCGAGGACGCGCTCCGGACGGCCGAGCGCCGCGGGGAGGACATTTCGCAGATGCTCGAGAAGGCCAAGGAGTACGACGCGCTGATGGGCACGATCACGATGAAAGTGCTCCGGTTGCCGCGATCATGGTACGGACGGGCGCGTCGGACGGCCCTGCGGATGAGGGGCGGTTGAGCACCTGCTGAAGGGCCGCTCGAGCCCCCGAGTAGAGTCGGGCGAAGGAATGGACGGCCCCCGGTACGACACCGACGTCGACCTCTCGAACGCCAACAACAGCCACACGCTGATGGTCGAGCTGGTCGGTGGCAACAAGCGGGTGCTCGACGTGGGCTGTGCCACCGGTTATCTGGCCGAGGCGCTCGGCGAGCGGGGCTGCACCGTGGTGGGCGTCGAGTTCGACGTCGAGGCGGCGGAGCAGGCCCGTCCGCACCTGGAGCGGCTCGTGATCGGCGACATCGAGAACATGGATCTGGCCGAGGTGTTCGGCGAGGACCGCTTCGACGTGATCATCTTCGGTGACGTCCTCGAGCACCTGCGCGACCCCTTGCCCGCGCTGCGCAAGGCCAAGGCCCTGCTGGCCGAGCGGGGCAGCGTGGTGACCTCGATTCCCAACATCGCCCACGGCAGCGTGCGGCTGGCCCTGCTGGCCGGGCGCTTCGACTACCAGGAGCTCGGCCTCCTCGACAGCACCCACGTACGGTTCTTCACCCGCTCGTCGATCGAGGCTATGTTCCGGAACGCGGGCATGGTCCCCATCGACGTGCGAAGGACGACAGCCGGGTTCTTCGACACGCCCGTCCCGGTGAGCGAGTCCGAGTTCGCCCCGGAGGTGGTCGACGCGGTTCGCGCCGACCCGGAGTCCGCGACCTACCAGTTCGTCCTCCGCGCCGTGGTCGACGACGCCGACGCCGCAGTCGCCCGGCTCCGCTCCGACGCCGAGGCCCAGAGGGCCCGGATCGCCATCCTCGAGGCCGACCTGGCGGCGGCCCGGCAGACGGTGCAGGAGCTGCTGACCCGGGCCGAGGAAGGCGAGAAGCGGGCGGACGACCTGGAGACGAGGCTGGCCGGCACCAGCGAGGAGCTCGACCGCGCCCGGACCGAGCTCGACGGCGTCCGGGACCACCTCGAGGAGGTGCTCACCACCCGGATCATGCGGTATTCGAGGCAGGCCCGGTCGGTGTACTCCCGTCTGCGCGCCCTGCGTGGGTGACGGCCGCCATGGCTGACCCGGCGATCGTCGTCGAGGGTGTCAGCAAGCGATTCCGGCTCTACCACGAGCGCAACCGGTCGCTGAAGGCCACCATCATGCGAGGGGGGCGGGCCAGGTACGAGGAGTTCTGGGCGCTGCGCGACGTCTCGTTGGAGATCCCCGAGGGGATCACCTTCGGGCTGGTCGGCGAGAACGGCTCGGGCAAGTCGACGCTCCTCAAGTGCATCGCCAGGATCCTCCGCCCCGATGACGGCAAGATCCGCACCCGCGGCAAGATGGCGGCCCTGCTCGAGCTCGGCTCGGGCTTCCACCCCGAGCTGTCCGGGCGGGAGAACGTCTTCCTGAACGGGTCGATCCTCGGTCTCTCCAAGCGCGAGCTCACCGCCCGCTTCGACGAGATCGTCGGCTTCGCCGGGCTCGAGCGGTTCATCGACCAGCCGGTGAAGAACTACTCCTCCGGCATGTACGTGCGCCTCGGCTTCTCGGTGGCCATCAACATCGATCCCGACGTGCTGCTCGTGGACGAGGTCCTGGCCGTCGGCGACGCGGTGTTTCAGCGCCGCTGCAACGAGAAGTTCGCCGACTTCCGCCGGGCGGGCAAGACCGTGGTCATCGTCAGCCACGCGGCCGAGGCCATGCGGACGATGTGCGATCAGGTGGCATGGCTGAAGGATGGCCAGGTGGTGGCCCAGGGCCGCTCCGAGGATGTGGTCGACGACTACGTCGACGAGGGCCACGAGGACAGGGTCGCGGTGGCCGCCGACGAGGCGCAGAGCAGGTGGGGGTCGGGCGAGGTGCGGCTGCAGTCCGTCCGCCTCGTCGACCGGACCGGTCGGCAGATCACCCACCCCTCCACCGGCGACGCAGTCACCTTCCGCCTCCGGTACCGGGCGGAGAAGGCGGTGCCCAAGCCGGTGTTCGGCCTGGCTCTGGAGACGCTCGACGGCACCTGGCTGTGGGCCCATCACACCCGCGACGCCGGATTCGTACCGGATGAGATCTACGGCGAGGGCACGGTCGACCTGCACGTGCCGCACCTCATGCTCCAAACGGGCACGTACGACCTCTCCGCCTCGGTGGTCGACTACACCGCCACCCACCAGTACGACTACCTGCGCCGCTGCCTCCGCTTCGACGTCGAGCACGGAACGCCGAGGGAGTCGGGCGGATTCGTGGCCCTCGGTGGCCAGTGGTCGTCAGCGGACTTCGACGCATGAGGAGGGGCGCATGAACAAGCCTCCGGCCACCCGCGCCGGCATCGTTTCCGTCATCCTGGTGAATTACCGGGGCGCCGAGGACACCATCACGTGCCTCCGGTCCTTCGCCGGCGTCGATTGGCCCGCCGACCGGCTGGAGCTGCTGGTCGTCGACAACGCCTCGGCCGACGGCAGCGCCGAGCGGATCCGGGCAGAGGTGCCCGGGGCCCGGGTCATCGAGTCCGACGTCAATCGGGGCTTCGCCGGCGGTTGCAACCTGGGCGCCGCCGAAGCCAGCGGCGAGTACCTGGCGTTCATCAACAACGACGCCCGGCCCGGTGCCGACTGGATCACCGCCGCGGTCGAGATCCTCGACGCCCAGGCCGACGTGGCCGCCGTTGCCAGCAAGGTGCTCGACTGGGACGGCGAGCGCATCGACTTCGTCGACGGCTCCCTGACCTGGTACGGCATGGGCTACAAGCGCGAATGCGAGCAGCTCGACACCGGCGAGTGGGACAAGCCCAGGGACGTCCTCTTCGCGACCGGCGCAGCCATGTTCGTGCGGGCCGGGGTGTACCGGGCGGTCGAGGGCTTCGACGACCGCTACTTCATGTTCTACGAGGACGTCGACCTGGGCTGGCGCCTGAACCTGCTGGGTTGGCGGGTGCGCTACGTGCCGACGTCGGTGGCCTTCCACCGCCACCACGCCTCCATGAAGAGCTATGGGCCCTGGCGGGAGCACTACCTGCTCGAGCGCAACGCCTTGTTCAGCATGTACAAGAACCTTGGCGACGACCTCCTGGCCAAGGCTCTGCCCGCCGCCCTCCTCCTGGCCGTCCGCCGCGGGCTCTCCCGGGGCGACGCCGACAACACCATCCTCGACCTGTCCGCCTCACCTCCGTCCGGGCCCGAGGAGGAGACGGTGGCGGTCTCCCGCGAGGCCCTGGCGCCGGTCTTCGCCATCGACGCGCTCGTCGACCAGCTGTCCTCGCTCGACGTGGACCGCGGGCGTCTGCAGTCCGAGCGTCGCCGCAGCGACACCGAGCTGCTGCCGCTCTTCCGCCAGGCGCTCGAGCCCGCCTACGCCCACCCCCGTTATGAGGCCGCCCACCGGATCCTCGTCGACGCATTCGGCATCGAGAGGGCGTTCAGCACCCGGCGCAAGATCGTCGTCGCCACCGGCGAGACGCTCTCGGCCCGCATGGCGGGGCCGGCCATCCGGGCCTGGGCCATGGCCGACGCCCTGGCCGCCGAGCACGACGTCGAACTGGTCACCACCGGGACCTGCACGATCACGAACCCGCGCTTCAGCATCCGCTCGGTGGCTCTGGCCGACATGCGGGGCCTCGAGCGCTGGTGCGACATCTTCATCTTCCAGGGCCTGATCCTGTCCACGTTCCGCTGGCTCATAGACAGCGACAAGATCCTGATCGCCGACATCTACAACCCGTTCCACCTGGAGCAGCTCGAGCAGGCCAAGGACCAGGGGGCCGAGGGCCGGGCCCGCACCGTGAGCGACTGCACGACCGCGCTCAACGACCAGCTCACCAGGGGCGACTTCTTCCTGTGCGCCTCGGACAAGCAGCGCGACTTCTGGCTGGGCCAGCTGTCGGCCGTCGGCCGGATCAATCCCAAGAACTACGACGCCGACGAGACCATGGGATCGCTCATCGCCGTCGCCCCATTCGGCGTGCCGGACGCGCCGCCCGTGCACACCCGTCAGGCTCTCAAGGGTGTGGTCCCCGGCATCGGCGTCGACGACAAGGTCATCCTCTGGGGCGGTGGCATCTACAACTGGTTCGACCCGATCACCCTGCTGCACGCCATCGACCGGCTGCGCCATCGGCGCCCCGATGTGCGCCTGTTCTTCCTCGGCCTCAAGCATCCCAACCCCGACGTGCCCGAGATGCGCATGGCGGTTGCGGCGCGGGCCCTCTCCGACTCTCTGGGCCTCACCGACAAGCACGTGTTCTTCAACGAGGGCTGGGTGGACTACGACGACCGCCAGAACTACCTCCTCGAGGCCGACATCGGCGTGAGCACCCACCTCGACCACGTGGAGACCGCGTTCTCGTTCCGCACCCGCATCCTCGACTACCTCTGGACGTGCCTGCCGATCGTGGCCACGGGGGGCGACACCTTCGCCGACCTCATCGAGAGCAACGGCCTCGGCATCACCGTGCCGCCAGGCGACGTCGACGCCCTCGAAGACGCGCTGTTCCGCCTGCTCGACGACCAGGTGGCCAGCGACGCGTGCCGGGCCCGGCTGGCCGAGGTCATGCCGAACCACACCTGGAGCCGCGTGCTGGCGCCGGTGGTCGAGTTCTGCCGAGCGCCGAGGCGGGCCGCCGACCTGGCCGCCCCTGTCGGGTACGAGAACATGAGCGAGCTGGCGGTGGCGATCAGCCGGCGGCCGCGGCTGCGCGCCGACGTGGCGCTGGCCCGGGAGTACTTCCGGGCCGGGGGCCCGGTCGAGGTGGCCCGGCGGGCTTCCCAGCGGCTGGTTCGTTACGGCGTGGCAGTCGGCCGGCGGCTCGCCGAATGATGGCGTCCGTGAGCCTCACCCTGTGAGCAGCGTCGCCGAGCTGGCGAAGTCCCGCGAGCTCTTCGTCAACCTCACCCTGCGGGAGCTGCGGGGGAAGTACAAGCGCTCGCTGCTGGGCTGGACGTGGTCGCTCCTGAACCCGTTGGCCACCATGGTCATCTTCACCGTCGTGTTCCGGTTCTTCCTGAAGGTGGAGCCCGACCCCGGGAACCCGAGCGGGCTCCACGTCTTCGCCATCTTCCTGTTGTGCGGCCTCCTACCCTTTAACTTCTTGTCCAACGGCATCACGGGGTCGATGGGCGCGCTGATCGGCAACTCGAACCTCATCCAGAAGGTGTTCTTCCCGCGGGAGATCCTCGTCGCCGCCAGCATCGCCTCATGGCTCGTGTCGTTCTGGATCGAGCTCGGCGTCCTGGCGCTGATCCTCGTCCTGGCCGGCAACTTCGTCCTGCCCTGGCTGCTGCCGGCGCTCGGCCTGGTGCTCATCCAGACGATGTTCGTCATCGGCCTCGGCCTGCTTCTCAGCGTGCTCAACGTCTACTTCCGCGACGTCCAGCACTTCGTCGGCATCATCCTCCAGATCTGGTTCTACGCCACGCCGATCGTCTATCCGATCAGGGTGGTCGCCGCCGCCCTCGAGAAGTACCCCGCCATCTTCACCCTCTACAAGCTGAACCCCATGGTGCGGTTCGTCGAGGCGTATCGGGACTGCCTCTACGACCTGCGTTTTCCGCCTCTGCTCGACACGTCGTACCTCTTCGGCGTGTCGGCTGCCACCCTGGCGCTCGGCGTGTTGGTCTTCACCCGTCTCGAGCCGAAGCTCGCCGAGGAGCTGTGAACGGTGACCTCTCCACCGGTGGTCCACGCATGACGAAGCCGTTCGAGTACGAGCGCGGGTCGGAGACGGCACGCCGGCAGCTCTCGCGCCATCTGGTCGGGCAGGGGATCGAGTTGGGGCCGGGCCCCAAGCCCTTCCCGGCCCTCATGCCATCCACGTCCGTGCGTTATCTCGACGCCTGGGCGCCGAACGACAACGCAGACCGGTTCCCGGAGATCGAGCAGTCCGAGTTCGAGCCTCCGGACATCATCTGCGACTTCAACGTCGAGGGCCTCGCCCCGATCGAGGACGGCAGCCAGGACTTCGCCGTCGCCAGTCACGTCCTGGAGCACGTGGCCAACCCCCTGCACATGCTGTGCGAGCTCCACCGGGTCCTCCGGCCCGGCGGGACGGCGTTGATCATCCTCCCCGACCGCCACAACACCTTCGACAGGCACCGCCCACCCACGCCGCTCGCCCACCTCGTGGAGGAGTTCGAGGCGGGCGTCACCGAGGTCGACGACGCCCACATCGAGGAGTTCATCAGCTTCACCGCCGTGCACCCGGGCGGCGGCCCACCCGGGACGAGCTCGGTCCCAGACGAGAATCTGGACCTCGAGAGCATGTCGGTGTACGAGCGGAGCCTGGCGCTGCTCTGGCTTCGCTGGGATGACGTGAAGGTTCCCGCTCAGCGGCGGGAGCTGATCGAGCTGCACCGGAAGCGGTCGATCCACGCCCACGTCTGGGACGTCGACGAGTTCCTTCCCATGGTGCGCCATGGAGTGCTCCAGCTGGGCCACGCCTGGCAGTTCGTCGACGGGCTGCTTCCCGGGGATCCGGGCGGCCGGCCGGACGAGTTCGCGCTCGTGCTTCGGCGCGACGTGTCGCCCCGGGGTTGCGAGCAGCAGGCCGAGCGACTGCAAGCGGCGTGGGACATCTGGCGTGGCTACAGGGACGACCTACGCGCCGAGATGGAGCACCTCCGGGAGGCGCTTGCCGGCTCCGAGGACGACAACGCCGCACTGAGGGCGGAGGTCGCGGAGCTCGAGCAGTCGGCGCAGGAGCTCGAGCGGTCCAGGGAGGAGCTCCGACGGGCGGTCGGCGAGGCGGTCGGAGTGCTTCACCGGCTGGGCCAGGGGCGGGGCCTGGCGCCGGAGGAGATCCTGACGGTCCGCCGCCAGCCCGGGGGCGAGGCGGTCCCCGACCTGATCGAGCTGCTCCTCCGCTATCGGAATCACCCGTTCCAGGAGGGCACCAGGCGCTCGTTGGGAAAAGTGAAGCGGACGGCGCTGCAGGTGCTTCGCTCCGGTCGACCACTGCGGTGACGCCGGCGGTGGACGTATCACCGTCCACCGCCGCGACTCTCTTGAGCGACCGGGGGTTCGACCCCGGCTTTCTCAAGGAGCCACATATGCGGCTACGTACGCTCACCTTCGGTGTCGCAGTGTCGACACTGGCCTTGGCAGTTCTCACTGCAGTGCCGTCCCCTGCGCAGGCAGCCACCTCGGGTGCCTGTTACGAATCGGCGACGGTTTCGGCTGGTGTGCCCGACCTGTTCGCCGGCACTCCGCTCACCAACCCATTGGCGCTCAATGCCCCGCTCGTCGGCACACCGGATCTGTTCACCGGCCCGAGCTGCACCATGTCGGTCGACAGTTCCAACGCCATGGAGGCAAGGCTGTCGGTGCACGCCACCGCCGGACTGGTCTCGGGCCAGATGGTCATCACGACGGCCTCGGCTCTCGGCTACCACCAGCAGACCATCACGTGCGGACCGGCGTCGGGCTCGTGCGAGGCGACACGGCAACTACAGGGCACGGGTCCCAACGGCTACCCGGTGAGGGTGCGGTGCTCGGTCAGCGGTGTCGTCGGCGCCCTGACCTCGGTTGGCTGCAGCATCCGGTCCCTCTACTAGCGCCCGCCGAGTACCCCCGACCGGCGGCGAGAGCCGGTCGGGGGTCCCCCGGCCGTAGTGTCACGCCGGATGAAGATCGCCGTCGCCACTCCCGACACGCTGACCGCCCGCATGGCCGGGCCGGGCATACGGGCGTGGCAGATCGCCTCGGCACTGGCGCGCCACCACGACGTGCAGCTGGTCACCACCACCCTCGCCGACCTGCCCGACTCTCCGTTCCCGGTCCGGGCCGTCGACGACGCAGGCTTGGCCGAGGTCGAGCAGTGGTGCGACGTCCTTGTCTTCCAGGGCTGGCTCGTCCACAAGCGGCCGTTCCTGTTGCAGTCCGAGAAGGTGCTGGTCGCCGACGTCTACGACCCCCTGCACCTCGAGCAGCTCGAGCAGGGCCGCGACGACGGCTGGCGGGGCCGGATACTCGCGGTCCAGTCGGCGACGGCGGTGCTCAACGAGCAGCTGCTGCGGGGCGACTACTTCCTGTGCGCGTCGGAGAAGCAGCGCGACTTCTGGCTGGGCCAGCTGTCGGCGCTCGGCCGGGTGAACCCGGTGACATATGACGCGGACGAGACTCTCCGCTCGTTGATCAGCGTGGTGCCGTTCGGCGTGCCCGAGGCGCCCCCGGTTCGGACCCGCCCTGCGATCAAAGGCGTCGTCCCGGGCATCGGCCCCGACGACAAGGTCCTGCTGTGGGGCGGTGGGATCTACAACTGGTTCGACCCGCTGACCCTCCTGCATGCACTCGACCGCCTCCGGCGGCACCGGCCCGACGTCCGCCTGTTCTTCATGGGACTGAAGCACCCGAACCCCGACATCCCGGAGATGCGGATGGCGGTGGCGGCCCGAGCGCTGTCCGATCGCCTCGGCCTCACCGGCACCCACGCCTTCTTCAACGAGGGATGGGTGGAGTACGACGACCGGCAGAATTACCTGCTCGACGCCGACATCGGGGTGAGCACCCATCTCGACCACGTAGAGACGGCGTTCTCCTTCCGGACCCGGGTGCTGGACTACTTGTGGGCGTCGCTGCCCACGGTGGCCACGGGTGGCGATGCGCTGGCCGACCTGATCGAAGCCCGGCAGATCGGCCTGACCGTGCCGGCAGGCGATGTCGAGGCATTGGAGGCGGCTCTCGCCCGGATCCTCGACGACGACGAGCTGCGGGCCGCCATGGCCGTCGGCGCAGGGGCGCTGGCCACCGAGCTGACGTGGCCGAAGGTTCTCGCTCCACTGGTGGACTTCTGCCGGGACCCGCGGCGGGCCCCGGATCTGCTGGAGCCGGCGCTCGCGGCCGGCTTCCGTCACGACCTGACGGAGGTCAAGGAGCGGTGGCGGGGGCTGGCCTACGACGTGCAGACGGCCGTCGACCACCTGCGCGAGGGGGGCCCGCTGCTGGCGGCCCGCAAGGCCGCCGGCCGCGTCCGGCGAACCGCGGTCACGTGGCGCGACCGCGGCCCCGCCTAAACTGACGCTCCGATGAGTGCCACCGGAGCGGTCGACCTGAGCGCCCGCGAGCCCTCCTCGGCGGCCCCCGACATCTCCGTCGTCATGCCGTGCCTGAACGAGGCCGGATCCGTCGGCACGTGCATCGAAAAGGCATGGGAGGGGATCCGCCGGACCGGGCTCACCGGTGAGGTGGTGGTCAGCGACAACGGTTCCACTGATGACTCGGTGGCGGTGGCCGGCCGGGCCGGGGCCCGGGTGGTGCGCCAGCCGGCGCGGGGCTACGGCAACGCCTACCTGAAGGGCTTCGCCGAGGCCCGTGGCCGTTTCATCATCATGGGCGACTCCGACGGGAGCTACGACTTCACCCAGCTCGACCGCCTGATCCAACCGCTGCGCGACGGCTCCTACGACTACGTCCTCGGGTCCCGCTTCGCCGGCAGGATCCTGCCCGGCGCCATGCCGTGGACCCACCGCTACATAGGTAACCCGGTGCTGACCGGCGTGCTTAACCGGCTGTTCAAGGTGGACAGCTCCGACGCCCACAGCGGGATGCGCGCCTTCACCAGCGACGCCTACCGCCGGATGGCCCTGCAGTCGGAGGGCATGGAGCTGGCATCGGAGATCGTGATCAACGCGGCCAAGGTGGGCCTGCGGGGCACCGAGGTGCCGATCACCTACCACCCCCGCGAGGGCGAATCGAAGCTGCACTCCATGCGCGACGGCTGGCGCCACCTGCGCTTCATGCTGCTGCGCAGCCCGAACTGGCTGTTCACCGGGCCCGGCATGGTCATGTTCGTTCTCGGCCTGGTGGGCCAGGGTGTGCTGCTGCCTGGTCCGTTGAACCTCGGCTTCCACGCCTTCGACGTGCACTTCAGCGCCCTTTTCGCCCTCCTGGCCATCTTCGGCTACCAGACGCTCCTCTTCGGCGTCTTCGCTCGGACGTGCGTGCCGGTGGAGGAGGGTCGGACCGCCGACCGCCTGCAGCGCTGGTTCGAGCGGAACTACACCTTGGAGAAGGGCCTCATCGGCGGCGGCCTCATGTTCCTGGTGGGCTTCGGCATCGACGCGGGCGTCCTCGTCCACTGGTTGCGTGAGGGGCTCGGGCCCATCAACTCGCTGCGGCCGGCCCTGCTGGCCATGACACTGATGATGGTCGGGGCCCAGACCGCGTTCGCCGCATTCTTCCTCAGCTTCTTCCGGATCGACCGGTCCCGGTGAGCCGGCGGCGGAACTGACGGTGGGCCCGCCGGACGCTCTGGTACGGGAGGAGGCGGGCCCCCTACCCGCCTCCGTTTTCGGCCCGGCCCGGCCGCCCCCGGCGCGCGCGGCGCGCACGCTCGTGATCCTCCCGGCGCTCAACGAGGAGGCCTGCCTCCGCGCCGTGCTCCGGGAGCTGGCGCTGTCGTGCCCGCAGCTCGACGTGCTGGTGGTCGACGACGGCTCCACCGACGGCACGGCCGACGTGGCCCGCGCCGAAGGCGTGCCGGTTGCCGTCCTGCCGTTCAACCTCGGCGTGGGCGGGGCGCTGCAGACCGGGTTCCGCTACGCGGTTGCCCACGGCTACGGCCGGGCCATCCAGTTCGACGCCGACGGTCAGCACGACCCGACCCAGGTGCCGGCGCTCCTGGCCGCCCTCGACGAGGGCGCCGACCTGGTGATCGGAAGCCGGTTCGCGGCGCCGGACACCGGCTCCCAGTACGACGTCGGGCGGCTACGCGGTGGGGCCATGGGCGTGCTCCGCCTGACGGTGCGCTTCCTGTCGGGCCGGAGCTTCTCGGACACCTCGTCGGGCTTCCGGGCCTTTTCGGCGCCGCTCCTGGCGTTCTACGCGGCCGACTACCCGAACGAGTACCTGGGTGACACCGTCGAAGCGCTGCTGCTGGCCTGCCAGGCCGGCTTCCGGGTCGTCGAGGTGCCGGTGAGCATGCGGGTGCGGGCCGCGGGCACACCGTCGACCCAGAACCTGCGGCTGATCTACCACTACCTGCGCGCCCTGCTCTCCCTTCTCAGCCGGGCGCCGATCCGGCGCCGGGAGCGCGCCCTCAGGAACACGACCCGATGAGCACGGGCGGGCACGTTTTGATCTTCTCGCTGACGCTGTTCAGCCTGCTGTTCATCGTGCGCATGGTCCGGCGCAACCAGCTGCCGTCCCGCTACGCCCTGCTGTGGTTGTCGATCGGAGTGGTGATCGGCTTCCTGGCCATCTTCCCGAGGGTGCTCGACCGGGTGTCGAACTGGCTGGGCATCGCCTACGCCCCGGGCACGTTCTTCCTCGGCGCCATCACCATGCTGTTCCTGATCGTCGTCCACTTCTCCTGGGAGCTGGCCAGGCTCGACGCCCGCACCCGCCTCCTCGCCGAGGAGCTCGCCATACTCCGCGCCGATCCGCCACGCGACGCCCCCGGCGTCGCGCCAGCCGAGGAGGACCAGCCTGTCGACCACTGACGAGGCCGCGCCCGCGCCACCACGGCCGCGGGTACGGGTCGTCGTCGTCAACCACAACGGTGGCGAGCTCACCGTTTCGTGCCTCCGCAGCCTCCAGAGGTCCGACTGGCCGGCCGACGCGCTCGACATCGTGATGGTCGAGAACGGGTCCACCGACGGAGTGGCGGCCCGGGTGGGCGACGAGCTGCCCGGCGTCCGAGTGATCGACGCGGGAGGAAACCTGGGCTTCGGCGGCGGGTGCAACCTGGCCCTGGCCGACCTCGACGGAGTTGACTACGTGGCCCTGGTCAACAACGACGCCCAGGTCGACCCCGGCTGGCTGGCGCCCCTCGTCGAGGTGCTGGAGGCCGACCCGACCGTCGGCGCGGCCAACCCGAAGATCCTGTTCGCCGACAGCTTCGTCGACGTCCGCCTGTCGTCGGAGACGGGAACGCGCGGGCTGGGCGACCGGCGCCCGCTGGGGGTGCGCCTGTCGGGAGCGAGGGTCGACGGGCGGGACGCCTGGGACCGCCTGCAGCTCGTTTCGGGGTTCTGGGGCCTGGAGCACGGCTCCGACGGCGAGGCGACGTTCGAGTGGACCAACGGCGACGCCCACCTCCGCGTCCCGGCCGGTGCGGTGTGCGAGCTGCGGCTGGCATCCGACGACGACCGGACCGTGGTCGTGCAGTCGGGGCCGCACAGCACCGCGCTGCACGTGACTCCGGAACCGTCCTGGTACCAGGTGGCGGTCGACGGCGACCCGTTCGACGTGGTCAACAACGTGGGGTCGGTGGTGCTGGCCGACGGCCACGGGGCCGATCGGGGCTTCCTCGAGCGCGACGAGGGTCAGTTCGAAGAGGTCGAGGAGATCTTCGCCTGGTGCGGCGCCGCCGTCCTCCTGTCCCGCCGGTACCTCGAGCAGGTCGGGCTCTTCGAGGCCCGCTACTTCCTCTACTACGAGGACTTCGACCTGTCCTGGCGGGGCCGAGCCCAGGGTTGGCGCTACCTGTACGTGCCAGGGTCGGTCGTCCGCCACGTGCACTCGGCATCGTCGGTCGAGGGCTCCCGGCTGTTCCAGCACTACGACCAGCGCAACCGCCTGCTGACCCTGACGCGCAACGCGCCGTCGGGACTGGCGGTCCGCGAGGCCGGCCGCCACCTGCTCATCACCGGCTCCTACGCCCGGCGCGACATCTTCGTCCCCCTGGCCCACCGCCGGTCGCCCTCGGTCGAGACCGTCCGCCGTCGTATGCGGGCGTACGGTGCGTACGTGCGCATGCTGCCTGAGGCGATTGCCGGTCGCCGGGAGCTCACGGCACGAGGCCGGCTGGCCGACGAGGAGCTGTCCAGGTGGATGCATCAGCGGTGAGCGGCTAGACCGGCGAGCATGAAAGCGCTCATCCTGGCCGGCGGTGCAGGCACCCGACTACGGCCGATCACCCACACCAGCGCCAAGCAGTTGGTCCCCGTGGCCAACAAGCCGATCCTGTTCTACGGGCTCGAGCAGATGGCGGAGGCCGGCATCGTCGAGGTCGGCATGGTGGTGGGCGACACGGCCGAGGAGATCCGGGAGGCGGTCGGAGACGGCTCGGAATGGGGATTGAAGGTCACCTACCTTCCCCAGGAGGCCCCACTGGGGCTGGCCCACTGCGTGCTGATCGCCCGGGAGTTCCTGGGCGAGGACGACTTCGTCATGTACCTCGGCGACAACCTGCTCCGGCAGGGGGTGAAGGGGTTCGTCGAGCAGTTCGAGGCCGACGGACGGATCGGCACCGGCTCGAAGCCGGCGGTCGCCCAGATCCTGCTGGCGCGCGTCCCCGACCCGCAGCGGTTCGGCGTGGCCGAGATCGGACCTGATGGCGAGGTCCTGCGCCTTGTCGAGAAGCCGGTCGAGCCGCCGTCCGACCTGGCCCTGGTGGGCGTCTACCTCTTCGACCCCACCATTCACGAAGCGGTGCGCGCCATCGAGCCCTCGGCCCGGGGCGAGCTGGAGATCACCGACGCCATCCAGTGGCTCCTCGACTCCGGCCACCGCGTGCACCACCAGATCGTCGACGGTTGGTGGATCGACACCGGAAAGCTCGACGCCCTCCTCGAGGGCAACCGGCTCATCCTGGAGACGCTCGACCAGCGCATCGACGGTTCGGTCGACGCCGAATCCAAGATCGAGGGTCGGGTCGTGGTCTGCGAAGGGGCCGAAGTGGTGGCCTCCACCATCCGGGGCCCGGTCATCATCGGCGCCGGCACCAGGATCGAGCACAGCTTCGTCGGCCCCTTCACCTCCATCGCCGAGCGGTGCCAGGTGGTGCGCTCCGAGATCGAGCACTCGGTCATCCTCGGCGACAGTCGCATCGTCGACATCCCCCGGGTCGAGGACTCGCTGATCGGCAAGCAGGTGGTGGTCACCCGGTCGGCCCGCCGTCCCCGCGCCAACCGCTTCATGCTCGGCGACCACTCCCAGGTCGACCTGACCTAGCCAGACGGCGATGGGGAGCGACTACCACTTCGTCACCGAATGGCGGGTCGCAGGAACTCTCGACGAGGTCAAGGCGGTTCTCGGCGACGGGCTCTCCCTCACCCGGTGGTGGCCGTCGGTCTACCTGAGCGTGACCGAGGTCGAGCGCGGCGGCGAAGACGGTGTGGGGCGGGCGCTCGACCTCCATACCAAGGGCTGGTTGCCCTACACGCTGCGGTGGACGCTGCGGATCACCGAGCCGATGACCGATGCCGGCTTCGCCCTCGAGGCCACCGGAGATCTGGCCGGGACGGGCCGCTGGACCTTCCGGCCGGACGGGCCGGAGGTGGTGATCACCTACGACTGGCGGGTCCACGCCACCAAGCCGCTCCTCCGCCGGCTCAGCTGGCTGCTCCGGCCCGCCTTCTCCGCCAACCACCTCTGGGCCATGCGCCGGGGCGAGGAGAGCCTCCGGCTCGAGCTGCGCCGGCGCCGGGCGACCGAGGGCTCCGCCGGCGACATACCGCCACCGCCGCCGGCCACCTTCGCCCAGTGGCGCCGCCGGACCTAGCTCCGGCGACTGGCCACGAGGACCGGGATCACCCGCTCCGTCTTCTTCTGGTAGTCGGCGTACGGCGGGTAGGCGGCGACGGCCCGCTCCCACCACTCGTCGCGTTCCTCTCCGGTCAGCTCGCGCACGCGTGCGTCGAACGGCTCCGGCCCGTCCTGAATGGTCACCGCCTCGGGATCGGCCTTGAGGTTGTGGTACCAGACGGGATGGGCCGGAGCGCCGCCCAGTGACGCGACCAACGCGTACTCGCCGTTGTGCTCGACCCGCATCAGCGGCGTCTTGCGCAGCTTGCCGGAGCGATTGCCGCGGGTGGTGACGATGATCACGGGCAGCCCGGTGTCGCGGAGGGTGTCGGCCCGCTCGCCTCCCGAGGCCTCGTACTCCTCGACCTGGTCGCGCACCCACTGCCGAGGGCTCGGCTCGTACTCGCCTTCCAGGACCACTGCCGGGATCAGTCGTCGAGGACGAAGGTCACCATCAGGTTGACCTGGTAGCTCACGATGGCCCCTTCGCTGATGTCGACCCGCTGCTCCTTGACCCATGCCGAGGTGATGTTGCGCAGGGTCTGGTTGGCCCGCTCGACACCGACCTTGATGGCGTCGTCGAAACTGTTCGGCGACATGGCGCTGATCTCGGTCACCCGTGCGACGGTTCCCATGGAAACGATTCTCCTCTCGCGGCCCGCTGGTACGGGGGGCACCCTACCGGCGCCCGCCGGTGGTCAAGCGCCGGCGGCGAGGGTGGCGGCCAGCCCGTCCACGTCGGCCACGGTCACCGTCAGTCCGGGGTGGCGCAGCCGCCCGGTGGGCTCGATGCCGGGCACCGGCTCCTTGAAGCGGATGCACAGGCCCTTACGAGCGTTGCTCGAGAAGGTGAGCCCCTTGTCGGCCAGGGACAGGTGGGCCGGCCCGATGGTGGTCAGCGTGCGGTACGGACCGCTGACCTCGGTGCCCTCCACGTTGTCCAGGTCGGTCGAGAGCCGCCAGGGCCCGTAGCGGGCCACGAGACGGCCGCCTCCGACATCGACTCCTGTCCGGCCCGGCGTGACACCGAAGGGGAGGGCGAGGGCGCGGTAGAGCGGATCGAAGGCGAAGTGGAACGTCCGGCCGGTGGGCGGCTCCGCGGGAGAGGTCACCGGGCGGTACTACCCCGCATCTTCGATGGCCAACGGTTCGTGCACCGTCGGAGTAGAACTGCGCCGGATGTCTGACGGGGCCGCGGGCATGGACGAGGTGACGGCCGAGCTCTACGGGCTCGATCCGAAGGACTTCGTCCCCGCCCGCAACGAGCTGGCCAAGCGGCTGCGGAAGGCGGGGGACCGGGACCTTGCCGCAGAGGTGGCCAAGCTCCGGCGCCCGTCTCCGGCGGCGTGGGCGGTGAACCAACTGGCCCGCCGGCACCGCTCCGAGCTGGAGGAGCTCGTTCGGCTGGGCGAAGCGCTGCGGGCCGCCCAGGACGGCGCGCTCGCCGGCGCCGAGCCGGGAGATCTGCGCCAGGCGGGGCGGGCCCGGCGGGATGCCGTATCCCGGCTTGCGGGCCTGGCCGAGGCGCTCCTCGACGAGCGAGGCGGCGGAGCGGCCGCTCACTCGAGGGACGTGGCGGCCACGTTGGAAGCCGCCTCGCTCGACGCGGACGCCGCGGCCGCCGTGCTGGACGGGCGGCTGTCGGAGGAGCTCCAGCCGCCGTCGGGCTTCGGCGTCTTCGACCTGCCGGAAGCTGGGCCGAGAGCCGCGCCCAAGCGGGTGACCGAGCCGGAGCTCGAAGTGCCGGGGCGGGAGCTCCAGGAGGCAGAGGATGCGGCGGCGGAGGCCAAGCGACAGTGGGAGGAGCGGACGGCGCAGGCCCGGGCCGCGCTGGACCGGGTGGCGGACGCCAGGCGGGCGGTCGAGTCTGAGGAGGCCGAGATCGCCCGGCTGGAGAGCCTGCTGGCCGACGCAAAACGCCGGCTGCGGGGCGCGGCCCATGAGGCCGAGCGAGCCGAGGACGCGGCGACGCGGGCCGACGATGCCGTGGCCAAGGCGGCCGCCCGTCTACGCGAGGCCGACCAGCGGGTCGCCGAGCTCGGCGGGAGCTGACATGAGACCGGGTTGCGATCCGATGAGGGTGGGTACGCGCGCCGCCGTGACGCGGCGGCCCCGACTACTCGTGCTTCTCGACCGAGTCGCCGATCATCCAGAACATCGGCGGCCACAGCCCGACGAAAAGAGCGCGCCGCTCGGCGTTGCCCCGAGCGTCCTGGTCGACCGTCTTGGCCCGGATCCACAGGACGATGCAGAGGCCGATCGAGGCCAAGGAAAGCGAATGGCAGTGCCAGCCCCGCACCCCTCTGTCGTGCATCACCCGGCCTAGCATCGACTCAAGCTACACACCCCACGCCCCGTGCCCCGCAGACTCTCCCGCTCCCAGCGCCTGGCCACCGCCGCCTTCTGGCCACTCGGGATCGCCCTGACGTCGTGGGACTACATGTGGCGGATCACCCCACTGCACCGGCGGGAGCTCGCCGGCACCATGGACCGTGACGCCCCTCCTCCGCCGCCCCCCGCTGCGTCGCTCGAGGACGCCCAGCTGTCCGACGCCGGCGTGGGGCCGCTCTTCCACCGGCGGTACCAGGCCCGGATCGCCAGTCCGAAGCTGACGGCCGAGCAGCTCATGGAGCGGATCTTTGCCGAGCCCGACGACCTCGCCCCGAAGGAGTTCGCCCGCTTCAAGAAGGTGCACGGGGAGAAAGGGCGGATGGTCGAGGGCGACGAGTACGTCGTCCGGATGCCCGGCCCGTGGGACGGTCCGGTGCGGGTGATCGACCTGTCGCCCACCTCCTTCCGCTTCGCCACCCTCCGCGGCCACCTGGAGGCGGGGCAGATCGAGTTCGGGGTGGCCGCGGACGAGGAGGGCGAGGAGGGTGGGCTGGTGTTCACCATCGAGTCCTGGGCCCGGAGTGGCGACGAGCTGTCGCGGATCATGTACCAGCGCCTCCACATGGCCAAGGAGGTGCAGCTCCACATGTGGGCCTCATTCCTCGAACGGGCGGTGACGCTCGCCGGCGGCCGGCTGGCCGGGGGCATCGACATCGAGACCAGGATCGTGGACGACGAGGGCGAAGCGAGCGAGCGTGGCCAGTCGCTCCACGACTCAGGCACCCGCCGGGTCCTCGACGAGCTTCACGACAAGGGACTGAACTTCGACGCCGAGAGCGGTGACCGGTTCCCGGCGGAGGACGGCTGGCTGTCCGACGACTACTGCCAGCCCCTGCCGTCCGAGGCCCCGGGGCCGCCGGTTCCCGGCGGCAGTTGGGAGGTCGCCCAGCGCCTGATGCGGGACTACGAGTTCGCCGATCCCTCGATCGTCCGAGCCGTCTACCACCCTGACCGGCCGCTGGAGGACCGCGACATGCTCCTCGAGGTCCGGTTCTACGGGCTGCGGTTCCGCTTCGGCGTCCGGGTGGGCGGCGTGGTCGACGAGACCCGCACGGTCGACGGGCGCCAGGTGCGGGTGTGGGGCTGGAACTACCGGACCCTGCAGGGCCACCTCGAGATGGGGCAGATGGATTACGAGGTCTGGAAGTGGCTGGACACGGGAGAGGTCGAGTTCCACACCTGCCGGTTCTCCCGCCGGGCGCCCGCCGGCAACCCGATCGTTCGCCTGGGTGTGCGCATGTTCGGTCGTCGCCAGCAGGTGAAGTTCGCCCTCCGTGCCTGCCAGCGCATCGCCCGCCTGACCGCAGCGGCTCTCGAGCAGTCAGCTGTCGCAGAAGGAGTTCCCCGGGTGGCCGACGAGGTCGCCGTGCGGTCGTCGGCGACCCTCGACGCCTAGAACGGCCACCGGTGCGCTTCCGCCTCGAGCAACGGTTCTCCGCCGCCATCGACGACGTCGAGGGCGCGTTCGTCGACCCGGCGCTCCTGGTCGAGCTGGCGACGTTGCCCGAGCTCGGCCGTCCGGAGCTTGTCGAGCACGTGGACACCGGACACTCGGTGTCTCAGCAGGTCCGCTACACCTTCACCGGCCAGCTGTCGCCGGCGGTGACGTCGGTGGTCGACCCCAAGCGGCTCACCTGGGTGGAGCACTCCGAGCTCGACCGGGGCACGCACCGGAGCGTGTTCCGGATCGCGCCGGACCACTATCCCGACCGCCTCAGCTGTTCGGGAACTGTCGTCCTGGAGTCCGTCGACGGCGGGACGCGCCGGACGATCGAGGGCGACCTCCGGGTGCGCTTCCCCCTGGTCGGATCCAAGGTGGAGCGGGCGATCGTGTCAGGCCTGCGCGACCACGCCTCCGCCGAGGCGCGGGTCGTGCAGGCCTGGTTGGACCGCCGCTAACTCTGCTGCTCGCGCACCGCCTGGGCGGAGGACGAGGCCTGGTCGGTCACCTGCTGGGTGGCCTGCTGGGCCTGATCCTTGACCTGCTGGGTGGCCTGCTGGCCGGTCTCGACCGTCTGCTGGGTGGCCTGCTGGGCCTGGTCCTTGACTTCCTGGGTGGCCTGCACCGCGGTCTCCTTGACCTGCTCGACCGCCTGCTGGCCCTGGTCCTTCAGGCCCGTGGCCAGCTGCTGGCCGACGTCGGTGGCGACGTCCTTGATGGGCTGGGCGGCGTCGAGGGCCGCCTGGGCCACCCGGCCCTCGGCCTCGGTGCCCTTGAACAGGGCCGCGGCCAGGACGCCCGCGCCGAAGGCCACGAGCCCGGCGGCCAGGGGTGCGCCCTGGGCCTTGCTGGTGGCGGCGCTCATGATGGCCTGGGGCGCCTCCTTCACCTTGTCGGTGGCCTGCCCCGCCGTGCCGGCCACGCCACTGGCTGCCCCTGACACCGAAGAGGCGACGCCCGATGCCCGGTCGCCGACTGCGCCGGCCGTGTCTGATGCCGTGCCCATGACCGTCTCCTTCACCGACCTGATGCCTTCCTTGGCCCGGTTGGTCTTGCGCTCCACGATCCGTCCGGGGCTGACGCGGTCACCGATGGCGTCAACCGTGTCGGTGAGGTTGCCGCGCGTCTGCTCGATGTCACGCCTCAGCTCTTCTGCGCTTTGACCCATTCCGCGTCCTCCTTGAGAGTTTCGACTGTCTGCCTGGGGACGGGATCGACGTGCTTCATCTGCTCGCGACCCCGGGTGATGAGGACCGCTGCGGCGATCCCGTAGAGCAGGCCGACGATGAAGAAGGCCAGTGCGGTGTTCAGTGCCTGGTCGAGCAACCAGGCAAGAGCCAGGGAGACGAACAGCAGGGCGAAGTAGCCGGCGCCTGCACCGGCGCCCAGCATCCCTCCGGCCTTGCCCGCCCGGCCGACCTCCTCCTTGATCTCAACCTTGGCCAGCTCGACTTCCTTGCGCATGAGGTTGGAAACCTCACTGGTCATCTCGCCGAACAACTCGCCCAAGGACCGGTCGGCCTGCTTTGGTTCGGTCTGCAGGCGCGAGCCGTCGCCCTGCCCTGTCGCCATCACTGACCTCCGTCGAACTCAGCAAAGGTGGTCGGGGACAGGTACGGCTCCGACGCGGGGATCATCGGCGCCTCCGGCACGAGCGGCGGCTGCGGCGCGCTCAGGCCGTACACAGGCGGGGCCGCGGGCGGGGGCGTCGAGGCCTGTGTCTCCTTGGCGACCTGGGCGCCTCGACCGAGACGTCCGACCACGAAGCCGGTTGCGGCCGCGCTCAGGAGGAACACGCCCGGGCGGCGGCGGGCGAAGTTGGTGAGGTCCTCGACCGCGCCGTCGAAGCCCCGCTGCTCCATGCGATTGGCGATCTCCTCGACCTTCTCGGCGAGTTGCTTGGCCGCGTCGGCGGCGAAGCCGGCCTGATCGGGCTGGCCGTCGCTGAGCGCCCTGATCTGCTTGCCGACGTCGGCCAGCCCGCTGGCGGCCCGCTGCGTCTGCGTGGTCGCCTGCTCCCGCAGCTGGCCCTGGGCCTGCCCCACGAGCTCACGGGCCTGGTCGGTGGCCTGGCGGGTGACCTCGGTCGCCTGCTGCTTGGCCTCGGCCGCGACCTGCTTGGCGCCCTCGGCGGCCGTAGAGGCGGTCTGGCCGGCCGCGTCGGCCGCTGCGGTGGCCGTCTGCTTGCCCTGGTCGACGGTGGTGGACGCCACCTGGGTGGCCTCCTCCTTCACCGCCGCGCCGGTTCCGGGGGTGGTCTCACTGGCGGGTCCACCGTCGTACTGGTGTAGGTCTGTCATTGGTCTCCTCACGCCGCTTGTCAGTGTCCGTCCACGCCGCGCTGCCTCGGCCGGACGACGCGCGAACGGCGCTTCCGTACCGATGCACCAAGGCGGCTGTGGCTCAACCGAGTGGTGCCCTACCCACCGAGGGCGCGACGAAACGAGTGACGGGAGCTACGGCCTCTGAAAGCTCATCACCGCTTCGACCAGGGTCCGGACACCGAAGCCGGTGCCGCCCTTCTGGAGGTACCCCTCGTCGTCGTCACTGCGGGCCGGCCCGGCGATGTCGAGGTGGGCCCAGGGGGTGTCGCCCACGAACTCCCGCAGGAAGAGGCCGGCGGTGAGGGCCCCGGCGTAGCGGCCCGAGCTGATGTTCTTGATGTCGGCCACGTCGGAGTCGATCAGCTTGCGGTAGTCCTCGTGCAGGGGCAGGGGCCAGACGTCCTCTCCGGCCCGGGCCGCGGCCTGGCCGACCTGGTCGATCCAGCCGGCGTGGTTGCCCATGAGGCCGGCGACCTTGCGGCCGAGGGCGATCACGCAGGCGCCGGTGAGGGTGGCTACGTCGATGATGGCGTCGACCTCGGCCTCCACGGCCAGCGACAGCCCGTCGGCCAGCACCAGGCGGCCCTCGGCATCGGTGTTCAGCACCTCGACGGTCTTGCCGTTGCGGATGGTGAGGACGTCGCCCGGCTTGAGAGCGGCCCCGCCGGGCATGTTCTCGGTCACCGGCATGATGGCCACCACCTTGACCGGAGGCGCCAGGGCGGCGATCACCGACATGGCGGCCAGCACGGCGGCCGCGCCCGACTTGTCGGTCTTCATGGTCTCCATGCCCTCGGCGTTCTTGATCGACAGGCCGCCCGAGTCGAAGGTGATGCCTTTGCCGACCAGCGCGATCGAGGCGTCGGCGCCCGATGGCGGGTCGTAGACCAGCTGGATCATCCGGGCCGGCTCGTCGGACCCCTGGGCCACACCCGCCAAGCCGCCCAGCCCCTCGGCGACGATGGCGACCTCGTCGAGCACCGTCAGGGTCAACCCCTCCGCCTCGGCGACCTCGGCCGCCAGGTCGGCCAGCCGGCGGGGGGTCAGGGCCTTGGCCGGCTCGTTGACCAGGTCCCGGGCCATGGCGACGGCCTCGGCCACCCTGGCGCCCCGATCGAGGCCGCGCTGGGTCTCGTCGCCCGATCCGACCACGACCAGCGACTCCAGCTTCGAGAGCTTCGGGTCGGCCTTGTACCGGCTGAAGCGGTACGCGGCGAGCGACGCACCCTCGGCGATGGCCTGCGCGGCCAGTGCCGGATCGAGACCCTCCGGAGCGGCGGCCAGAAGGGTGGTGGCGCCGGAGCCGTCCCGCCACGCGGTGCGCACGAACGCGGCGGCCGCCCGCCGCAGCGTCTCGGCCGTCACCTCGCCGGGCTCGCCGACACCGAGAGCGATCCAGGTGCCGCGGCCGGAGGGGACGGCCAGCGCCTCGCCGGGCCGACCCTCGAAGCCCCGGTCGGCGAGGAACCCGATGTCGAGGTCGGCTGCCGCGCCGGTGGGCATGACCCGGCCGGCGAAGACCGGGGCGCCGACGGCATCGACGTGGGCGGGCACCTCGTCGGCCAGGGTGAAGGTGATGGGCATTCGGCTACTCCTGATCTTGGGGGCGGGCGGGGAGGGCGTCGCCCTCCTGCCAGCGGGCCATGGTCCACAGCAGGTCGGAAAGGCGGTTGAGGTAGGGGACGACGGACGAGCCCGGAGCGGCCACGGCCAGGGCGCTGCGCTCGGCCCGGCGCACCACCGTGCGGGCCAGGTCGAGGGCGGCGGCGGTGGGCGCCTGCCCGGGCAGGACGAACTCGGTGGGGGCGTCGAAACGTCGGGTGAGCTCGTCGATCATCGGTTCGAGCGCGCCGACCATCTCGGGCGTGACCAGGGTGCTGCCGGCCACGAGCCGGTCCCGGTGCTCGGGCGCGGTGGCCACCTCGGCCATGAGAACCCAGAGGTCCCGCTCCAGGCCGACCAACAGGTCGTCGAGCTCCGAGCCGCGTGCGGTGGTGGCCCGGGCGATGCCCAGGGCGGCCTGGGCCTCGTCGACGTCGCCGCACGCTGCGGGCGCCGGCGCGTCCTTGCGCACCCGCCCGCCGTAGAGCAGGCCGGTGGTGCCGTCGTCGCCTTTGCGTGTGTAGATCTTCATGTGGCTGCGATCTTCAAGAGGAGGCGAGCGTACCGGCGACGCTCTCCAGCCCCGCCGCCCGGCTGCCTTTGACCAGCACTGCGTCGCCCGGCCCGATCGGGCCGAGCCGGGCCAGGGCGTCGTCGGGATCGGCAGCCGGCTCGCCGCCGTACGCAGGTGCAGCCACGGCAATGACCCGTATGCCGAGCTCTTCGGCGAGAGCCCCCACGCGGGCGTGCTCGGCCGGGCCGACCTCGCCCAACTCGGCCATGACCCCGAGCAGGGCGGTCCGCCGCTCGGCCGGCAGCGCGGCCAGGCCGCGTAGGGCGGCCTCCATGGACAGGGGGTTGGCGTTGTAGGTGTCGTTGAGGACGAGCGCGCCCGACGGCGCCCGCTCCAGCTGCATGCGCCAGGGGGAGAGGTGGGCGTCGCCCAGTCCGGCGGCGACATCCTCCATCGGCGTCTCGCAGGCCAGGGCCGCGGCGGCGGCGGCCAGGGCATTGGCAACCTGGTGGTGACCCCGGACGGCCAGCGACACGGGCGCGTCCCCCCATGGCGACCGGAGCAGGAAGCTCGGTCGGAGGTCCTCGTCGAGGGTGACCCTCTCGGCCCGCACGTCTCCCGTGGCGAGGCCGAACGTCACCACCCGGGCGGCGGCCCGCATCGCCATGGCGGCCACGAGCGGGACGTCTGCGTTCAACACGGCCGTGCCCTCCTCGGGCAGCGCCTCGACCAGCTCGCCCTTGGCCCGGGCGATGTCCTCCACCGTCCCGAAGAACTCGGCGTGCGAGACACCGACCGTTGTCACCACGCCGACCAGCGGACGGGCCACCGCGCACAGGGCGGCCACATGACCCTTCCCCCGGGCGCCCATCTCCACGACGACGACCTCGGTGTCGTCCGGGGTCTCGAGCACGGTCAGGGGCACGCCCAGTTCGTTGTTGAACGACTTGGGGCTGGCGCTCACCCGCCAGCGGCGGGCCAGCGCAGCCGCCAGCAGGTCCTTGGTCGACGTCTTCCCCACCGAGCCGGTGATGCCGACGACCGGCGCCGGCAGCCGGTCCCGGGCTGCGGTGGCCAGGCGGGTGAGGGCTGCAAACGTGTCCGGGACGACGACGCAGGCGCCGGACGGTGGCCGGTGCTGGACCAGGCATGCCGCGGCTCCTCCGGCCAGGGCGGTGTCGACGAAGTCGTGGCCGTCCCGCGCCCCCCGTAGGGCGACGAACAGCTGGCCGGGCCGGATCAGGCGGGAGTCGATGCACGCGCCGTCGACCGTGACATCCGGGCCCCATGCCTCTCCGCCGGTCGCCGAAGCCACGTACCTCACCGGAAGTCGCATGCCTCTAACACTGCCACCGGCCCGCCCGCCCTAGACTCGGCTTCCGTGCGCCTGGTCATCCTTTTCGGCGGGCGTTCGGCTGAGCACGAGGTTTCGTGCGTCACCGCCGCCCATGTGATCGCTGCGGTCGACCCCGACCGCTACGAGGTGGTCCCCGTGGGGATCGCCGAAGACGGCCAGTGGGTGATGGCGGACTACCAGCCGGGCGCCACCACCCTTGTGGCGGAGGGCCCGGGGGTGGACCCGTCGGTGCTCACGCCGGAGTCGCTGGCCTTCCCGCTCGTGCACGGACCGCTGGGCGAGGACGGCACCATCCAGGGCCTCCTCGAGCTGGCCGGCATCCCCTACATCGGCTCGGGCGTCCTGTCCTCCGCCTTGTGCATGGACAAGGCGATGGCCAAGGACGTGCTCGCCGGGGCGGGCATGGACCAGGTCCGCTACCTGGCTCTGCGCGACATCGAGGTCGACGACGGCACGCTCGACGAGGCGGCCGCCGAGCTCGGCTTCCCGCTTTTCGTCAAGCCGGCCAACCTGGGCTCTTCGGTGGCGATCACCAAGGCCCACGATGTCGAGGAGCTGGCCACGGCGGTCAAGCTGGCCCTTGCCTACGACGAGTGGATCGTGCTCGAGGAGGCGGTCACCGCCCGCGAGATCGAGTGCGGGCTGCTGGGCTTCGGCCGCCTGCGGGCGTCGCTGCCGGGTGAGGTCCGCCCGAGCCACGAGTTCTACGACTACGAGGACAAGTACACCGACGGCGCCGCCGAGCTGCTGGTGCCGGCGCCCCTGCCCCGGGAGGTGGTCGAGGAGGTGCAGGGCATGGCCCTGGCCGCCGGCCACGCCCTCCGGGTCGACGGGATGGCCCGGGTCGACTTCTTCTACGAGGAGCACGGCCGCGGCCTGCTGGTGAACGAGGTCAACACCATCCCCGGCTTCACCCCCATCTCGATGTACCCCAAGATGTGGGAGGCCTCGGGGATCGGCTACTCGGACCTCATCGAGCACCTGGTCGACGCCGCCCTCGAGCGTCACCACAGCCGGTTGGACCGCATCGGCAGGACGGGTCGCGCTGGCTGACCGCCGGCGCACCAGCACGCTGGCCGTCGTCCTGGCCGGCGGGGCCGGTAGCCGGATGGGCCCGCTTACGGAGAATCGGGCCAAGCCGGCCCTGCCGTTCGCGGGCCTCTACCGGCTGATCGACTTCCCGCTCAGCAACTGCACCAACAGCCGGATCAGCGACGTCTGGGTCCTGCAGCAGTACCAGCCGTTCTCCATCGAGGACCATCTGGCCAACGGCCGACCCTGGGACCTCGACCGCACCTCGGGGGGGCTCCTGATCCTGCAACCCTTCACCGGCGGGGAGGAGGAGGGCTTCGCCGAGGGCAATGCGGATGCGCTCTGGCGCCACCGCCGGCTCATCCGCGAGTTCGACGCAGATGTTGTGTTGGTCCTCAGCGCCGACGCCATCTACACGCTCGACTACCGGGACGTCGTCGACGCGCATATGGAGTCCGACGCCGACGTGACCATGGTCACTTCGAAGGTCGACGAGGATCCTGGCCGGTTCGGGGTGGTGTCGGTGGGCGCCGGACGGCGGGTCACTGACTTCGCCTACAAGCCGGACGACCCCAAGTCGGACCTGGTCACGACGGAGGTCTTCGCCTACCGACCCCAGGCCCTGCTCGACACGCTGGACGACCTGGGGGAGTCCGACGAGCCGCTCGACGACTTCGGCGACGCCCTGCTGCCACGCCTCGTCGCCGCCGGCTCGGCCTACGAGTTCCGGCTCGAGGGCTACTGGCGCGACGTGGGGACACCGGAGAGCTACTGGCAGGCCCATCAAGATCTGGTCGACGGGAAGGGCCCCGACCTCGACGACCTGAACTGGCGCATCCGGACCACCGCCGGTCACCGCCCCCCGGCCCTGATCGAAGCCGGCGCATCGGTGGAGCGGTCGCTCGTGTCCCCCGCGTGCCAGGTGGCCGGGCGGGTGTCACGGTCGGTGCTGTCGCCCGGCGTGGTGGTGGAGGCGGGCGCGGTGGTGGAGGACTCCGTGATCCTGCATGGAGCCGTGATTCGGGCCGGTGCTCGGGTCGATCGAGCCATTGTCGACTCCCGCACCGAGGTACCGGCAGGCGCTCACGTCCACAGCACCGAGCAGGACAAGCCCGTCGCGATCTTCGCCCGGACCGGCCAGTAGGTCGGCGCACGGCGAAGAATCCGGAGAAGTGGTTCACACTCTCCGAACTACGAGCGGCCCGCATCGCCATCGATCGACACGGCGCCTGGCACTCGAGATCGCTCAGGAGCGGGAGAGCACTTCGCGCAGACCGACCGGACGTTGCCCGGTGATGCGCTCGACATCGTCGCTGAGGCCGGCCTGCTCCCCGGCGGCTATCGCCAGATAACTGGTGACCCACCCCTGGAGCTCCCAATCGGCCGCGCCATACGACGCGCGCGATGCAAAGGCCTCTTCCGGGGTCTCCTCCACGTAGTGAGTCGGCTGCCCGGTCACCTCGGTGACGATGGCGGCGGCCTCCGCCATGCTCAGCTCCTCCGGGCCGGTGAGGTCGTAGGTGTGACCGGCGTGCTCCTCCGGGGAGAGGAGAACAGCCCGGGCCACCCGGGCGACGTCGTCGAGCGCGACCCCGGAAAATCGGCCGTCGCCCGCCGGTCCCCGGATGACTCCGTCGGCACCGCCGATCATGGCGACGAGGTCCAGGTACAGGGAGTCTCGTAGGAATGTCCAGCGAAGCCCACTGGCCCGGATGTGTTCCTCCGTCGCCCAGTGGTCTCGGGCGAAGCTGAACACCGCGTCGGCGGCGGCCCGGTGCACCGAGGTGTAGATCACATGACGGACCCCCGCCGCGACGGCGGCGTCCACGAACGCCACGTGCTCGTCGACCCGATGGGCCGACTCCCGGGCGGACACCATGAACAGCGTTTCGACGCCCTGGAGCGCGTCGCAGCATGCCGGGCCGTCGGCGTAGCCAGGTATCCCCACAACTTCGGTACCGGGTACGTCGGGTGCCGCCGCCGGGCTCCGGACGAGCAGCCGCTGCGGACACCCGTCGGCGGCGAGCAGCCGCGTCACCCTGCCCCCCAATCGCCCGGTTGCCCCGGTGATGCCGATGGGTCTGGTGCGGTTGCCACCCACTGGAAAGCTCAAGGCCACCGACGCACCCTAGGTCGGTAGTCGGCGTAGACGGAGCCGTAGCGCCCGCCGAGGTAGGACTCCCCGTAGTAGAGCGGCGGAGAGATGGGGAACACCCTGGCACCCTTCTCCCTGACCGCCCGGCTCGCTTCGGTTTTCTTGACTGCGTTCGTCATGGTGTCCCTTCCCACGGTTGCACCATGTCTCTCGGACTAGGCCAGAGTCAGCATCACTGCTGCCAGACGTGGATGACCGGGAGCGGAACCCGCTCCGGTTCCGGAGGGAAGTCGTCGCCGAAGCGGCTGCTGAGGAGCGGGTGGACCACGGGGTGCAGCCGCTCCTCGGCGAAGCGATCCCAGTCCTCCTCGGATTCCCAGACGTCGAAGTAGCGCAGGCCGCCCTCGGGCCGCTCCACCGCAAGATGGACGACGAGCCCCTTGGGCGCTTGATCACCGAGACCCTCGAGGACCCGGCTGTACACGGCAGCATCGATGGGGACGTCCTGGGTGAACGCGTACGTCATGATTCCTCCCGGTACTTGATCCGAAGCTTACTCGGATGGACTATGGTCGCCGTGACGAGGAAAGTCAAGAGCCGCCGCTACGACAACGCAGGCCGCGAGGCGCATTCCGACGAGACGAGGCAGCGGATCCTCGACGCTGCCCGCGACCTCATGGTGGAGCGGAGGGGATACCGGCCGACGACGGTGTCCGCCATCGCCACGAGGGCTGGCGTCCACGTCGACACGTTCTACGAGCTGGTATGGGTCGAGACAGTTACCGCTCCCGGACGGTGTAGGTCAGGTGCGTCACCCTTGGGGAGGGCTCCGCGTGGACCGGCTCCAGGGCGACTCGGCCCGCGTCCACGCCCTCGAACAGGCGGATCCCGGAGCCGAACAGCACGGGCGACAGCGCGATCGAGAACTCGTCGATCAGGCCCGCGTTCACGTACTCCAGGATCGTCTCGCCGCCGCCCGCGATGCGGACGTCCCGGTCGCCGGCGGCCTGCCGGGCCCGGTCGAGCGCGGGCTCGATGCCGTCGTTGACGAAGTGGAAGGTGGTCCCACCCGGCCGCTCCCAGGGGTCACGCTTGGTGTGGGTCACGACGAACACCGGCGTGTGGAACGGCGCCTCCTCCGGCCACGCGTGCTCGCCGGCGTCGAACATGCGCTTGCCCATCACGCTTGCGCCGGTGCGCTCGAAGGTCTCCCGCACGATGTCGTTGTCGCGGCCTTCCTCGCCACCCTCGCCGAGCTTCAGGTTCTCCCGGAGGAACCGCTGCGGGAACAACCACTGCTGCAGCTCCATCCACTGCTGCCCCATCAAGTCCCCGAGGGACTCGGGCGCGATGAACCCGTCCAGCGACATCGTCACGCTGAAGAACACCTTCCCGGCCATCAGCCCTCAGCTCCCTTCCGAACGGTCTCGGTGACGTAGGCCGCCAAGTTGCTCAGGGTCTGCTGGGCGCCCTCGGTCGCGTGGTACTTCTCGACCGCCTCGTCGCGCAGCTCCTTGGTGGGGAACACCGTGCGCATCTCGATCCGGGTCGCCGCGCCGTCGGGCGTCAACGTGAGGATCGACGTGAAGGCGTCCGGGTCGCCGCGGGACTCACCGTGCAGCAGCGCGATCCGCTCCGGCGGGGTGATCTCGGTCCAGGAGATCCACTCCTGGTAGTCCGTCCCGTCCGGTCCGTGCATCACGAAGTCCCACTCCCCGCCGACGCGGAACTCGAACGCCCTCGTGGTGGTGGTGAACCCCTCCGGTCCCCACCACCTTGACAGGTGCCGCACCTCGGTGAACGCCTCGAACACCAGCTCCCGTGGGGCACTGATGACCCGGGAGATCACGATCTCGCGGTCGGCCGTCGCAGATTGCGCCGGCGCTCCTCGTCCCGTCGCGCTCATCAGCTACTCCTCCTGCCTTCCCTGCTTGAGGTCCTGCACGTACTCGTCCAGCCGGTCGAAGCTCTCGTTCCAGAACCGCTCGAACCCGCCGGTCCACTCGTGAACCGGTCGCAGCCCGCGGGCGTCAAGGCCGTACAGGCGCTGCTTGCCGGCCTTGCGGTCCCGCACCAGTCCGACCTCCCGGAGCACCCGCAGGTGTTTGGACGCCCCCGGCTGGGTCATCCCCAGCTCTTGGGCCAACTCGGTCACCGGCCCCTCACCCGCCCGCAGCAGCAGCAGTATCTCCCGGCGCTGCTGTTCGGCGATCGCGTTGAAGACGTCCGACGTCGTCGCTGCTCGGGCCACGGCGCAATGATATTCCGATATGGGAATACGTCAAGCCGGGAAGGAACACGATCGGGTCGGTGGTGCGGCAGGTGGATCAAAGACTGCTGCATCGGTGCCCTGCAACACTGCAGCGGTGCGGATCAGGGCGGTGGTCTTCGACCTCTTCATAACGCTGACGGACTGGGAAGCGGAACGATGCCGGCCGCGGTTCATGGACGACCTGGCCGCGGCGCTCGGCGCGGATCCGCTGGCGTTCTCCTCCTTGATGCGGGCGACGTTCACCGAGCGCGTCACCGGCGCTCTCGGTGACGCCCGTTCGACCTTCTCCACGCTCGCGACTCGGCTCGGTTGCGATCTGAGCCCGGAGGACCTCGATCGGGTCATCGCGCTGCGCCTCGAGCAGCAGCGTCGGACTCTCACGCCTCGTGCGGGCGTCCTCAACGCGTTGAGCGACCTTCGCAGCGCTGGATATGCGATCGGCGTCCTGACTGACTGCACCGCGGAGACGCCTGAGCTCTGGCCATCCCTTCCGTACGCCGCCGTAGTCGACGCCGTCGCCTTCTCATGTGAGATCGGCCAAAGGAAGCCGCATCCAGCCGGCTACGACGACATCGCCCGGAAGCTCGGCGCCGCAGCCGAGGAGTGCCTCTACGTGGGCGACGGGAGCAGCGCCGAGTTGACCGGTGCGACGTCGGTCGGGATGACCGCCGTCCTCGTCGAGACGCCCTTCGGTACCGACTTCCGCTACGACGCGGAGGACCACTGGACGGGTCGCTCCGTCTCCGAGCTTCACCAGGTGGCACGCGTCCTTCGAGACCTGTAGCAGGCGGAAGCGCGACACGGCCGGGGATAGTGGAGACCTCAATTCGCCTCGAACCCGCTGCGGTCACGGGACACGCCGTGAGGGGAAGCCGACGCCTGGGCAGAGTCTCATCTGAAGCCGGACACCGCTTCCAACACGGCGAGGTGGCAGGCTGCGGCAATGGCGCGTCCCGACGTGCTTCGGGTGGCGGTGGCCCAGACCGAAGTCAGCGATGAGGTGCCCAACGCTGGTGTGCTCGCTGCTGCTGGCGCCCGGGTTCGATCTCAGATGGCCGAGGCCGCCGCCGTCGGGGCCCGGGTCGTGCAGTTCCCGGAGGGAACTCTCACGTATCCGTCCAAGCGCCTCATCAGCCGCCGCTGGCCCGAGATCGGCGAGGCCGATTGGGCGAAGGTCGACTGGGACGCGCTTCAGGAGGAGCTCCAGTGCGTCGCCATGGCCGCCGCCGACCTGGGCATCTGGACCGTCGTCGGCGCCCCCCACCTGCTGTCCAACGGGCGACGGCCGCACAACAGCCTGTATGTCTTCTCCGACCGTGGTGAGTTGGTCACCCGTTACGACAAGCGGCGTCTTTCCATCACCGAGGTCACCTACATGTATACGGCCGGGACCGAGGCGGTCGTGTTCGTCGTCGACGACTTCCGGCTCGGCACGGTGCTCTGCCTGGAGATCCTGTTCCCGGAGCTGTTCATCGACTACGCCGCCATGGGCGTGGACGCCGTGCTTGTCTCCTCCGCACCCAGTCCCACGTTCGGCCTCCTCGCGCAGGCGCACGCGATCATGAACGCCGTGCCGGTCGCGCTGGCCTTCGCCGCGTCAGGAGGCAGCGAAGTCGCCCGATCAGGGATATGCGCGGCTGAGGGTTGGCTCTCCCGCTGTGACGACGGTCTACCTGGCTTGGCGATCGCCGACATCGCACGACAGACGCAGGTCACGTTCCACCGCAAAGCCCGCGCCGGTCTCTACGACGCCCACCTTGCTCCGAGCGACCCACGCAGCCTCGATCGTCGATCCCTATGACCCCGCGCCGGCGACAGGCGACGCTGTCGCGAGTATGTGGAATCCTCTGGGGACGCCCTGGACTCTCGCGCTGTGTGCTCGACTCCCGTCAGGGGCACATGATGTGGTGATGACGACCGCTCGGCGATCGGATCGGCACGAGGAGCCGTCAGCTCCCGACCCGTCGTTCACGATCCGACCTATCGCTCCCTTCGATTCCCTGTCGGACATCACCGATCTTCTTCATCGTGCCTACGCGCCGTTGCGCCAGCAGGGCCTCCACTACGTTGCGAGCAACCAGGACGAGGCGACGACCCGACGGCGTATCGCCCGAGGCGAGTGCTATGTCGTCGAGTGCGATCGCCGGGTCGTCGGCACAGTCACGTTCAGGACGGCGAGGGAGACCCGCGGCTGCGAGTGGTACGACAGAGCCGGCGTGGCGAGCTTCGAGCAGCTAGCCGTAGAGCCCCCCCTGCAAGGACGGGGGATCGGCGGCGCCCTCGTGGACATCGTCGAGCAAAAGGCGCGCGCCACCGGAGCCGTCGAGATAAGCCTGGACACCTCGGAGAAGGCCGAAAGCCTGATCGCCTGGTATTTCCGTCGTGGTTACCGGTTCGTCCAATGGGTGAGATGGGAGGTCGTGAACTACCGCAGCGTCGTGTTGAGCAAGGACGTTCGTGGGGACTCGGGGGTCGTGTGACGACGTCGGCTCTTTCGTCAGAGACTGAGGCCCCGCCGCCCGTCCACCTTCGTACCGCCGTGGTAGCACGGAGGAGCCGCTACCTGAGATTCAAGGAGGAGGACACGACCATGCGAGAGCTCCTCGTCGACTTCATCACCTCCCTCGACGGCTACGCGTCGGCGGAGGGCTGGCCAGGATGGTGGGGCCTGGAAGGGCCCGAGTACCTCGCCTGGCTCGGCGAGCAACCCGAGGTCACGTACCTGATGGGATCGAATACGTACCGTCTGATGTCGGGCTTCGCCGCCGGAGAGACCCCAGCGGGAACTGACGGGTTCACTACCGACGAGGAGGCCTCCGTCGACGGACTCACGCAAGCGTCGAAGGTGGTGTTCTCCTCGTCTCTCGAGGAGCCGCTCACCTGGGCCAACACCACGCTCGTGCGCGACCCGGCGGTCGAGGTCGTCCGGGCGATGAAGGAGGACGGCTCGGGCCTCCTGAGCACGATCGGCAGCATCAGCCTGTGCCGATCGCTGCTGCGAGCCGGGCTCGTCGATCGCTTTCGCGTCGTCATGTTCCCGGTGATCACCGGCGCCACGGGCGCAGAACGCATCTATGACGGCTACCCGGACGTCGCCCTCGAGATGACCGACAGCCGCACCTTCGACGGCCGCAGCCAGCTCGTCGAGTACCGGCCGAGCGTGCTCGAGCACCCACCGCTCCATCCCAGCGCATGATTCGAGAAGACAGCCGGGAGTCGCCGAGCCGTGTGCTCCGACACGGCCCGGTAGCCGGTAGCGGAAGCGCGGACGTCGGCCGACGTCCGAACGAGCAGCATCGCCGGCGTCCGCGACCGTGCAGACCGAGTTCCGCTCAAACGGTCCGGCCTCAAGCTTCGGCCCTCACCGGCCGATAACTCCTGGGACGAGCGGAGGGGGCCAGTCGGATGGCGAAGACCAAGGCTGGGACAGGCCTTGCCGACTCCCGCGCCCTGCGGCGCCGACTGTGCGCCGTCACGATCCTCGGCCTCCTCGCCGGCGCCACGGCGGCGACCGGGCCGGCGCAGGCGCTTGCTCCGACGCCCGTCTTCTCGCCGTACCTGAGCTACGACGCCGGCAAGGCCAGGGGTGTGGTCACCGGCGACTTCACCGGTGACGGCCGCAACGACGTGCTCGTCAGCCTTACCGACGCCCCGGACGCGGCAAGGCCCGACCGTCTCTACCTCTTCGGGCAGGGCCCAGGCGGCGCGCTCACCCGCGTCGACGTGATCGAGACCAGCTCCGGGTGGATCCCCGACTCGGGGATCGCGGCCGGCGACTTCGACGGCGACGGGAAGACCGATGCCGCCGTCCCCACCGGCGAGACGATCGACCTTCTCCTCCAGCGCGGCGGGGGCCTCATCGACGGCCAGGCCATACCCAATCCGGAGTTCCGGTGGATGGAGGCAGCGGACGTCACCGGGGACGGCCGCGTCGACATCATCGGCGCCGGATGGGGCGGGCTGAGCGTCCTTCGCAACCTCGGCAACGCCAGGTTCGCAGCGCCCGAGCAGCTCACCTCTCACCCGCAGAAGGACCTCCAGGTGGGCGACGTCACCGGTGACGGGCGAGCGGACATCGTCTCGTGCCCGGCGGCGAGGGGCGTGATGGTGTTCACCCAGCTGGCCGGCGGAGGTCTCGGCGGGCCCAACGAGCAACCCGGCATCGACGGGTGCAGCAACCTGGCCCTGGCCGACGTGAACGGCGATGGGCGGACGGACATCTCCTTCGTCGGTCGGGGCAACGCGCCCGAGCGGCTCTACCTCCTGCTCCAGCGGCCCGATGGCGCCTTCGGCGCCCCGGAGTCCTATTCGACGTTCGGCTCGGCGAGTGTCGTCAGAGCCGGTGACATGAACGCTGACGGCCGGCGCGACCTCGTCTTGCTTCACACCCCCTCGTCCCATCGGCGGATCGGTGTCCATGCCCAGGCGCCCGACCACACGCTCGACCCCGAGCGGCTCTACGAGCTCCCCGACGCCCGGGGCCCGCTGCCCCCGGCCCTGACCATCGGCGACGTCAACGGTGACGGCCGACCGGACATCGCCGTGGCCGACAACGAGCAGGGGCTCCTCGTGCTCCTGGGCCGCCAGGCCGGGCCGTCGACGACCACGTCGACCTCGATGCTGCCTTCCCCCACCCCGTACGGCCTGCCGACTGCGTCGAAACCGGACATCTTCGGTTCCGCCCAGACCTACGGCCTGGGCGCCGGCGCCGAGTCGGTCGCAACCGGTGACTTCAACGGTGACGGGCGCACCGATGTGGCCGCGGTCACCCGGGCCGTTACTGACCCGGCCGCCAGCATGAAGCTCTTCGTCCTCTACCAGGGGTCGGACGGGTCGCTCCAGCGAGCGGTCAAGTACGACACCGACGCGGCCATCGGGAACGCCAGTGGCAACCCGTTCACCCTCGCCCTGGCCGCCGGAGACCTCGACGGGGACGGGCGCGACGACCTGGTCCTGAGGATGTGGGACGGGATCGACATCTTCCTCCAGCGCGACGGCCGGTTCGCCGACCGGATCTATCGGGAGATCCTGCCGGGGTTCCGAGCGGACATCGCCGACCTCGACGGAGACGGCAAGGGCGACCTTGTCATCTCGGGCGCGGGGATACGCCTGTACCGCAGCCTGGGTGCGGGGGCATTCGCCCCGCCCGTCACCGTCGACGAGCGGGAGGTATCCCAGGCCATCGCCCTCGGCGACGTGAGCGGTGACGGCCGTCCGGACATCGTGGCGTACGCCGACCATATCGATGGCTCCGAGATCAAAGGCACCGTCGCCGTCTACCGGCTGCGGGCCGACCACGGCTTCGACCCGGCGGTGCGCACGGACGCCGGCGGGCGGTACGGGTCCGTCGCTCTCGGTGACTTCAACGGCGACGGCCGCCGCGACGTGGCCGTCTCCCACTCCGTCGACGGCGGCGGCACCCCCGAGAAGATCCGCATCCTCGCCCAGAGCCCGGGCGGCACGCTCACCCCTGTCGACGACCTCGATCACGCCCATAGGGCGGGGTCGCTGCGCGCCGGCGACCTGAATGGCGACGGTCTCACGGACCTGGTTGCGCTTGCCGACGGTGGCAAAGCCCACACGTGGACCCAGAAGGACGGGCACCTCGAGATCTACATGAGCAGCTTCTTGGCCTACGCGACATGGTTTACGCCGACGGCACTCGCCCTCGCCGACTTCTCCGGAGACGGCCGGCTCGATGTAGCCACGGCCAATCCCAACACCGGCGTCGAGGTCCTGCGCAACGTCACGACAGAGGGCGCCTTCCACCCCCTGGCGCCGGCCCGCATCCTCGACACCCGTGCCGGGGTCGGCGCGCCTGCGGCCCGACTCGGCCCGGGCGGGACGATCAACCTGCAGGTGTCCGGTGCCGGCGGAGTGCCGCGTGGGGCCACGTCCGTCGTGATGAACGTCACCGTCACCGAGCCGACCGCCGGCAGCTACTTGACTGCGTGGCCGGCCAGCGAGCGTCGACCGCTGGCATCGAACCTGAACTACGTCGCCGGCCAGACGGTGCCCAACCTGGTCACCGTCAGGATCGGCCTCGAGGGCAAGGTCTCCCTGTACAACCTCGCCGGCTCGACTCACATCATCGCCGACGTCGCCGGGTGGTACGGGGTCGACTACGGCGATGCCGGATCCAGGTACACCCCCGTGACGCCGGCCCGCGTCCTGGACACCCGGACAGGCGTGGGGGCGCTTGCCGGCAAGCTCGGCCCGTCGGGCACGCTCGGTCTGCAGGTGACGGGGCGGGGCGGCGTGCCCGCCTCCGGCGTGTCGGCGGTGGTCCTGAACGTCACGGTGACCGAGCCCACCGCGGGCAGCTACATGACCGCGTGGCCCGCCGGTCAGGCCCGACCGTTGGCGTCGAACCTGAACTACCTCGCCGGCCAGACGGTGCCCAATCTGGTAGTCGTCAAGGTGGGTGCCGGCGGGGTGGTCAACCTCTACAACCTCGCCGGTGCCACCCATGTCATCGCCGACGTCGCCGGGTGGTTCGGCGCCGGGCCCCGGGCGCCGACCGGCTCCTTCTCGTCGGGCGGACCCGTCCGCGTCTTGGACACGCGTCAAGGGCTAGGGGGGATGGTCGGCCCGGGCGGCACGCTGACGATTCGGGTCACCGGTACGGAGCCAATTCCGCCGTCGGGTCTGATTGCCGCCGTGCTGAACGTGACGGTGACGCAGCCGACGGCCGGCAGCTTCCTGACCGTCTGGCCTCACGGCGAAGCCCGGCCGCTGGCGTCCAACCTCAATTACGTGGTCGGCCAGACTGTGCCGAACCAGGTGGTCGTCAAGGTCGGACCGCGTGGTGAGGTCGACCTGTACAACCATGCCGGAGCGACCCACGTCGTCGTCGACCTCGCCGGCTGGTACCGGGCGTGACCCTGTACGGCAGCCACAGCGCCTTGCAGGACACTGCGGAGCCAGGCCGATCTCGAGCACCATCTGCCCGACACTGCGACCGACACAATCACGTACTCGAACGCTGGTCCTCGGCCGCCGCTGGTTGTGGGTGCCGACGGCGCCGGTCGCCTGCTCGACGCCGGAGCATCGGTGTTCGTAGGTGCAGCTTCGCCGCGCGCCGACCGTAGCGAGAGCCTCTGCGCTGGGGACGATGGGAGCCGGGAACTACCCGCGCGCTCGGGGAGAAAGGAAGCGACGAACAAGTCCCGCACGGCGCCTGACCGCCGGTTGATACCGGTGCCGGCCTGACTCGACGGGCCTCACAACACGCGCCCGTTCCAGCATCCGAGGGTGTCCACATCGCCGGGAAACCGGAGTCTGTCCGGAGCCGTCGCCCCGAACGGAGGAAGACTCACGGAAGCAGCGCGGCGGCCAAGGCATCTGCGACCCACCGGCCGTAGCGCTGAGGGGTCCACTCCCGCCCTATGACGAGCAGCTCGTACACCTCTGCCGAGTTGTAGGTCCACAGCACGTCGCGGGCCTCGTCGACCGACACTCCCGTCCGCAGGTGGCCCGCCTCGTCGAGGTCGCGGGCGAAGAAGGCCATCCCCGTGAGCCTCTCTGCCTCCAGTTCGCCCAACACCCCGGCCGCCCCTGCGTCGCTGGCCGCCGCGGCGCGCACGAGGAGTTCCCCCC
>CADCTB010000146.1:0-3437 GCA_902805665.1 uncultured Acidimicrobiales bacterium
AGCGCCGCACCTGATCGGCCCGCCCCCATGAAGCATCAGACAACCGGTCCCCGAAAGGAGCCAAACCATGCAACCCCCCCCGATCGTCTCGCCCGAGGAGTGGGAGGCCGCCCGCCTCCGCCTCCTGGTCAAAGAGAAGGAGCTGACGAAGGCCCGTGACACCATGGCCGCCGAGCGCCGGCGGATGCCGTGGATGGCGGTGGACAAGGCCTACGAGTTCGAGGGACCGTCCGGGAAAGCCAGTCTCCTCGACCTCTTCGAGGGCCGCCGGCAGTTGATCGTGTACCGCGCGTTCCTCGAACCCGGCGTGCACGGCTGGCCCGACCACGCCTGTGTCGGTTGCTCGATGGTGGCCGATCAAGTGGCCCACGTCGCCCACCTGAACGCCCGGGACACCACCTTGGCCTTCGCCTCCCGCGCCCCGCTGCCCGACATCCAGCGGGTCAAGGCCCGGATGGGTTGGGAGATGCCGTGGTACACGATGAAGGACGGCTTCGACGTCGACTTCGGCGTCGACGAGTGGCACGGGACGAACGCGTTCATCCGTGATGGTGACCAGGTCTTTCGCACCTACTTCATCAACGCTCGGGGCGACGAGGCGCTCGGCAGCACCTGGAGCTATCTCGACATGACCGCGCTCGGCCGTCAGGAGGAGTGGGAGGACTCCCCGGAGGGCTATCCGCAGGGAAGCCCCTATGTGTGGTGGGCCTGGCACGACGAGGCACCGGAGACCGGCGTGGACAGGCCGGGGCTCGTACAGCTCCGGATCAAGGAGTCGACGGACCGGCAGGAGCCGTCGTGATCGCCCACGTGGGGGGCCTGCCCGTGGAGGAGGTCCTGCCGGCACTGGTGAGCGGCGTAGGCGTGTGGTCGGTCCTGTGGCTCACGTGGCGCGCGGACCGACTTCCCCGACTGCGGAGCGCCCTCAACCACTTCCGCCATTAGCAATATAACGCGAGGGAGGGGGCTTGCCGCAAGCGACCGAAACGTGCTCACCATGACTCGTCCGCTGAGCCGCCCACGGCCAGAACTGATGAAGCCAGGAGTTGTGGAATGCGTGTGTCGCCTTCGACAGATGTGTCGACCCGGAGTGCTGAACCGGTAAGGAAGTTGGCGGGGAGGATGCGGGCAACCGGCGCGGGCGCCGCGTTCGCCGAGGAGCGGCGATGACCGAGCATGCGGTGGTGATCGCCGGAGGCGGCCCGACCGGACTGATGCTGGCCGGCGAGCTGGCGTTGGCGGGGGTCGACGTCGTCATCGTCGAACGACGGGTCAGTCAAGACGTCGACGGATCGCGATCCCGCGGTCTTCTTCCCCGCACCATCGAGGTGCTCGACCAGCGTGGCCTTGCGGAACGATTCGTCTCGGCGGGGCAGGTCTACCCGGCCCACGGGTTCGCCCTGATCCCCTTGGACATCAGCGACTTCCCCACTCGTCACAACTACGTACTCGGGCTCTTGCAGAGCCACTTCGAGCGCATCCTGGCGGGCTGGGTCGGTGAGCTGGGGGTTCCGATCCGTCGTGGCTGCGAGGTGGTGGGCTTGGCGCAGGACGACACTGGCGTTGACGTCGAGCTGTCCGGGGACACGTCGCTCCGAGCGCGGTATCTCGTCGGCTGCGACGGAGGACGGAGCCTGGTCCGCAAGGCGGCCGGCATCGACTTTCCCGGGCTGGATCCCTCGACCAGCTGGATGATCGCCGAGGTCGAGATGGACGAGGAGCCGGAGCTCGGGTTCCGTCGCGACAGCGCCGGCACCCATGCCCTCGGACGGGCGGAGGGGGGACTGGTCGGCGTCCTCATCACCGAACGAGAGGTCGCACACACCGGACAACCCAGCATGGACGAGCTTCGCGAGGCACTCTTCGCCGTCTACGGGACGGACTACGGGCTCCGCCGCGCCACGTGGATCTCCAGGTTCACCGATATGGCGCGGCAGGCGGACTCCTACCGCCGCGGCCGTGTACTACTGGCCGGTGACGCCGCACACATCCATCCTCCGCATGGCGGACAGGGCATGGGCACCGGCGTGCAGGATGCCATGAACCTGGGATGGAAGCTGGCCCAGGTGGTGAACGAGACGTCACCCGAGAGCCTCCTCGACACCTACCACGCCGAACGACATCTGGTCGGTGCCCGGGTGTTGCGCAACACCATGGCGCAGGTCGCGCTCAGCAGTCCCGACGACCGCCACCAGGCCCTTCGCGACACCATGGCCGAACTGCTGAGCATGGACGAGCCGCGCCGGTGTATCGCCGCCAATCTCGTAGGCCTCGACATCCACTACGACCTCGGCGAGGGACACCCGCTGCTCGGGCGGCGCATGCCCGATCTCGACCTGCACACCGCGGACGGTCCCACGCGCGTCTTCACCCATCTGCACGACGCACGGGCGGTGCTCCTCAACCTCGGTGAGCCCGGAGGTTTCGACATCTCTCCTTGGGCGAATCGAGTCCGGATCGTCGACGCCAAGCACACTGGCGTGTGGGAGCTCCCGGTCCTCGGCGAGGTCCCTGCTCCTCCCGCCGTGTTGATCCGCCCCGACGGACACGTCGCCTGGACGGGAGACCTCACCGACCCAGAGCTGCCTCGAGCACTCGAGACGTGGTTCGGAGCGTCCACTCCGGCTTAGAACCGGGAATGTCCATCGATGTCGCTCCGGACCGAGTCGATGCCCGACTACACAGAGCGAACCACTCGGGCGGGAATTCCCATGGCGACGACGTTGTCGGGGAGATCCCGGGTCACCACGGCGCCGGCCCCGACCACAGAATTCTCTCCGATGGTCACGCCGGGCAGCACAATGACACCTCCACCGAGCCAGACGTTCGAGCCGATCGTGATCGGCTTGGCGGCCTCCCACTTCTCACGTCGAAGATCGGCGTCCAATGGGTGCGTCGGTGTCAGGAGCTGCACGTTGGGACCGATCTGCACATCGTCGCCGATGGTGATGACCCCCACGTCGAGCGCCACCAATCCGAAGTTGGCGAACGTGCGAGACCCGACATGGATCTGATGGCCGTAGTCACAATAGAAGGGCGGTCGGATCTCACTGCCTCCGCCGAACGCGCCGAGGAGCTCTTCAAGGATCTGCAGCCGCTCGGCAGCTGCATCAGGCAGCGTGGCATTGAATCGGGCCTGGAGCCGTCTCGCCCGCAGCGAGTCCGCGGCCAGCTCGGGGTCGTCTGCGATGTACAGGTCGCCGGCAAGCATCCGCTCACGCTGCGTCCTGCCATCGTCGCGCTCGAGCCCGACGTTCATGGGCGAAGCCTGCACCACACCGGCAGACAGACGCCGGCTGCTGCGGGGGCCGGGGCCTTACCCTCGACTGGCATGCGGGGCGGCGCGAGCGAGGAGGAAGGCCTGGGGCGTGGACTCATGGGGAAGGTCAGGCTCGCGTACGGCTCGGGCACCTACCTCCAACCCGGCTGCGGTGAGC
>CADCTB010000146.1:3447-4204 GCA_902805665.1 uncultured Acidimicrobiales bacterium
CGCACTCGCTCTCACCCGCTTGGAAGGCCACCAGGAGATATCCGTTGCCAGCGAGCACCCGCCCTAGTTCGGCGAACACGTCGTCGAGGTGTGCAGGCGGGGTGTAGATGATCGAGTACCAGCAGACGGCGCCGGCCAGGCACTTGTCCGGCAAGGGGAGGGCGGTGAGCCGCCCTTCCTCGAAGCGGATCCCGGGATGCGCGTCCCGGGCGAGGTCGAGCATGGCCTGCGACACGTCCACGCCAATGACGTCGAGGCCATGCGTGGCCAAGAACGCCGCCACGCGTCCAGGTCCGCAGCCGACATCTGCGACCAGCCCGGCCGTCGCTCCGGCCACACATTCGACGAAGGCCGCCAAGAGCGCTCGGTCGACCGGTCCCTCAATGGCCGCCGTCACTTCAGTCCCGATCAGCTGTCCGTAAAGCTCCGCCGTGGCGTTGTAGAACGCTCGAGCCGTCGATACGTGGCCTGGCTCCGTCACGGACCGAAACGTACAGCGGCCGGACACCGAGGCGTTCGTAGGCCTGCCCCGCTTCCGCGGCACTCCGTCCCAATGGCCGCGTCGACGAGAGCCGGCTCAGCAGCGGCGGGTGATCGTCATGGCGTGGGCCCAGGCGAGCCACTCATGCCCAACGCGCCGCGCCCACGCCACGGCCGAGAGCTCCGGTTGGGCCCGCACCGCGAGCACCTCACCTTCCAAGCAACGCTCGAGGAGCAGGCGGGCGCGGGAGAGCTGGTAGGACGAGGTCACGATGAT
>CADCTB010000147.1:0-9028 GCA_902805665.1 uncultured Acidimicrobiales bacterium
CCAGCATGAGCGCGTACGGCGGCGTCTCGGTGTCCGGCAGGGCGGAGGGTGCGGCGCGTGCGTGGCTGCCGTTGTGGATGACGTGGACCTTGTCGGCCACCTCCGGCAGCCAGCTGACCAGCTCCTCACACGTGAAGCTGGAGACGGTGATGATGGCCGCCGCCCGTCGGAGGATGTCGGGCAGCAGCCGGGCCATGCGCCGGACGCCGGGTGTCACGTCATCGGGGTGGTGCACGAACCCAATGTCGTGGACGGTGACGACGATCGGTACCTTGCGAGACGGCGGGGCGATGAAGTTGGTGGCGTGGAAGACGTCGCAGTCCACCAGCCACTCCACCGGCGGGAACTGGATTCTGTCCCACATGGCCCACAGGGGCCGAGCCGGCGCCAGCTTGCGCTGCACGGCGACGTTGGGCCGGTGGGGCGGGTCGAGGTTGAGGTGGCGGGCCGTCCGCCACGAAATGGGGAACACCACCATCTCGTCGTTCGGGGACAGCTTGGCCACCGCGTCGATGAGCTCGTGGGTGTACCAGCCGACGCCCGTCTTGGAGCCGAGCAGGGGCGTGCCGTCGAAGCCGATCCGCATCGTCGCCGGGCCCGCTATCCGGCCCGCCGGCGACGGCGGGGAGCGCGCCGCCTGGCGGCATCCGGTGCGTCGGCCGGCTCGGGGCCGCTCTCCCACGGTGGCGTCACGACGGCCGGCGCCTCGTCGAGGTCGGGCGGTGATTCCAGGTCCGGCGGCGGGGGTTCGACCGGCGGGGGCGGGGGCCGGAGCTCGGCCACGATGGCGTCGCGGTGGCGCCGCAGCTCGTGGGGGAGGTCCTGGACCAGGCGCCGCCCCAGCTCGCTGATGGCCCGGCGGAGCTCGGCCGTGGCCGCGTGGACCTCCTCGGCCACCGCCGGCCGCAGCGACGACTCGAGGCTGGCCAGCCGGGCGTCGATCGCGGTGAGCCGGCCCTCCACCTCGGCCAGCCATCCGGACAGGTCGGGCTCGCCGCTCTCGGCGCCGCCGTACGGCGTGGGCGGGAGATCCATCGGCCTGCCAGCCTAGGTCCTCATGGCCAGACTGAGGATGAGGGAGGCGACGTTCTCCTGGGACCGGCCCCTCCTCATGGGGATCGTCAACGCCAACGCCGATTCGTTCTCCGACCCCGGGACCCGCACGGTCGATGGGGTCGTCGACGGGGCCGTGGCCATGGTGGCGGCAGGCGCCGGAGCGCTCGACCTGGGCGCACAGTCGGCCATCACCGGCCGTGAACCCGCCGATCCCGACGACGAGTCGGCCGCCCTGGTGCCGGTCGTCCGGGCCGTGGTCGACGCCTGCCCGGGCGTGCTCGTGTCGGTGGACACGTTCAAGCCGGCAGTCGCCCAGGCCGTCCTGGAGGCCGGGGCGCACCTGGTCAACGACGTGTCAGGCCTTCGAGACCCGACGGTCGCCCGGCTCTGCGCCGCCGCCTCCGCCGGGCTGGTGGTGATGCACACCGCGGCCCCGCCGCTGGTCCGTCGCCAGGACCCGGGCCTCTATCGCCACGTGGGGGCGGAGGTGGGTGCCTTCCTGGCCGAGCGGATCGACGTGGCCCTGGAGGCGGGCGTGAGCCCGGAGTCGATCGTGGTCGACCCCGGCGTGGATTTCACCAAGACGCCGGCCCAGACCGTCGAGCTCCTGCGCGACCTGGGGCCGGTCGTGGAACTTGGCCGTCCGGTGCTGCTGGCGTTGTCCCGGAAGGACTTCATCGGCGCCCTGACGGGCCGGCCGCCTGCGGGGCGTGATCCCGGCACGTTGGGGGCGGTGGCCGCCCTCCGCCACGTGCCGGACCAGATCCTCCGGGTGCACGACGTGGCGGGAACGGTGGACATGCTGCGGGTGCTTGACGCGATCGCCGGGCCCGAGCCGCCACCCGGCGACCTGGTCCTCGACGAGGCGCTGCGTCACCAGCGCTGATCGACCCGTGCGGGCGGCTCGGTCATTGGGGGGAATGACCGAGCCGCCCCAGGGTCTATCCGGCCTCGCTGAGGACCGGATGGGTGGCGTGCAGGGCGTCGAACGCCGACGCCACGGCGAAACGCTCGGTCTCCAGGGGGGCGAAGATGCCGATGGCGCCCGGATGCACGCCATGACCGGGACCGAGGTCCCGGACGATGATGCCGGCGGAGGCCAGGGTGGCGGCCCACTCGGCGGCGTCGTCGGTGAAGATGCAGCGGTAGGGGAGCCGGCCGCCTTCGACCAGCCGGCCGCCGAGGGGGCGCAGGGCCTGGTCGAGCCACGCCGCGTCGGCCGCCAGCCGGCGGCGGGCGTCGTCGGCCCAGGCCGTGCCGGCCAGGGCGGCTTCGGCCACGACCACGTCGAGGCCGGACAGGGGAAGGGCCTCACGGTGGCCGAAGAGCGAGCGCAGCGCGTGCCGGTCGCGGCTCCAGGCCACCCCCGTGCGGGCCGCCGCCGTGCCGTAGAACTCCACCGAGGCGCGCAGGACGATCACATTGTCGGCGTCGGCGCCGACCAGGGTGGCCGACCCCGGGTCAGGCAGGAACTCGATGGCCGACTCGTCGACGACGAGGGTGGAGGCCGGGTGGCGGCGGGCCGTCTCGAGGAGGCCCCCACGGTCGAGGGTGAGGCCCGACGGCATCTGGGGGTTGGAGATCACGACCAGCTCGAAGCACTCGAGGGCCTCGTCGACCTGCTCGACGGAGGGCATCTGCTCACCCGGGAAGCGGGAGAAGCCGCGCCCGGGGAACACCTCGAGCACCTCGCCCCATGCGGGGAGGGGGACGGCCACCGAATGATGGGGCACCATCCGGCCCAGGCCCCAGAGGAACTCCGACGGGCCGCGCCCGGCGATCAGCTCGGTCGGGTCCACGTCGAGGACACGCGCGTACGCCGCCTCCAGGCGCTCGGCGGCACGGCTCGGGCGCAGGGCGACGTCGGCCGCCGACAGCGATCGCAGCGCATCGAGGACGGCCTGAGGGGGCCCGTAGCGGTTGAGGCCGGTGGCCAGGTCGATGGTCTCGGCGAGGGCGTCGCCCTCCGACCTGCGCAGCCGGTGCTCGGCCAGGTTGCGTGCTTCCTCGTTCGCCATAGTGCTGTCCCCCGTCGACTGGATCCGTCCATAGGTATTTCGGCAGATCTCGTCGAAACCTGAAACGGTGCTGCCAGGCATCTTCGGAAGGGGGTGCCAGCACCCCCTTCGCCGTGAAGGGAGGCCGGCGGCCGGGGAGGCGGGAGCCCCGGCCGCCGGCGATGGGGGAGCTAGGCGGCGGGATCTGCGCCGGAGGGCCCGGCCTGGCTGTGCCGCTCGGAGGCCCAGGCCGTCGCCTCCCGGCACAGAGAGGGATGGAACTTCCATCGGGCCAGCTGCTGCTCGGTGGCGGCCGCGTCCTCGCCGAGCTCCAGCAGGCTGAGGGCCAGGCGCCGGCTCCGGCGCCGTTGCTGCTCGTGGGCGGGCGTCTGGAGCTCGGCCTCCTGCCAGGCCTGATGGGCGGCGACCAGCTCCGGCGAGAGGCGCAGGATCTGACGACGGGTGAGCGGTGGCAGCTTGCGCCGGACGGCCAGGACGCCGTCGGGCCGGGCCTCGGCCACGTCGAACTGGCAGCAGCGGGAGAGGGCCCGCATGAACGGGCTGTGGCGGCCACCCCGTGACCCCAGGCCGAGGGCCTGGGCGGTGGAGGCCAGGTCGAGGTCGAAGCCCTCGGGCGAGGCGTCGAGCCGGTCGGCCAGGAAGCGGATCAACCACGTGGTCGAGGGGCCCAGGATGCCGAGCCAGAACCGTTCGACGTAGGCGGAGCGGGGATCGTGGCCCAGAGCGTCGATGACGCCGTCGGGCCAGGGGCGGATGGGAAGAAAGCTGACGGACGGGGTGTCCGCCGGGAGCAGCGAGACCGTGCTCAAGGAAGCCTCCGGGACGCGAGCCGCAGTGGGGGAGAAGCAGTGAGGAGAAGCTGGCGGAGGCGCAACCGAGCGCTTCGTGTCATCTCATTACACCTGACACTGCGGTATCCTGTCAAGGGTGGATGCGGCGCAGGCACTCGTAGCCCAGGCAGAGCGGATCACGGTCCTGACCGGGGCCGGCATCTCCACCGACTCCGGGATCCCGGACTTCCGCGGCCCCCAAGGCGTGTGGACCAAGGATCCGGCCGCCCAGCGCAGCTCCAACATCGCCGACTACGTGGCCGACCCCGACGTCCGCCGGCGGGTGTGGCAGATGCGGCTGGCCTCGCCCGCATGGACCGCCGAGCCCAACCCTGGCCACGTGGCTCTCGTCGACCTCGAACGGCAGGGCCGGCTGCACACCCTCGTGACCCAGAACATCGACGGCCTCCACCAGCGCGCCGGCAACGACCCGGCACGGGTCGTGGAGCTCCACGGCACCATGCGGGAGGTCGCCTGCCTGGCCTGCGGCGACCGGGGGCCCATGGAGCCGGTGCTCGACCGGCTCCGGGCCGGTGAGGACGACCCCGGGTGCCTGCGCTGTGGCGGCCTTCTGAAGTCGGCCACCATCTCCTTCGGCCAGTCGCTGGTGCCCGCCGACCTGCGGCGGGCCGAACGGGCCGCCCTCGAGGGCGACCTCCTGCTGGCGGTGGGCTCCAGCCTCACCGTCTCACCGGCCTGCAACCTGGTCGACGTCGCGGTCGCCTGCGGCGCCCCTGTGGTGGTGGTGAACGCCCAGCCCACGCCGTACGACCGGGTGGCCGCTGCTGTCGTCCGGGAGCCGATCAGCGACGTCCTGCCCGGGCTCGTCGCGCCGTGAGCGCACGTGGTCGGGAATGTCGACCTGCGCGGTAGGGTTTCTACCGTCTGAAACCCGCCACCGCTGAGGATCGACTGACACATGCCCACATTCCGTGACCTGCTGGCCGAGGCGAAGTCCTGCATCTGCGAGGTCGACACCGACGCCGCCGCGGCTGCCCTGGAGGCCGACCCCGCCACCGTCGTGCTCGACGTCCGCGAGGCCGACGAGTACGAGCAGGGGGCGTTGCCCGACGCCGTCCATATCCCCCGGGGCTTCCTGGAGAGCCAGGTGGAGAGCCGGCTGACCGACAAGGACGCCCCCGTGGTCGTGTACTGCGCCGGCGGCACCCGTTCGGCCTTCGCAGCCCGGACGCTGGGCGAGCTCGGCTACACCAACGTCTCGTCGGTGGCCGGCGGCTTCAACAAATGGAAGAACGAGAACCGGCCGTGGGCCGCGCCGCGCACCCTGAGCGGGGAGCAGCGCAACCGGTACCAGCGCCATCTCCTGCTGCCCGAGGTGGGCGAGGCCGGCCAGCAGAAGCTGCTCGACTCCAAGGTGCTCCTCCTCGGTGCCGGGGGCCTGGGCTCCCCGGCCGCCATGTACCTCGCCGCCGCCGGTGTGGGCACGCTGGGCGTCGTCGACATGGACGTGGTCGACGAGTCCAACCTCCAGCGCCAGATCCTCCACAACATGGACCGGGTGGGCGATCGCAAGGTCGACTCGGCCAAGAAGACCCTGGTCAGCCTCAACCCCGACGTCAACGTGGTCACCTACGACGTCCGCCTCGGCGCCGACAACATCCTCGACGTGATCGACGGCTACGACGTCATCGTCGACGGCACCGACAACTTCCCCACCCGCTACCTGGTCAACGACGCCTCGCTCGTCAAGCGCATCCCGGTGGTCCACGGCTCGATCTTCCGCTTCGACGGCCAGGTGACCGTCTACAACCCCTTCGTGGGGCCCTGCTACCGCTGCCAGGTGCCCGAGCCGCCGCCGCCCGAGATGGCCCCGTCCTGCGCCGAGGCCGGCGTGCTGGGCGTGCTGCCCGGCATCATCGGCTCCATCCAGGCCATGGAGGCCATCAAGCTCCTGTTGGGCCTGGGCGACCCCCTCGTCGGCCGGCTGCTGGCCTACGACGCCCTCGAGGAGTCGTTCCGCACCTTCAAGATCCACCGTGACCCGGCCTGCCCGGCCTGCGGACCGGATGCCGGCGAGATCGTCATCGCCGAGTACGACGAGCTCTGCATGCCTCACCCCAAGCAGGCGCCCGCGGCCTAGAGGACGATCGCGCAGTTGGCCCGGCTCTACCGGGTCTCCTGCACACTCGGCATCGGATCGGGGCCGAGGTCGACGGGTGCGCCGGCCCGTGCGCCCGTCGAGGCCGCCTTGATCCTGCGCCGGCGGAGCCGGCGGCGCTCCCAGCCGGGCGTGCTCTCGACCGTGCGCGGGTCGAGCAGGTCCCGCAGGCCGTCGCCGGCCAGGTTGAAGGCAAGCACCATCAGGGTGATGGCGATGCCGGGCCAGGCCAGCAACAGGGGCGCCCGATCGAGGAAGCTGCGGGCCTCGGCCAGCATGGCGCCCCACTCGGGCGTGGGGGGGCCGACGCCGAAGCCCAGGAAGGAGAGGGCGGAGACGCTCAAGAGCGTGCTGCCCATGTCGATGGTGCTGAACACCACCGTGGGCCCCAGCAGGTTCGGTGCGACGTGACGGAACATGATCCGCGGCCGCGATGCACCCACAGCGCGAGCCGCCTCGACAAAGTCCTGCTCGCGGATCTTGAGCGTCATGCCTCGCACGAGCCGGGCGTAGCGGGGCCACTGCACGAGGATGATGGTGATGATCAGGTTCCGGAGGCCCTGGCCGAGCAGCCCCACCACCACCAGGGCCAGGATCAGCGTCGGCAGGGCCAGCAGCACGTCGACTGTCCGCATGATCGCCGTCTCGGCGATGCGCCCGTACATCCCCGCCACCAGTCCGAGCACCACTCCCAGGACGGTGATGCCGACGGTGGCGCTGACGGCCATGCCGAGGGACAGGCGGGCGCCGTAGACGATGCGGGCGAAGACGTCCCGGCCCAGGTTGTCGGTGCCGAGGGGGTGGGCCTTGCTGACCGGCTGGAAGCGGTTGGTGAAGTCCGTCTGGATGGGGTCGTGACGGGCCACCCACGGCGCCAGGATGGCGGCCAGCACCACCACGGTGATGATCACCAGTCCCGCCACCGCGGTCCGGTCCTTCAGCAGCCGCCGGAAGATCCGGCGGCGGACGGGGACGAAGGTGTCCCCCGCCTGACGCAGGACCGCCTCAGACGTGCTCACCAGGTCACCGCCTTCGGCGGTCGTCCCGCTGAGCAGGGCACTGTGCTCGTCTGTTCGCTCGCCCGCGGCTCGCTCACTCCGCCGGCTCCAGGCGGATTCGGGGGTCGAGGACGCCGTAGAAGACGTCGACGATGAGGTTCGCTCCGAGGTAGATGGCCCCGGCCAGCAGGACCGCGGCCTGGATCATCGGGTAGTCACGTTGGGAGATCGCCTCCAGGGTGAGGAGCCCGAGGCCCGGCCAGGCGAAGATGAACTCGGTGATGACCACGCCCTCCAGCAGGGCGCCCAGGACGGTGCCGGCGTACGTCACCACGGGGATCGATGCGTTGCGCAGGCCGTGACGCAGGACCACCTGCAGCGAGCCCAGCCCCTTGCTCTTCGCCGTGCGCACGTAGTCCTCGGTGAACACCTCGAGGAGGCTGGCCCGGAGGAGCCGGGACATCACCGCGGCCGGCGTGATCGCCACCACGATGGCCGGCATGATCAGGCTCGACAGGCCCTGGCGGCCGGCCACCGGTAAGAGTTTCATCTCGGTGGCCAGCTGGACGATGAGCATGTAGGCCAGGAAGAAGCCGGGTATCGACGCGGCCAGGAGGGCCGCCACCCGGAAGGCCTGGTCGGTCCAATGTCGGTGGAACATGGCGGCGAGGACCCCGAGGGGCAGCCCCACCACGGCGATGAGTAGCAGCGACGCAAAGGTGAGCTCGAGGGTGGCCGGCAGCCGGTCGCGGAGCTCGGCGGAGACGGGCCGCCGCTTGGCGAAGGACTCGCCGAGGTCCCCGGTCACCATCCCCTTCAACCACGTGCCGTACTGCACGAAGAAGGGGCGGTCGAGGCCGAGCTCGACCTGCGCTGCCTGGATGTCCCTTGCCGTGGCCTCCTGGGAGCCCGACCGCTTCCTCGCGTACTCCTCGGCCGGATCCCCTGGAGCGTTGGAGACCAGCAGGAAGATCAGGAACGACAGGGCGAGGAGGGTCGGGACTGCGATCAGCAGCCTGCGGGCGAGGTACCTCGCCACCTCCGGGCTACCTGGCCGGAGGTGACATCGTCAGGCTGAACCAGGTCTGGTTCGTGAACGACGGGTGCGGGTCGCCGAGGTCCACGTTCTTGGCCATGCCGTAGATGCGGAACGCGTCGGCCAGGGGGACGACGAGGTAGTCCTGGTTGATCAGGATCTTCATCATCGTGGCCGCAGCCGCCTGCACCTCGGGCAGGGTCTTGGCCTGGTCCGACTTGGTCACTTCGGCCTCGAAGGCCGGGCCGTTGGGCGTGGCCGGAGGAGCGTCAGGGGCGAACTGGACGTTGGTGGCACTCCGCTTGGCCATGCGCAGCACAGGGAGGAAGGCCGGGTTGCCGTCGTTCTGGTTCGGCGGCTCGAGGTCGAGGTCGAAGTCACCCTTGCCCTGGGCGTAGAGCGAGTTCCGGGTGGCGACGTCGGGCGTCTTCTTGATCTCCACGTCGATGCCGACGTCCTTCAGGTTGGCCTGGATGAGCAGTAGAGCCGACTCGGGCACCTCCTGCTGGCCCAGCAGCTTGAGCGAGAGACGCTTGCCGTCCTTGGTGCGGATGCCGTCGGATCCGGCCCTCCAGCCGGCGTCGTCGAGCACCTTGCGGCTGCGGTTCAGGTCGCGCGGGATGGCCGCCACCTGGCTGGCGGCGGAGCCGAGCACCGACGCGGGGGCCATGTACCGGCCGGGCGCCGCGTTCCCGTCGAGCACCACGTCGACGTAGGCGTTGCGGTCGATGGCGTAGGTGACCGCCTCGCGGACTGCGGGCTCGGAGGTGACGCGCTCCGGAAGCTTGTTGACGTAGAGCAGGTGGTTCCGGCCGGCCTTGGACTTGACGACCTTGAAGTTGGGGTCGTTCGAGAGCGACTTGGTGGCGTCGGCCGGAAGGTCGATGGCCAGGTCGGCCTGACCCGACTTCAGGGCCTCGAGGCGGGTCTGCGGGTCCGGGTAGAAGCGGATGTCCATCTTGCGGACCTTG
>CADCTB010000147.1:9128-19179 GCA_902805665.1 uncultured Acidimicrobiales bacterium
GTCGTTCGAGAGCGACTTGGTGGCGTCGGCCGGAAGGTCGATGGCCAGGTCGGCCTGACCCGACTTCAGGGCCTCGAGGCGGGTCTGCGGGTCCGGGTAGAAGCGGATGTCCATCTTGCGGACCTTGGGCTTCTCGCCCCAGTAGGCCTCGTTGCGCTCGAAGGAGGCGGTCTGCTTGGGGGTGTAGCTGACGTACTTCCACGGGCCGGTCCCGGCGTACGGGGCGGTGTCGTTGTGGGTGCCGTTCTTCACGATGGCGCCCTCGGGGTGGACGATCTGCTCGGGGAGGCGCAGGTTCGTCGTGACCGGCGTGAAGTCGACGGTGAACTGGTCGATCTTCTTGACCGAGCCGGGGGCGAGGGTGTTGAGCACCGTCGTCAGGGTCTTGCCCTCGTGCTGGCGGACGTCCCAGGTCCAGACCACGTCGTCGGCGCTGAAGGGCGAGCCGTCGTGGAACTTCACGTTCTGGCGGAGGAAGAAGCGCCACGTCTTGCCGTCGCCCTGCAGCTCCCAGCGCTCGGCCAGGCCGGGCTTCAGGGTGTAGTCGGAGCCGAGGTAGACGAGCGGCTCGTAGACCTGCACGTTGTAGACGTACATGAAATGGTACGACTTGGCGCCGGTGCCACCCTCGGTCCACTGGTCCTCGTTGGCGGCGACCCGGACCGTGGCGTTCGTGTCCGGCTGGGCGGCGGTCTGCGATCCGGCGGTGTCTCCGGAGTCCGAGCCACCACCACACGCTGCGGCCAACAGGCCGAACAGCATGACGAATGCGAGTGCCTTACGACGCATGTTGGTTCCCCCTCGAGACGTGCAAAAAGACGGCCGGGTGCCCAGCGCACCCGTTTCCGCCGTCTCTAGCGCGATTGTGGCATGTGGCCAGAAATAACGCACGACATCGACCTACTCTTCTGATCCGATGACCGCCGTACTGGACGTGCGCGACCTCGAGGTCACCTTCCCGACGATGGAAGGGCCGGTCTCCGCGGTCCGGGGTGTGAACCTGACCCTCGAGCGGGGCCGGATCCACGGGGTGGTGGGCGAGTCGGGCTCGGGCAAGACGGTGACGATGCTCGCCACCCTCGGGCTGCTGCCCAGTACCGCCGAGGTCACCGGATCGGTCCGGTACAAGGGCAGGGAGCTCCTGGGGCTGGCGCCGTCGGAGCTGCGCAAGGTACGCGGGTCGGGGATCGCCATGATCTTCCAGGATCCGCGGACGTCGCTGAACCCGGTGCACACCATCGGTCACCAGATCGTGGAGGGCATCCGCATCCACCACCCGGAGGTCAGCCGGAAGGAGGCGGCCAAGCGGGCCGTCGAGCTGCTGGCGCTGGTCGGCATCCCCCAGCCCGACCGGCGGGCGCGCGACTACCCCCACCAGTTCTCGGGCGGCATGTGCCAGCGGGCCATGATCGCCATGGCGGTGGCCAACGACCCCGACGTCCTGGTGGCCGACGAGCCCACGACCGCGCTCGACGTCACCATCCAGGCGCAGATCCTCGACCTCCTGCGTGACATCCGCCGGGAGAAGGGCGTGGCCATCGTCCTCATCAGCCATGACCTGGGTGTGGTCGCCGGGCTCGCCGACGAGGTGTCGGTGATGTACGCGGGACGGGTGGTCGAACGGGGCACGGTCGATGACGTCTACGAGCAGGCGCGCCATCCCTACACGCGCGGCCTCCTCGCATCGGTCCCCCGGCTCACCGACGACAACCGAGGCCCCCTCCTGTCCATCGGCGGCGGGGCGCCGTCCCTTCTGCACCTGCCCGGCGGCTGCGCCTTCCACCCGCGGTGCTCCCACGAGCGGCCCAACTGCCGGGTCGACGACCCCCGCCTGCGGCCGGTCGGCCCGGTGGAGGCGGCCTGCCACTACGCCGAGGAGATGGGCACCGTGAAGGCAAGTTCATGACCGGCCCGGGAGGCCGGTCCTGCAACATCTCAGCGGGCGGAGCCCGGTGACCGGCCCGGGAGGCCGGTCCTGCAACATCTCAGCGGGCGGAGCCCGGTGACCGGCCCGGGAGGCCGGTCCTGCAACATCTCAGCGGGCGGAGCCCGGTGACGTTCACGGGCACCGACGGGGCGGCAAGGACCGGCTCGGCTCCGCACGAACCGATCCTCGTCGTTCGCGATCTGGTCAAGGAGTTCCCGATCCGGGGCGGCGGCAAGGTGCACGCCGTCTCCGGGGTCTCGTTCGACCTCGCCGAGGGCGAGACGCTGGGACTGGTGGGCGAGTCGGGCTGCGGCAAGTCCACCACCGCCCGGTGCGTGCTCCGTCTCATCGAGCCGACCAGCGGCGAGGTGCTGTTCCGGGGACGCGACGTGCTCGGCCTCGGTCGCAGGGACCTGCGCAAGCTGCGCGCCGACCTGCAGATCGTGTTCCAGGACCCGTACGCGTCGCTCAACCCCAGGATGCAGGTCTGGTCGATCGTCGCCGAGCCGCTGATCGTGCACGGCATGGCGGCCAAGGCGGCCAAGGCCCGGGCCGGCGAGCTGCTGGAGCTGGTGCGGCTGCGTCCGGAGCACGCCAGCCGGTACCCGCACGAGTTCTCCAGTGGCCAGCGCCAGCGCATCGGGGTGGCCCGCGCGCTGGCCCTCGAGCCCGACGTCCTGGTGCTCGACGAGCCCGTTTCCGCCCTCGACGTCAGCATCCAGGCCGGGGTGTTGAACCTGCTGGAGGAGCTGCGGGCCCGGCTCAACCTGGCATACCTGTTCATCGCCCACGACCTGTCGGTGGTGCGCCACATCTCCGACCGCGTGGCGGTGATGTACCTGGGCAAGGTCGTCGAGATCGGCACCCGGGACGACATCTACAACCATCCGGCCATGCCCTACACCCAGGCCCTCCTCTCGGCCGTGCCCGTGCCCGACCCGGCCCTCGAGCGGAAGCGCAAGCGGATCATGCTGGCCGGCGACCTTCCCAGCCCGGCCGACCCTCCGTCGGGCTGCCGGTTCCGGACCCGCTGCTGGAAGGCCCAGGACATCTGCGCCGAAGAGGAGCCGGCCCTGATCGACCGGGGCCAGGGCCACCCGTCGGCCTGCCACTTCGCCGAGGAGCTCCAGGTAGTCCCCTGAGCGACGGCACCGAGCAGTGGATCAGTGCCGGCGATCCGGGGCGGTGTCTCAGCGCCGATCGCCCGCTCTCGGCCCGAGCGGCATGAGGCCCAGCCCCATGCGCAACTTCGATCCCCGTCGGGTCGGGGCGTTGGAGTGCCGGGCATGGGTCAGCTACTACCGGCGGGACTGGCCGCGGGTGCTGGTGGCGTCGGTCGGACTTGTCCGGGCCGGCTTCCGCATGACCTGGCCCCGCACGATCCAGGGCGCGTGGCTGGTGCTGCGGGCCAACCAGCTCTGGGCACCGGTCGACAACGACCCCGACGGGGCCCGGCGGTGCATGGAGCGGTTCTACCGGCTCGTGGCCCGGGACTCGGGCGAGTCGCTGGACACCGCAGAGGCCGCCCGTCGCGAGATCGCATGGTGGCGGGCCCACCGGGCCGTTCAGCGGGACGCGGGGCCGCGCACGGAGCTGGTCGAGGCGCTCACCGACCTGTACTCCTATGTGTACGGCGACGAGCGGGACCGGGTGCGACCGGCCGCCGAGCTGCGGGCCGGGGCCATGGACATCTCCGACCGGTGGGTCGCCGAAGGGTGCGACCTCGGCAGCGAGCTGATCGACCAGGAGCGGGAGCTGCTGGTGCGTTCCTACGCCGCCCTGCTGTGCGTGGTCCACCGCCAGTCCTCCTAGCTCCGGAGGCGCCGTAATCTGGGGGGACATGGCCGTGCGCTTCGTCATCCTCGGTGCAGGCCCGGCCGGCAACCAGGCGGCCAGCTACGCAGCCCGCCACGGAGCGAAGGTGACGCTCGTCGAGCGCGACGTGGTGGGCGGGGCGGCCCACCTCTGGGACTGCATCCCCTCCAAGGCCATGATCGCCACGGGCGGGGCGATGGCGTACGTCGAGCGGTCGGAGGGCATGGGCCTCGCCTCGCTCGACGCTGCGCTCGACCCCGACGCCCTGAAGGGCCGCATCACCGCTATCGAGGACCGCCTGCGCACGTCGACGGAGGATCTGTTGTCCGACCAGGGCGTGCGGGTGATCCGGGGCACGGGCCGGCTGACCGGGCCTCATGGCGTGGCCGTCGAGACCACCGACGGCACCGAGGAGCTGGAGGCGGACGCCATCCTCGTGGCCACGGGCAGCCGTCCCCGCATACCCGACTGGTGTGAGCCCGACGGTGACCGCATCCTGACCACCCGTCAGGCCTATCCGCCGCCGGTCCTGCCGGAGCACCTGGTGGTGATCGGCTCGGGCGTCACCGGCGTGGAGTTCGTGCACATGTTCGCCGCCTTCGGCTCCAAGGTCACACTGGTCGTCAGCCGCCAGCAGGTGCTGCCCAACAAGGATCCTGAGGTCGCCGCCGCCCTCGAGGAGGAGTTCCTGCGGCGAGGGGTGCGGCTGTTCATCGGCGCCCGGGCCGTCGGGATCGACCGCACCGACGAGGGCGTCGCCGTGCGGTGCGACGACGGGCGGGTGGCCCGCGGGAGCCACGCGCTGCTGGCCATCGGCCTGGTCCCCAACTCCGAGGGGCTGGGGCTCCAGGATGCCGGTGTCGACGTCGACGAGCGGGGCTACGTGCCGGTCAACCACCACTGTCAGTCGAACGTCCCCCACATCTACGCCGCGGGCGACCTCTCGGGGAAGCTGCCCCTGTCGTCGGTGGCCGCCATGCAGGGCCGCAAGATCGCCGAGCACGTCATGGGCATGCAGGCCCGTGAGCACCGCCACCTCGACTACGACAAGGCGCCCCAGGCCGTCTTCACGGAGCCGGAGATCGCCGAGGTAGGAGTAGCCGAGACGGAGGCGTTCGCAACCGGCCGCAAGATCCGGGTGACGAAGGTGCCCTTCTCCTCCAACCCCAAGGCCCTCATCAACAACGACGCCCGCGGCTTCGTGAAGATCGTCTCCGACCCGGCCACCGGCATCGTGCTCGGCGGGTCGATCGTCGGAGGCCATGCGGCGGAGCTGATCTCCGTCCTGGCGCTGGCCGTGAACTGCAACCTCCGGGTGGTCGACGTGGTCGACAGCCTGCTGGTGCACCCCTCGCTGGCCGAGTCGCTGAGCGAGGCGGCGGAGTAGCTACTCGAGCACGAACAGCACGTCGCCCGCGCTGACGTTGTCCCCGGGCGAGACGTGGACCTCCGTGACGGTGCCGGCTCGCTCGGCGTCGACCTCGTTCTCCATCTTCATCGCCTCGAGCACGCACATGGCGCGACCGACCTCCACCGCCTCGCCCACCGCCACCAGCACCTCGATGATCGTTCCCTGCATGGGGGCGACGATCCGGCCGCCGCCCGCCGGCCCCGCCGCTGCGGCTGAAGCCGACCCGCCTCTGGGCCGCGCGCCCGGCGCAGCCGTCGAGGCAGCCGAGGAGCCACCCGGCTGCTCGGGCAACCAGACGCGGACGTCGTAGCGCCGTCCGTCGACCTCGACGGCGACGTTGCGGGCGACCTCGCCCGGGATCGTCGCACCCGAGCCCGAGCGCGTCGAGGTCAGGTCGGAGAAGTCCAGGACCTCCTCGACCCAGCGGGTGGAGTGGCGGTTCTCCACGAAGTCGGGATGTTCGAGGATGCGGAGGTGGGCGTCGATGTTGGTCGAGATGCCCTCGATCGACATCTCCCGCAGGACCCGGAGCATTCTCCGCCGCGCCTCCTCGCGCCCCGCTCCCCACGTGAGCACCTTGGCGATGAGGTTGTCGTAGTGCTGGGTGACCGCGTCGCCGTCGCCGTAGCCCGCGTCGATGCGCACGCCGAACCCGCCCGGCCGTGAGAAGCGGGTGAGGGTGCCCGGCGAGGGCATGAAGCGGCCACCCGCCACGTCCTCCGCGTTGACCCGGCACTCGATCGCGTGGCCGCGGGGGTCGAGGCTGTCCTGGGTGAACGACAGGGCCGCCCCCGACGCGACGCGCAGCTGCTCGGCCACCAGGTCGATCCCGCAGACGAGCTCGGTGAGCGGGTGCTCGACCTGCAGCCGGGTGTTCATCTCCAGAAAGAAGAACTCGCCCCGCTGGGTGAGGAACTCCACGGTGCCGGCGTTCGTGTAGCCGCACGCCCTGGTCACCGCCACCGCCGCGTCGCCCATCGCCTGGCGGAGCTCGGGCGTCATCCCGGGGGCAGGTGTCTCCTCGATGAGCTTCTGGTGGCGCCGCTGGCTCGAGCAGTCCCGCTCGCCCATCCAGACCGCGTTCCCGTGGGTGTCGGCGAAGACCTGCATCTCGACGTGGCGGGGCCAGTCCAGGTACCGCTCGAGGTACACCTCGGAGCTGCCGAAGTACGCCTGGCCCTCCCTCCGGGCGGAATCGAGGGCGGCCGCCGCCTCGTCCGGCGCGCTCACCACCTTCATGCCCCGGCCACCGCCCCCGTACGACGCCTTGATGGCCACCGGCCAGCCGTGGACGGCGCCGAAGGCGTGGATCTCCTCGGCGGAGGTGACCGGCCCGTCGCTGCCGGGTACCACCGGCACCCCCGCCTCGATTGCGGCCACCCGCGACGACACCTTGTCTCCCATCACCTCCATGGCCTCGGGCGGCGGGCCGACGAACGTCGCCCCTCGCGAGGCCAGGGCCCGGGCGAAGGCGGGGTTCTCGCTGAAGAAGCCGTAGCCGGGATGGACGGCGTCGGCCCCGCTGGCCGTGACCACGTCGAGGATGGCATCGGTGTTCAGGTAGCTCTCGGCTGCCGTCTCGCCCCCCAGCCCGTACGCCTCGTCGGCCAGGCGGACGTGGAGCGATCGCCGGTCGACCTCGGAGTAGACGGCGACGCTGGCGATGTCGAGCTCCCGGCAGGCCCGGATCACCCGGACGGCGATCTCGCCGCGGTTGGCGATCAGGACCTTGGCGAACATGAGCCTGCAATCATGGCCCAGGAGCGATCTGGTGACCCCTTCCCACAGCCGCTTCTCCGACGTTCGCTGGTTCGCCGAGGTCGATTCGACCAACCGGCTCGCCGCAGAGCTGGTCCGGGCTGGAGCGGGCGACGGACTCGTCGTCGGCGCCGACCACCAGACCGCCGGGCGAGGCCGTCGCGGCCGCACCTGGGAGTCGCGGCCCGGCTCGTCACTGCTGGTCTCGGTGGTGCTGCGACCTGTCCCCGAGCTGGTCACCCTGGCCGCGGGCGTGGCGGCGGCGGAGGCGTGCGAGGCGGTCGCCGGGGTGCCGGTCGGCCTCAAGTGGCCCAACGACGTGATAGGAGCAGGCGGCAAGCTCGGGGGCATCCTGTCGGAGCTCGTCGGCGACGCAGCCGTCGTGGGCCTCGGGCTGAACCTCGGGTGGGCGCCGCCCGGCGCCGCCTGCCTGGGAGCGGATGTGGATCGCCAGGCCTTGCTCGACGCCTGGCTGTCGGGGGTGGATCCGCGTGCCGACGTCCTGGTGCGCTACCGCGCCCGGTGCACGACGCTGGGACGCCGGGTCCGGGTGGAGCTGCCCGGCGAGACGTTGGAGGGGGTGGCGGACGACGTCGACGAGGAGGGCCGCCTGGTGGTGGGCGGCCGGCACATCACCGCCGGGGACGTGGTCCACCTACGGTGAGCTGGTACCTGTCTCGCGCACATAGGTGCCGTTTTGGCCTATTGCGTCCGCAACACCCGCCATCTAGAACGACCCTTCATGACTCGCTTGCGAAAGTGCGGAACCCTGCTCGTGGCTGCCCTGGCCGCCACCCTGCCGACGGTCGGAGGCGCCGCCGCACAGGCCTCACCGCCCGCCTGCGGGCAGACGATCACCCAGAACACGGTCTTGACGTCCGACCTGGGACCGTGCCCGAACTACGGCCTCATCATCGGGGCCGACGGCATCACCCTCGACCTGGGCGGGTTCCGGATCTTCGGCACACCGAACCGGTTCGACAACGCCGGCGTCTACGCGCTCCGCCGCTTCGGCGTGACCGTCCGCAACGGCACGGTGAGCGACTTCGACGCCGGCGTGGCCATCGAGGGCGGGTCGGGCAACCTGGTCACGGGCATCAGGGCCCGGGACAACATCGGAGTCACCGGGACCCGTTGGGGTGACGGCATCGCGCTGCTGTCCTCCACCGACAACGTCGTGAGGGGCAACGAGACGTTCAACAACGGGCCGTTCAGCGGCATCGGCGTCTACTCGGAGGTCGACAACGACCACCCGAGGACGACGAGCGGCATCTCCACCCGGAACCTCATCGACCAGAACAGCTCTCACGACAACGTCGTGGCCCGGGCGGGCGTCGTGAACTTCGCCGGCACGGACAACGACGGCATCCGGCTGGAGCCCGGCAGCGCCGGCAACACAGTCACGAACAATCAGGTCTTCAACAACGGCCTCGACGGGATCGCGGTGTTCGCCAGGTCTCCCGACAACGTCATCCGCAACAACCACACGTTCCAGAACGGCCGCAGGACGACGGCTCGTCGCGGAGACGGGATCCGCGTCTTCGCGACCTCCGATCGGACGATCATCGAGGCCAACCAGTCCATCAACAACGGTGCCAACGGCATCATCGTCGGCTCCATGTCGAACACCATCACGTTCAACCGGGCACTGTTCAACGGCCTGCTGCCGCCCTTGAACCCGAACAACCCCAACACCTTCGGCTACGACCTCAACGACCAGCTGGTCAACTGCGACGCCAATGTCTGGTTCGGCAACATCTACCGCACCACCCGCCTTGCCTGCTCGGCGAACGGCGGCACCCAGGTCTAGGGATCGGACCGGCGGGAGACCAGCTCCCGGAAGGCGGCCGCAGCAGCCCGGGTCAGGGGGCCCGGGCACACGGGCAGCGGCTGCCCGTCGACGGCACGGATGGGTTGCACGTCGCGCGTGCTGGAGGTGACGAAGGCCTCCTCCGCTGAGGCGAGCGCCTCGATGGGAAGGTCGTCCTCGACCACGTCGACCAGCTCCATCACCAGCTCGCGGGTCACTCCGGCCAGGCAGCCGGCGGCAAGGGGAGGCGTCACCAGCCGGCCCCCCACGCCGACGAACACGTTGGTGCCCGTCCCTTCGCACAGGTTGCCGGCCAGGTTGGCGAAGATGGCCTCGCCTGCGCCTCTGGCGCGGGCATGGGCCAGGGCCACGACGTTCTCCCCGTAGGAGATCGACTTGATGCCGGCCAGGGCGCCGCGCTCGTTCCGAGGCCAGGGGGCGATGGCGACCTCGGCGGCGGGCGGCCAGTCGGGAAGGGCGCCACCGGCCACGATGAGCGTCGGGCCCCCGGCGCCGCGGTCCGAGCCGAGTGGCGACGGACCGCCGGTGAGCGTCACCCGCAGCCGGCCCTCGCCGAGCCCGTTGGCCCGGATCACGTCCTCCATGGCCGCCCGCACGACTGCGGGCGCCGGTCCTGGCAGCCCCATCCCCGCCGCGGAGCGGGCCAGGCGATCCAGGTGGCGGCGGGAGGCGAACGGGCGGCCCCCAGCGACCCGCAGGGTCTCGAAGACGCCGTCGCCGGTGAGCAGGCCGTGGTCGAAAGGAGAGACCCGCGCATCGGCCTCGTCGACAAGACCGCCGTCGATCCACAGGACGGTCATGGGGCCCCCGCGGCGACCGCGAGCAGGCGACGGGCCTTGAGCTCGGTCTCCTCCCACTCGTCCTCCGGGGTCGAGTCCCAGGTGATGCCGCCGCCGGTGCCGAAGTGGAGCAGGCCGTCCTCCACCCAGAAGGTGCGGATGGCGACGTTGAGGTCGCCGGCCAGCGAGTCGGTGTCCACCCAGCCGACGGCGCCGCAGTAGACGCCCCTGGGCACCGGCTCGAGCCGGTGGATCACGTCGAGCGCGGCCAGCTTGGGAGCGCCGGTGACCGACCCGGGCGGGAAGGTCGCCTCGAGGAGCTCGGCCCAACCGACGTCCCGGCGGAGCCGCCCTCGCACCGTGCTGACCAGGTGCGTGAGCCCTGGGTGGTGCTCCTCCCGGCACAGATCCGGCACCGCCACCGAACCGAACTCGCACACCCGGCCCAGGTCGTTGCGCATGAGGTCGACGATCATCACGTTCTCGGCCCGGTCCTTGGCCAGCAGGGCCGCGCCGGGGGCGGCCGTGCC
>CADCTB010000148.1 GCA_902805665.1 uncultured Acidimicrobiales bacterium
CAACGTCGCGGCCGCGGCGCTGGACACCGGCTCTGGCGAGGCGGTCCTGCCATGTCCGAGGTGAGCGGCGGCCTATCGACATACCTGTGGACGGCGGGGCTGCGGCTGTTTCTTCGGTGCCTGCGATGGGGCATCGCCACCGGCGCGGCGACCGGCGCCGTCGTCGGGGCTGCGATCGGAGCCCCAGCCGAAGGGGGCGGGCTGAGCCTCGGCCTGGCCATGGCCGGGGCGTTGACCGGGGTGATCATCGGCGCGATCGTCGCCGTCGTCCCGTCGGTGCCCGGAGGGCTCCTCGTCTCCCTGGTCCTCGAGCGCCGTCACCGCCACGGGCCATCCCGGGAGGCAGTGGAGCGCGACCTCAACCTCATGCTTTACGGCGTCGTCGGCGTTCTCAATGCGGCACTGCTGCTCGCCATGTTCCTGGCGGGGAACGGTCTCTCCACATTGGTGAGATCCATGCCACTGGTGCTGCTGGCGAACGCGTGTGTCGGGCTGATGCTGTGGCGGGCCCGGGCGTCGATCACCCGCCTGGTTCTCGCCTCCACCTGGCTCTAAGCGCAGCGGGTCAGCGTGGTCACCTCGCCGACTGGCCTGATGTCGGTGCCCGGGTGCTTGGTCGCCCACAGACGGAGGGCGTCCCGGGCCTCCCTCGTGTCCGACGGCGTGTCCATGCGAAGGTTGACCCGCACACACGTCCGCTCCTTGTCCGACCAGGCGACGTAGTGGTCGTCGCCCCACCCGTCGGCAGCCCGCGCGGCACCGGCGGCGTCGAGCGTCTCTCCGAGCACGAGTCTCAACCCCAGCTCGCCGAGCACCCCCATCCCGAGGATCGGACCATCGGCGGCGGGCGTTGGCACCGTGACGGAGGGACCCGGCTGCGGGAACCGCTCCGGGTGGAGGACCTCCTCGCTCGTGGTCGGGCGGGACCGGAACGCCTCGTCCAGCGCGGCTGTCCCACCACGCGCGACCAGTGCTCGTGCGAACGCAGGGCCGGAGACGTAGGGGAAGGCCAGGAGCTCCAGAAAGGGCCCGGTGCTCGCGGCGATGCCGGTCGGGCCCTCGACGTCGCCGTCGGCCGCGGCCCGGTCGGCAGGAGGCAGTTGGTCGCGGAACAGGGTGTCGATCCGCCCGGCATCACCCTCCAGGAGTGCCTGCAGCGACCGGCTCTCCTCCGTCCGCAGGTCGACCACGATGTCCTCCAGGGGGTGGTGCTGGTCGTCGAGCGCGTGCGTCAGCTCATGGACGACCACCCGGTGCAACAGCGGCGCCGGCAGCTCCGAGCGGATGATGATCCGCCTGGTGACGGGGTCGTAGAGCCCGAGCAGCGATCGGTTTCCGGCCGTCTCCAGGCTCGAGAGCTGGAAGTCGTTCCCGACCAGTCCCAGCGCCTTCAGGAAGCCGACGAGGAACCGTGACTCGAGGTAGGCGGTTGCCGGGTCGGCGCTGTGAGGGCCGGCGCCGGAAAGGGCCTCCTCGAACTCCTGATCGTCGAGAAGGAACATGTCGACGCCACGCTTGAACTCCAGCCCCCGGTGCTTCTCGACGAAGGCCGTGAGAGTGGGGAGGACGCCCTTCAGCCGGCGGGGGGTGTGGATCCGGTTGCGGCCGGTCACGACGACGGCCGCGGCCACGTCGGCGACCAGCAGCAGGACGATCGCGGCCGCGCACACCGTGACGAGACTCCGGTTGCGCGCCATGACCTACCTGAGTTGTCGGACGGCCGGAAGCGGGCCTTGAGCGGCAGTCGATGCAGTCCGAAAGAACCCTGTACGAATCGAGGCCCCAGGCGTACGCTCGACCCGAGAGAGAGGGGTCCCACATGCACCTCCCGCACCGGAACCGACCGACGTTCGAGCTGCCCCTCTCGGTGGTCAGGGCCCGGGCGGCGGCATGAAGGTTCAGGACATCCTCCTCAACAAGGGCTCGGTCGTGGAGACCATCCGGCCGGATGCCAAGGTCCTCATGGCCGTCCACCGCATGCGCATGCAGAACGTGGGCGCGCTGGTGGTGTCCCGGGACGGGGAGAGAGTCGACGGGGTGCTGTCGGAGCGCGACATCGTGCGCGGGTTGACCAACCACGGCGCCGGCCTCGTCGAGATGAGCGTGGTGGCGGTCATGTCCCGGACCGTGCCGACGTGCGCGCCGGGTGACTCCCTGACCTCGGTCATGTCGCAGATGACGCGCACCCGTAACCGTCATGTGCCCGTGGTGGAGGACGGCCGTCTGTGCGGCATCCTCAGCGTGGGCGACGTCGTCAAGCACCGGCTCGAGGAGTTGGAGCTCGAGACCAACGTGTTGCGCGACGCCTACCTGACCCGCCGCTGAACCACGGCTCAGGCCACCTGGGCGGCGCCGATCTCCGCCTTCAGGGTCTCCCGCACCCGCACCATCTCCCGCTCGACCCGCCCCACCACCTCCCGTGCCCCGGTCCGGTCGAAGGGCGGAGCCATGGTCTCGAGCTCCTCGCACAGGGTGGCCACTCCGTTGGCCCCGAGGGTGGCGGCCTCTCCCTTGAACCGGTGGGCCTCACGGGACAGCGCGGCGGCGTCGCCGCTCTCCGCCGCCGCGGCCAGCGCCTGGATCGAGACCGTCGCCGACGCGAGGAACGACTCGACGATCGTGGCCAGGAAGCGCCCGCCGTCGACGTCGAGGGCCCTCAGGCTTTCGAGCTGGTCAACGTCGACGGCATCGACGGCGGGCGCTGCGTCGGTGCTGGCGCCACCGTCCACGCGGGAGAGCACCCGTTCGAGCTCGTGGACCCTCACTGGCTTCGGCACGAAGTCGTCCATGCCCGCGGCCAGACAGCGTTCCCGGTCTCCCGCCATCGCGCTGGCCGTCATGGCCACGATGGGCACGTGTGCGCCATCCCCCTCCTGGAGGCGGATGGCTGCGGTGGCCGCGTAGCCGTCCATCACCGGCATGTTGCAGTCCATCAGGACGGTGGCGTAGTGCGACCGGGCGACGGCCTCGACCGCCTGCTGACCGTCGGACACGATCTCGGCGTCGAATCCGAGCCGGGCCAGCAGCCCCATGGCCACCATCTGGTTGGTGGGGTTGTCCTCGACGACGAGGACGCGGCCCCGGCCATGCGGCCGCGGCGCCTTCTCCGAGACGGCCGTGTCGGCCGGTCCGGCGGGCAGGGCGGGAGCGGATTGGGTCAACGGGGCAGAGCTCAGGAGCTCCACCAGCGCGTCGTGGAGGTCGGCCGGCACGACCGGTTTGGCCACCGAGGCGCCGATGCCCAGTCTCAGGGCCGTCGCGGCGTCGAGGAGGCGTCCGGTCCGCAGTACCAGCGTCCGCGTCGAGGCGAGCGTGGCCTCGGCGGCCTTGCGCCGGGCCAGCTCGAGGCCGTCCATCCCCGGCATGGTCATGTCGACCAGCACCACGTCGAAGGGGTCGTCACCGTCGGCGGCCGCGATGAGAAGGGCGAGAGCGGAGCCGCCGTCGGCGACGGTCTCGGCGCGCATGCCCCAGCCGGCCAGCTGCGACTCGAGGAGCGAGCGGCTGGTGGCGTTGTCGTCGACCACGAGCACCCGGGACCCGTCGAGGACTGTCGAGTGGGGGGAGGGCTCGTCGGCGCGCCACACCCGGCCGAGGGGGACGACGACTCGGAACGTGCTGCCGTGGCCGGGCCGGCTGTCGATGGTCATCCCCCCACCCATGGCCTCGGCCAGCTGGCGGCAGATGGCGAGGCCCAGGCCGGTGCCGCCGAAGCGACGGGTGGTCGAGGCGTCGGCTTGGGAGAAGGGCTCGAGGATGTGGGCCTGGTCGGCCGGGTCGATGCCGATCCCCGAGTCGGTGACCGAGAACTCGACGGTGGACCAGTCGCCGATGGACGTGCCGGCCTGGTCGATCCGCACGACGACCTCACCATGATCGGTGAACTTGATGGCGTTCGACGTCAGGTTGACGAGGATCTGGCGTAGGCGGCCCGGGTCCCCCCGGAGGGCGGTCGGAAGGTCGTCCGCGCAGGCGCCGACCAGCTCGAGCCCCTTGACGTGGGCGTTCGGGGCCAGGAGCTGGACCACTTCCTCGACGAGGTGACGCGGGTCGAAGTCGACGTCCTCCAGCTCGAGCTTGCCCGCTTCGATCTTCGAGAAGTCAAGGATGTCGTTGATCACGGTGAGCAGCGCTTCACCTGCGCTGCGGAGGCCTTCGGCGTAGGGCCTCTGATCGGGCCGAAGGTCGGCCTGGAGCAGGAGCTCGGCCAGGCCGATGACGCCGTTCATCGGCGTGCGGATCTCGTGGCTCATGGTGGCCAGGAACTGCGACTTCATGCGCGAGGCCTCCATGGCCTGGTCCCTCGCCTCGGCCAGGGCCTGTTCGGTCCGCTTGCGCTCGCTGATGTCCTGGACGAAGGCGTTGAAGAAGTGCTTGCTACCAGTGGCGATGTGCCACACGGAGAGCTCGGCCGGGAACTCGTGGCCGTCGCGGTGCAGGGCCATGAGCTCGAGGCGCTTGCCCATGACCGGGCCTTCCCCGGTCTGGAGGAACCGCCGCACGCCGTCCAGGTGGGCCTGGCGGAAGCCCGCCGGCACGATGGTGTCAGCCAGGAGCCGTCCCATGACCTCGTCACCGGACCAGCCGAAGATGGCCTCGGCGCTCCGGTTCCAGTCGGTTATCTGACCGTCCTCGTTCATCCCGATGAAGGCGTCGGTCGCTGCCGCGAGGATGGACCGGGTGCGTTCCTCGCTGTGACGGAGGGCGTCCTCGGCCCGCTTGCGCTCGGCCACCCGGCCGAGCTCGGTCCCGACCTGAGCTACCAGGTCGAGCAGACGCTGGTCGACGGGCGACGGGTCGGGGGAGAAGAACTCGAGCACTCCCACCACGTCCTGGCCGGCCAGCAGAGGTACGGCGAAGCCGGCCCGCACCTCGATCTGCTCCCCGGTGTGGGCTCGGGGGAAGTCAGGGTCGGCGAGGACGTCGGGGATCCATGCCGGCGAGCCGCTGGCCACGACCCGACCGGGAAGGCCGGCCGCGATGGGAAGGAGCATGGTCTCGGTGACCCGCCGGAAGGCGGCGAACCGCTCGGGGTCGTCGAGGTGCCAGATCTCCCTGATCGGCTCCTCGCCCGGCGGATCGTCGTTCATCCGGCACACGTGGCCGACAGGCCAGCCCGTGTGGCGGCACACCTCGTCCAGAGCCACCTGCAGGGCCGCTTCCACCGAGGACGCCTCGTTGGTGGCCACGGCGATGGTCTTCAGCAGCTCGACCGCCTCCGACCGCTCGGTCAGCTGGCGGTTGGCGTCGGCCAGCTCGGCGGTGCGCTCCTCGACCCGACGCTCGAGCGAGCGGCTGAGCCCTTCCACCTCGGCGAAGCCCTCGGCGTTCTCCAGGGCGGTGCCGGCCAGCGTGGCGACGAACTCGGCAAGGCGGACCTCCTCCTCACCGAACAGGGCGCCGACCTGGGCGTGGGTCAGGTAGGCGCACGCGACGGCCCGGCCCCGGTTGAAGACCGGGGCGCACAGCGCCGAGCGCACCGGACCGTCGCTGTCGTCCGGCCCTGTCTCGAGGACCACCGGCCGACCGGCCATCAGGGCCTGGGCCACCAGTGCAGGACTGAATGGCTGACCACTGCTTCCGGCCAGGACCGTCGTGGTCGTGGTGGTGGCGGCGGAGGCGTCGCCGGCCCCGAGCCCGAGGACCACACAGGCCTCTGCCCGCAGCAGCGTGAGGGCGGCGTCGCTCACCGCGGAGTAGACCGCAACGGGCGTCAGGGCCGACGCGATCTTCTGGCCCACGCTGAGCAGGGTGTCGAAGCGGTCGAGCAGGGACAGGGTGATCTCGTCGCCGTCACCGACGGCTCGGGACGAGGAGGGAGCAGCCAGTTCCGCCAGCGTCCGGCGGGCGTGGGCCACGTCGTCGCCGGCGCCTGCCCACCCGAGGTCCACGCCGACGGTGCCCCGGGCGAGCAGTGTCTGCGCCGACTCGTGGCGCGCACCCTGGCCCTCGGCGGCCCGAAGGCTCTTGTCGAAGCGACGCCGGGCCACGCGGGGCCGGTCGCGCATGACGTCGATCAGAGCGCTCTCCCGGAGGGCATGGGGAAGGTTGTTCGGGTAGCTGCGGGCGATGCGCCGAGCCCGGCGGGCCGCCCGCACCGCCTGGCGGAGCGCGTGGCGGTGCTGAGGCGACCATGCCGGGGACGCCTCCGCCTGGAGTCGGAGGGCGGTGGCCAGCCACGGCTGGATGGGGGCGACGTACTCCTGCTTCAGGCCCTTGGACTTCACCATCCGCGCCGCCCGACCCAGGGTCGATGCCGCTTCGTCCGGTCGCCCGGCGCCGATCAGGCGGACCGCCTCGGCCTGCAGCACTTCGGCGGCGGTGTGGACGTCCTCGCCGAGGCGCTCGAGGTCTCCGTGGATGATGTCTGCTCCCACCTCTCCCGAGGAGGCTTTGGACCAGGCGCTCAAGGCGATCCCTGCGGCCTGGTGGTCGCCGATCTCGATGGCGGCACGGCGGACGAGGCGGCTGGCCTCGACGGCCCCGGCGAGGTCGCCCAGGCGGTAGAGGGAGAAGGCGATGTGCCACTTGGCGGTGTTGGCCTCCCAGCAGTCGCCCGTGCGGTCCAGCAGGTCGGCGGCCCGGCGGCAGTGCTCGATGCACTCCTGGTACCGGGAGGCCGCGTAGTCCACGACTCCGATGAAGTGGAGGGACTGGCCCTGGCCCCAGAGGTCGCCCAGGTCGGTGCGGATCTGCAGTGACTTCTCGCCGTACGCCGTGCCCCTGGCGAACCACGGGATCATGGTCATCACCGGGGCGTGCTCGGAATACGCCTGGGCCAGCTCAGCCGACGGGGGGTACCGCTCGGCCAGGTTCATCTCCCGCAGGTGGGCCCAGAGGCAGGGGATGCGGCCCCGCTGGAACCAGTAGATGTAGGCAAGGCGGCTGTACAGGCGCACGGCGAGGAGCTCGGCTCCTGCCTGCTCGGGCCGGCGCCGGCCCACGAACAGCCGCGGCGCCAGCGTGTGCAGGAGCTGGACGACGATCTCGCCGAGGGCCGAGAGCAGGAAGCCGATCGAGTGGCGGGGCATGCGGCGGCCCAGGAGGCGGACGGCCCGCTCGACGGCATCGCTGGCCGTGGCCACGTCGCCCCGCTTGAACGCCAGCTCGCCCAGCTTGCCCTCGATCTCGGCGCGGTGGACGTCGTCGGACGCCAGCCGTCCCGCCACCTGGAGCTGGGCGGCAGCCTCCTCGTAGACGCCCCGCAGCATGAGCACGTCGCCCAGGCCCTCCGCGACCTGGCGGCGGGTGTCGTCGTCGGCGCCGGCCACGCCCCGCTCGGCGATCCGGTACTGACGCTCGGCGATCTCCAGCGCGTGCTGGGCGCGGGCCCGGTCGGCGGCGGCCAGGGCGTAGGGGAGCGCCCGGTGGGCATCGCCGGCGGCGTCGAAGTGGTAGGCCAGCTCGAAGACCCGGTCAGTGGATTGCGCCTCGAAGGCCAGAGCGGCGTCCCGGTGCAGCGCCCGCCGATCACTCGAGTCGAGCTGCTCGAGCAGGGCCTCCCGGAGCTTGTCGTGGACGAAGCTGCAGTGGTCGTCGGAGGACCACAGGATGTGCCGGCGACGGGCCTCGGCGACGCCCGCGGCCGCCTCCTCCGGGCTCTGGCCGGTGAGCGACGCGGCCATGCTGGAATCGAACTCCTTGCCCAGGAGCGCCCCCACGGACAGCAGCCGCCGCACCGGCGTGGGCAACAGGTCGAGGCGCCGGGACAGGAACGCGGCGGCGTGGCGGGACGTCTGCACCCGGGCCATCGCCTCGGGCTGAACCGTCCACCCTGCCGGGTCCTCGGTCAGGGCGCCGGTCTCGACCAGGCCCCGCATCACCGCGGTGGCCATGAAGGGGTTCCCCTCGCAGAGCTTCTCGACAGCCCGTACCGCTTCCTCGGGGATCGGGCCCGCCATCGACACGAGGATCTGGTGCATGTCGGGGGCGGCGAGGGGCGGGAGCGCCACATGGGCCGAGGCGTCGAGGCGTCGCAGGGGGTGCCCTGGCGGCGCCTCCTCGGAGCGGAAGGCGGCGACGAGCACGACCCGGCGCGGCTCGTCGGTGGGCGGTCGGTGGTTCGACCAGTGGCTGATCAACTTCAGCGTGAGGTCGTCGGCCCACTGGCAGTCGTCGAGCACCACCATCGCCGGCGAGGCCGCGGTGCCGAGGGCGTCGAGGAACGCGGTGAGAGCGGGGAGCGAGCGGGCTTCGCCGTACGCCTCCGGCCCCAGCGAGCCGGACTCGGCGGTACCGAGGATGCCGGCGAGCGCCGGGAGCGAGTCGACGAGGGCTTCGAGCTGGGGGCCGAGGGCGTCGACTACCCCGTCGGCGAACGCCGGGTCTCCCGCGGCACGGCGCACCACCTCCTTCACCACTCCGTCGAGCATCCGCAGCGGGCGCTGTGCCATCTGGTCGACGCCTTGGCCTCGCAGCACCCAGATCCCGCGCTCGGCGCTGCGCTGGGCCAGCTCCTCGAGCAGCTTGGTCTTGCCGCCGCCCGACTCACCCTCGAGCAGGACGAGCCGGCTCCTTCCGTGCCGGGCCTCGTCGAGCTGAACCTCGATGGCCGCCAGCTCGGCCTCCCGCCCGACGAAGGCAGGCTGGGTGAGCGTTCGCCGAATGTCCTGGGCGCCGACCACCACGTGCGGGTCGGAGTCGCCGGCCTCCAGGGCCTTGGCGATCAGGTCGAGGTCGGCCAGGGCGGCCCGGGCGGATGCGTACCGGTCGGCGGGCTCCTTCAGGAGCAGCCGATGCACCACCTCGTCCAGGGCCGCGGGCACCTGGTGGCCCAGGCTGCGCAGTCCGGGCACCACCTCGGTCACGTGCTGGCGCAGGACCTCGCCCACCGTCTCGCCCCCGAAAAGCGGTCGGCCGGCGAGGCATTCGAAGAGCACCGCTCCCGCCGAATACAGGTCGGAGCGCTCGTCGACCTCGAGGTCCAGGAGACCGGCCGCCTCGGGTGACGCGTACCGGGCGGCACGGAGGCCGGTCTCGGGTGGCGACCCGGTGGCCCGGCCCAGCTGGCGGACTCCGAAGTCGACAAGCGTCGCCTGCCGGAGACCACCACCCACCTCGCCTTGTCCCAGCCCGCTGACGAGTCGCACCACGATGTTCGAGGGCCGGACGTCGAGGTGGAGGAACCCGTGCTCGTGGGCGTCGACGAGGGCCCGAAGCACGCCGCGGCCCACGGCCAGCGCCTCGACGACGCTCAGCGGCTCGGTTCGGTCACGCAGGCAGGCCTCGAGGGTCACCCCCGGCAGGTAGGGCAGCACCGAATAGAGGACGCCGCCCTGGCGGCCGCCGGCTATGGGACGGACGAGATCGGTGCCGTCGAGGCGGGCAAGACCCTCGAGCTCCTGTTCCAGCCGACCGCCCGCTGCGGGGTCGGCGTTGACCATGGTCCGGATCACGACCTCGCGACCGTCGACACCGTCGATCCCTCGCAGGGTCTCGCCGGTGACGCCTGACTTCAGGACCCGGGTGGCGCGGAACCGGTCGCCGAAACGGCGAGGCTTGTCCTGGTCGGACTGCACGTTCGTAGCCGAGACGTTCACCCCCCCGTGGGCTGTGCTTCGATTCCTCGTCGATGTTGCAGGTCCTCCTGGTCACCTTCGTCACATCCGCCCGTTTGCTTGAGCGCGCCGCATCCGCTCGGCCACAGTGGGCGGGCGAGAGGAGGGCCTCATGACCGGCTCCTGGTACTGGTGTCTGAAGCACAAGCGGGCGGAGGGGGCCGAGGGGTCGTGCCCACCGGAGGATCGCATGGGCCCCTATGAGTCGCAGGCGGCGGCCGAGCAGTGGAAGGAAAAGGTGGAGGCCCGCAACGAGACCTGGGACCGTGAGGACCGGGAATGGAGCGGCGAGGACGCCTAAGCGTCCGGTGGCTCGGTCCGGGTGCCGATGCGGAGCAGGTTGCCACTCGGGTCGATCACGAAGAACTCGCGCATGCCCCACGGGGTGTCGATGGGCGGGTGCAGTCCAGGCACCCCCATGGGCTCCCAGTCGTCGTAGACCGCTTGGGCGTCGGCCAGACGGAGGTAGCACCCGCCTGAGCTCTCGGCCGGATCGACCTCGGGGGAGTGCACGAAGTGGAGCTCCACGTCATCCCGGCGGATCAGCAGGTACGCGGGACCGAAGTTCTCGTGGAGCCGTACGACTCCGAACCCCAGCCTCTCGTAGAACGCCACGGTTTCGGCGATGTCGCGTGACGCAAGGATCGGGATGGTTTCACCGCGCAGAGAGGTCACCACCCCATCATCGTCCGGTTCCGCGGTACCGGGTATGGCTGCCGCCGGGTCGGGGCAGAACGTCGGCATGGAACGCTCCGGAGTCACGCCGCAGGTCGCCGCCGACACGTCGGATCTCGCAGACCTGGTCAACGCCTCAGGGCCCTTTCTCAGCCTCCAGCTGGGGACGGAGGCCGACATCGACAACGCCGCCCAGCGCTCCGAACAGCGCTGGCGGGCGGTGCGCGAGCAGGCCGCCGCCCAGGGCGCGCCCGAGGAGGTCCTGGCCGCAGTGGACCCCATCGTCCCCGACGCCCACCTGGAAGGTCAGGGCCTGGCGGTCGTGGCCACCACGGCGGGGGTGCTCCACGTCGAGCACGGTCCCCGTCTTCCGGACACTGAAGGCGCCCGCTGGGCGCCGCTTCCTTCGCTGATTCCCGTCATCGGCTGGCGCCAGACGTCGCCGGCGTACGTGACCGTGCTGGTCGACCGGGAGGGCGCCGACCTCACGGCCTACCGCCGGGAGCGCCCGGCCGTGCAGCGGGAGGCCGGTGGTGACGACTACCCGCTGCGCAAGCCCAACGCCGGAGGCTGGTCGCAGCGGCGGTACGAGGAGCGGGCGGAGAACACGTGGGACCGGAACGCATCCGACGCCGCCGACCAGGTGGTCCGGTTGGCCCGCCGGGTCGACGCTCGACTGGTGGTGGCCGCCGGCGACCAGCGCGCGCTCACCCTGTTCCAGGAGGCCCTGCCCGCCGACCTGGCCCAGCGCGTCCACGTCGTCTCCGGGGGCCGATCGGCCGACGGTTCCGAGGACCTCTTCCGGGAGCAGGCCCGGGTGGCCGTCGAGCTGGCGGTGAACGCCGACACCGACGACCTGATGGAGAAGTTCCGGGAGGAGCGGGGCCAGGGCGACCGGGCCGCCGAAGGGACCCGGGCCGCCTTGTCCGCCCTGGCCATGGGCGCGGTCGACGTGCTGCTGTTGGCTCCCGACGACCCGGCCGACGCCCGCACCGCCTGGTTCGGCCCGGACGCCACGCAGGTGGCGACCACAGCCGCTGACCTGCGTGGCCTGGGGGTCGACGAGCCGGTCGAGGGCCGTCTGGTCGACGTGGCCGTGCGCGCCGCTCTGGGAACCGGCGCAGGTATACGGGTGGTCGAGGCTGGAGCCGGGCTGGAGGGCGGGATCGGCGCCATCCTGCGCTGGAGCACATGATGGCCGGCCCGGGAGGCCGGCCCGAGGTGGAGGCCGGCCCGGGAGGCCGGCCGGAGGGGGAGCCGAGGGTGGCCATCGTGACCGGGTCGGACTCCGGGATCGGAAAGGCGACCGCGGTCGCCCTGGCCGAGGCCGGCTACGACGTCGGCGTCACCTGGCACACCGACGACACGGGGGCCAAGGGGACGGTCGAGGAGGTCCGTGCGCTGGGCCGGCGGGCCGAGATGCGCCGGCTCGACCTCACCGACCTACCCGCGGCGGCCGGCGTGGTCGACGAGCTGGCTGAGGCCCTGGGTGGGCTCGACGTCCTGGTCAACAACGCCGGCACGGGCATCACCGAGCAGTTCCTGGAGCTGAAGCTGGATTCCTGGGCCCAGGTCCTCGACGTCGACCTGACCGGGCCCATGCTTTGCGCGCAGCGGGCGGCCCGGCGGATGGTGGCGGCCGGCCGGGGCGGGCGGATCGTGAACGTCACCTCGGTCCACGAGCACGTGCCGCTCGAGGGCTCGTCGGCCTACTGCGCGGCCAAGGGCGGCCTGGGGCTGCTCACCAAGGTCATGGCCCTGGAGCTCGCCGAGCACGGCATCCTGGTCAACGCGGTCGCTCCGGGTGAGATCTCCACGCCCATGACCGGCCAGCACGACGTCGATCCCCGGACCGAGGATCGCCCCGACATCCCCCTCGGCCGGCCCGGCCATGCCCGGGAGGTGGCGGTCGCCATCGTCCACCTGGCCAGCCCAGAGGCGTCGTACACCACGGGCGCGTCCTTCGTTGTCGACGGCGGGCTGCTCCTGATGGCCGCGCAGGCGAACCGTTAGAGGAGCGGTCAGGAAGGGAACACCTCTCTCACCTACCAAAAAAGGGAGAGTCGCATGGTCGACAACACAGATGACCTGAAGGGCCGTGTCAAGGAGGCCGCCGGCGACCTGACCGACGACGAGGACCTCCAGCGCGAGGGCAAGGTCGACCAGGGCAAGGGCAAGGTCAAGGACGTCATCGACGACATCGGAGACAAGTTCAAGAAGTAGTCCGACCTCACCCATCCCGGCCGGGGCCTACCCTGGCCGGGATGGAGCTGGAGGACGCCAAAGCGCGCGTGCAGGAGGAGGTCGACCGTAGAGCCGGCCTCCTCCTCGAGGTTTCACACCGGATCCACGGCCATCCCGAGCTGGTCTACGCCGAGACCTTCGCCGCCGACCTGCTCGCCTCGGCGCTCGGGACCGAGGCCGGCGCCTACGGGCTGGACACGGCATTCGAGGTCCGGGCCGGTAGCGGCACCGGCCCCAACGTGGCGGTGATCTGCGAGTACGACGCCCTTCCCGGCATCGGCCACGGCTGCGGCCACAACGTGATCGCCGCCGCCGGCCTCGGCGCGGGTCTGGCCGCCGCCGCCCTGGCCGATGAGGCCGGCGGTCGGTTGGTGGTGCTGGGGACCCCGGCGGAGGAGGGCGGGGGCGGCAAGATCCTCATGGGCGACCGCGGCGCTTTCGACGGTGTCGACGCCGCCCTCATGGTCCATCCCGCCGGCGCCGACCTCACCGAGGCGGACGTCATCGCCATCGCCACCTGGCGGGTCGAGTACTTCGGCCGCGGCGCCCACGCGGCCGCCGCCCCCCAGTTCGGTCGCAACGCCCTCGACGCCATGGTCCTCGGCTACAACTCGGTCGCCGCCCTCCGTCAGCACATCGCCTCGACGGACCGCATCCACGGCGTGTTCACCAAGGCAGGGGAGAAGCCCAATATCGTCCCCGACCACACCGTGGCCGAGTGGTACGTGCGCTCCGCCACCATCGACACCCTCCAGCCGCTGAAGGCCCGGGTCCTCGCCTGCCTGGAGGCCGGCGCGTCGGCGGCCGGCTGCCGCATCGAGGTCCACCCCACCTGCCCGGAGTACTCCGATCTGCGCACCAACCCGGTGATGATCGACCTCTACCGGGCCAACAGCGACGCCCTGGGCCGGCCGGTGGCCGACCCCAGCGCCACCAACCGGGTGATCGCCAGCACCGACATGGGCAACGTCAGCTACCTCGTCCCGTCGATCCATCCCATGATCGCCGTCGGCCCGCCCGACGTACCCCTCCACTCGGCCGAGTTCGCCCAATGGGCCGCCTCGGAGGAGGGCGACCGGGCCGTGCTCGACGGGGCCAAGGCGATGGCCATGACGGTGATGGATCTCTGGCTCGGGGACGGCGTTGCGGACGAGGTCCGCGCTGCGTTCGGCTCGGGACCCTAGTCTCCCGGGTCGCATGCATCCCTACGTCGCCGAGCGCTGGACGGACCAGGAAGCCGACGTCCTCCGGCGCTACTTCACCAACCTCGACGGCCCGGTCTTCGCGCTGGTCAACCTGCCCGAGGTGGTCAAGGGCGCCCTCTTCGCCCGGTACTCCCGCTCGCACAAGAGCCTGCGCCGGCTGTTCCTCGACGAGTTCGTGGGCGACCTGGACACCGACGGCGACGCATCGATCGACGCCACCGTCGGGGTGAAGCGGGCCGAGGCCCTCTACGAGCGGGTGTTCAGCGAGTACGGCGACGACTCGGTGGCCCAGCTGGGCGGGGTGCACCTGGCCTGCGAGCAGGCGTCGAACCTGCTCACCAAGATCCTCGAGTGGGGCCGGCTCATGGCCTACCTGGAGCAGTCGACGCGGTACGTGGCCTACGACGCCCGCCTCGGAGGCCGCTACCGCTACCACCGCGACCCGGCCGTGCTGGCCTCACCGCTCGGCACCCGCTACGTCGCCGACCTCGACCACCTCTTCGACACCTACCGGGCGCTGGTCCCGGTGATGAGCGACCACTACCGGGCGCGGCACCCCAAGGAGGCCGGCGACTCGGACTTCGTGTACCGGCAGTCGATCAAGGCCAAGGCCTTCGACGCCCTCAGGGGCCTGCTCCCGGCGGCCGCCCTCTCCAACGTGGGGATCTACGGCACCGGCCAGGCGTATGAGCTCCTGCTGCTGCGCATGCGGGGCCATGCCCTGCCCGAGGCCCGGGAGTACGCCGAGCTGATGGTCGCCGAGCTGCGCAAGGTGATCCCCTCCTTCCTCACCCGGCTCGACCGGCCCGACCGGGGCGGGGAGTGGACCGCCTACCTGGCCGCCACCGGCCGGGCGACCGCCCAGGTGGCCGAGCGGCTGTTCGCCGGCATGGAGCCGGAGCCACGGCCGGCCGTCACTCTCGTGGACTTCGACCCCGATGGCGAGGACAAGCTTCTCGCCGCCATGCTCTACCCCCACCTGGACCTACCCGACGACCAGGTGCTGGCCCGGGTGCGCACCCTGTCCGCGGGTGAGCGCCAGGCCGTGGCCGATGCCTATGTGGGGGAGCGGCGCAACCGCCGCCACAAGCCCGGACGGGCCCTCGAGCACCTGTCGTACCGGTTCGACGTGCTGTCGGACTACGGGGCCTTCCGTGATCTCCAGCGTCACCGCATGCTCACGATCCAGTGGCAGGGGCTCACGCCCCGCCACGGGTACGTCATGGCCGACGACGTGGTGAGCGCAGGGGCCTCTGCGGCGTTCGAGGAGGCCATGGGCTGCTCCGCCGCCCTCCACGACGCCCTGACCCCTCACTTCCCCGCTCAGGCGTCCTACGCGGTGTCGCTGGCCTACAAGCTGCGGTACTCGATGGAGCTCAACGCCCGGGCCGCCCTCCACATGCTGGAGCTCCGCACCTCGCCGGCCGGGCACCCTTCCTACCGGCGGATCTGCCAGGACATGCACCGCCTCATCGCCGAGCAGGCCGGGCACCGGATCGTGGCCGGGCTCATGGCCTTCGTCGACCACAGCGATGCCGGCGCCGGCCTGGAGCGCCTGCCTGGCGAGCGCCGGGCGGAGGCTCGGCGCTCCTCGCCCACGGGCCAAGTCTCGACATGAACTAGAGGGGGAAATTTCATTGCCGCTGACCTGCGCCGACGCGCGAAGAGGCTGGTCAGCGGCCGCCACCGGGTGTTGCGCGGAGGACGCCGTCGCGTCATGCTCCGTTCGTCCCTTACGCCCCACACCCCCGGGTCGTGGGCCTCGGCGCCGCCTACGGGAGGTGCCGCGGTGGGGGCGCTTTGAGGGCAGGCGCGGGGCTCGAGGGACCAAGTAGAGAACGTTCTGATAATCCACCACGGGGGGCCGGGCCGGCCACCGTCCCTGTGGGAGGGCTACGGAGCGGTACCAACGGTCCCTCGGGTCCCCACCGCCGTTTTCGGCGGTGATCTCCCGGCTGTCGGGTCGTCTATGCTGCCGCCCCCGAAGCCCCCTCTTGTGGAACGGACGCGTCGCAATGCCTGAAGAGCCAGACGAGGAACTCGACGAGGTCAGCGACCCGGACGACCCGGATATCGTCGACCTCGAGTCGCTCGAGGAGGACGACGAGGACCTGATCGAGGACGACGTCGACGACGCGTTGGACGTTGACGCCCTCGACGTGGATCCCCTGGAGGTCGACGACGTCGATGCCGTGGTCGACGAAGTCGAGGACGACGTCGTGGTGCCCGTGGGCGTCGTGGTGGTGACCGAGGACGACGACGACGACGAGGACGACGACGACATCGACCCGGACGACGTGGAGGCCGGCCTCGACGTCATTCTGAAGGACCGCCTCGTGGTGGTCGACGAGGAGGAGGACGAGGAGGACGAGGTCCCCGACACCGAGGACCGGGCCGAGGGGACGACGAAGGTGCTGCCCAAGCGCCCGGGCGAGTTCGTGTGCCAGTCCTGCTTCCTGGTCAAGCACCCCAGCCAGCTCGCCGACGCCGACCGCATGTTCTGCCGAGACTGCGTCTGACTCGTAGGCTGGGTCTATGAGCAAGCGAGAGGACCCCGCCGAGCAGCTCCTCGACCTGCTGGTCTACGCGCCGCTCGGCCTGCTTCTGGAGGCCCGCGACCTCGTCCCCAAACTGGCGGACAAGGGGCGCCAGCGGATGGGCGGCCAGGTCACGGTGGCCCGCATGATCGGCGAGATGGCGGTGCGCCAGGGCCAGCGTCGGGCCGAGAAGGTCGTCCAGCGCATGCGGGAGCAGCAGGGCTGGTCAGGAGGGTCGGTCTCCGACCAGGCCCGGGAGCGTCCGGCCAACGGGCACGGGCCGCCGCCCGCCGCCGAGCCCGCCCCGACCAGCGCCCCGCCGGAGGCGGCCGGCGCCCCTCCGGCTGCGTCGGCCCTGGCCATCCCGGCCTACGACACCCTGTCGGCTTCGCAGGTCGTGCCTCGGCTCGAGGGTCTCTCGGCCGAGGAGCTGGAGGCGGTCCGCCTGTACGAGGAGGCCACGCGGGCCCGCAAGACCGTGCTCACCAGGATCGACCAGCTGCGGGGCAGCGCCTAGTGCGAGGAAAGCGCTGATGGAGGAGGGCTGCCGCCCGGCCTCCACCGCCGACCTGCCCCGGATCGCCGAGCTGAACCGGGCGGTCATCGAGGAGCTGAGCCCCATGCGGGGCGGCGCGGTGTGGAAAGCCCGCGAGGCCCGTGCGGAGCCGCTCGAGGACGGGCTGGCGGACCTGCTCGACAATCCCGACGCCCGGGTGCTGGTGGCCACCATCGACGACACGGTGGTGGGCTACGCCGTGGTCCACCTCGAGTACCTGGCCGACGGGAGCATCCTCGGCGTGATCGACGACATCTTCGTGGAGGAGGGGGCTCGCCAGGTCGGCCTGGGTGAGCTGATGATCGACGACCTGATGACCTGGTGCGAAGAGCGCAAGTGCGTCGGCATGGACGCCATGGCCCTCCCCGGCCACCGGGCGACGAAGAACTTCTTCGAGGAATCGGGCTTCACCGCCCGCCAGCTGGTCATGCACCATCACTTCGGGCCGTGAGGCCCGAACTGTGCGTCGGGGCTATCGCGGTGATCGACGGTCGCCTGCTCCTCGTCCGCAGGGGGCACGGGCCGGCGGCGGGGGAGTGGAGCGTCCCCGGCGGCCGGGTGGAGGGCGGGGAGACCCTGGCCGAGGCCGTCGTGCGTGAACTGGCCGAGGAGACCGGCCTCGAAGCGGTGTGCGACGACCTCGCCGGCTGGGTCGAGCGCATCGGCGACGACCACCACTTCGTGATCTTCGACTTCCTGGTCACCGTGCTCGACGACCCGGAGACGGGGCTGCGCGCCGGTGGGGACGCGGCCGAAGCGGCGTGGGTGCCCCTCGACGAGGTGGCCCATCTGCGCCTGGTCGAAGGTCTCGCCGAGTTCCTGCACGACCACGGGATCGTGCCCGTCATCGCCTGAGCGAGAGGCGATGCGTCAGTCGGTGGCGCCCTCGGGGGCGTCGCCGGCGACGGGCTCCGGGGCGGGGGCGGGTGGGGTGTCAGGGGCCGGCGGCGCCTCGGCCACGACGGGGCCCGGCCCGGCGACGGCAGCAGCCACCGGCTCGGCGGGAGCCACGGCCACCGGCTCGGCCGGAGGCACTGCGGCGGGCTCGACGCCGCTCGGCGCCTCAGGCTGCGCAGGCACGGTGGCGGGGGCGCTCGCTTCGGGCGCCGACGCGACCGGCGCGGCCGCCGGGGCCGGCGGCGCAGGTGGCCGGCGGGGGGGAGGCGGCGGGACCGGCCGGGACGACGGCGACTCACCCAGCAGCGGGCCCAGGGCCGGCACCTTCGGCATGGCCTGGCGGATGGTCTTCAGGGTCGCCTCGTCGGCCCCCGCGGGAAGGCCCTTGGGCACGATGGTGCGCCGGATCGGCGAGACGAGCACCGCCTCGAGGAGGGCCAGCCAGCGATCCGGGGCCGTCTCCGGCGACATGGCGTCGGCCACCGCCGTGCTCAGGCCGGTGCTGAGCTCCGGCGGAAGCCGCAGCCCCTGCTCGGGGGCCCGGCTGCTGACCCGCAGGGCCCGTACGACCCGGCCCTCGGTGAGGCAGGTGGCGATCTCGTCCGTCCAGGCCTGCCGCTCGGCCGCGCTGCGCCGCTCCAGGCCCTCGCGAAGGGTGGTGGCCAGGGCCCGGCTCTCCTCGTCGCGCCCGGCCGCGTCGGCTCCGGCCACGACGGTGCGCAGGTCCCGCAGGCCGATCTCGTCGACGATCGCCGCGGCGGCCTCGGCCCGGTCGCGCCATTCGGCGGCGCGCAGGCTGGGCAGCAGCTCCTCGGCCAGGGTCAGGATGGCCTCGGAGCGGATCTCGGGCCCGCCGGCGGCGCGGGCCTGGGTGTTCTGCTCCTCGACGGCCTGGCGCACGCCGGCCAGCCCACCCCGCATCACCTGCTCGGCGATGGCTCGCTGCTCGGGCGGGAGGGCGGCCAGTACCGCGTCGCGGTGGGCGCGCCCGGCCTGGATGCGCTTGGCGGGCGGCCGGCTCCTGGCCGGACCGGTTCCGCCGGGGGCCCGGGGCGGCCGGTCACGGCCGGCGCCCTCCCGGGGCGGACGGTCACGGCCGGCTCCTTCCCGGGGCGGCCGGCCGCTCTCCGAACGAGGCCGGTCGGCACCCTCACGTCGGTCGCGACCCCCGCCTTCACGGCCGGCGCCCTCACGGGGCGGCCGGTCGCCCGCC
>CADCTB010000149.1 GCA_902805665.1 uncultured Acidimicrobiales bacterium
AGTCGATCATGGAAGCGTCAGTCCCGACCACCAGCCCGGTGCGCATCGCACCCGAGACGTTCCTCATCCCGAACCTCGCCCCCGCCGAACCCGGCACCTTCGTCCAGGTCAACTCGCTGCTGATCCGGGGCGAGGAGCCGATCATCGTGGACACCGGGGCGCCCGTGCACCGGGAGCACTGGCTTGAGCAGGTCTACTCGCTCATCGACCCCGAGGACGTTCGCTGGGTCTTCCTCTCCCATGACGACGGCGACCACACCGGGGGCCTGTACGACGTCCTCGAGGCATCCCCCGCGGCCACGCTGGTGACCAACTTCTTCGCCTGGGAGCGGCTGGCGCTGGAGCGGCCGGCGATCGCGCCCGACCGCATGATCTGGCGGGGGCCCAACGAGACCTTCGACGCCGGGGACCGTCGCCTGAGGCTCGTCGTGCCTCCGATCTTCGACGGGCCGACGACGCGGGCCCTCTATGACGAGCGGACCGGCGTGCTGTGGGCGGTGGACTCCTTCGCCGCCCTGACGACGGGTGCCGTCCACCAGGTCGAGGAGGTGCCCAAGGACCTGTACGAGGACAGCTTCCTACTGTTCAACAGCATGGTCTCGCCCTGGCACGAGTGGCTCGACCCTGTCGTCTACAACCGCCATGTGGACACCGTGGAGGCGCTGCGGCCCGAGGTGGTCGCTTCCGCCCACGGCCACGTGCTGCGCGGCGGCGACATCCACGATGCCTTCGACCGCGTCCGGACCCTGGCCGGCCAGCCCCGCATCGCCCCTCCCGGTCAGTCCGCACTCGACGAGCTGCTCGCCACCGTCATCGCCGCATGACCGGGAACTAGCCGGGAACCGCCTGGAGCAGCGGCGTGATCTTCTCGAGGGCGTACTGGAAGCTGAGTATCGACGGGAAGCTGAACGCGTAGGCCAAGTCTCCGTCGATGTACACCGCCCGCTTCTCCTTGATCACTCTCAGGGTGTTCAGGCGAGGGTCGGCCTCGATGACGGCCTTCTCCTCCTTCTCTTGCCATGTCCCAGATGAGGACGTCGACGTCAAGGTTGCCGAACCTCGCGGGGTCGACCCGGGGGCTCATCTGGGGCACGGTGAAACCGTGGGAGGCGAAGAACTGCATCTCGGGGCTACGGGGCTCGAAGACATAGACCGCCTCCGTAGGGTCGGAGTAGCTGGCCAAGACCAGCCTCTTCCCCTTGAAGCGGGGGTTCTCGGAGGCGACCTTGGCCAGGCGGGCCTCGAACTCGGCGACGATTTGTTCCGCTCGAGCACTGCGGCCCAGCGCCGCTCCAACTGAGCGGGTGACCGCCTGCCAGGAGTTTCCCCGAGTCGCGGCTGGCTCGGACAATGGTGGGGGCGATCTTGGAAAGCTGCTCGTAGCCCTCCGAGTCCGAGAAGCCCACGCCGTCGAGGATGAGTTCCGGCTTCAGGGCGGCGATGGTGGGGAGGTCGGGCCCTCCACCAGTGAAGAGGACCGTCGACGTGCCCCAGCCTGCTGCGTACTGGGCCCACGGGCGGGGGATGGTGTAAATCCTCTCGTCGTTGTGACGGGAGGCCAGGGGGGTCACCCCCAGGGCGAAGGCCGCGTCACCGAACCCGGTCGCTGAGGGCCACGACCCGCTGGCGCCCGGGGCAGAACCGTGGATCCATATTCGTGCTTGATGGTGACGGGGAAGGCATCTGTCGGCTCCGTCGTCGCCCTGGGGGTCGCCACCTCCGCAGGGATGGCAGGTCGTGTCGTCGCCGGCTCGGAGGGCGCCGGATTAAGGGTGGAGCTGGACGACGTTCCGCCACCGCAGGACGCGAGGGTCAACATCACCACGACACCGATGACACGTAGGGACCGCCGCAGCACGTGGGCCTCGCTTCGTTGTCGAAACCCCACGGTAGCTGCGGGATGCCGAAGGCCGCCGTTCGACCTCTCGGTCAGTCGATGTCGAGGAGCTGGACCCGCACGGCTGGCCACCGCCCGTCGATCGGATCCTCGGCTTCCACCTGGACCTCGTCGCCGACCACGACGTCGGCCGACGGCTCCCAGCGGGTTTGCGGGTCGACCACCACCTGGCGCTCGTGGGGGTCAGCCTTGAGAACCGGTGTCCAGACGATCTGAACGGCGACGGTCAGCTGGCCCGCCTGCCGGTCGAACGCAGTGACGGCACCCTGGAAGGAGGAGGGGGCGGTAGAGGGCGCGGTCACGGGCGTGGGGAAGGCAGTGCGGACCTGGACCTCGCCGGCCCGGCCGCAGCCGAGCACGAAGGTGGAGAGCAGGGCAACGGCGAGAAGCGGATTCGTCGCCCGCCTCCACCTCGCACGCACGTCCGACATCGGACTTACTCCTGGCCGACACTCGACCTGTTGACTTCTTTCTGGAAACGCCGTCTACCCGACTGGTGTTCCGACTACTCACCCGACCGAAAGGTTTCTGCCTCAGCCGGCCCTGAGGGCCTTGCGGAGCCCCAGTTGGCCCCGAAGGTGGAGCGCACCACCGGCGTAGACCCGGGCGGCCAGCACCATGGCGGCCACGATGGAGATCAGCACGATGGCCACGGCCAGCAGCACCGTTCCCAGGCCCACCTCCCCGGCGGCGATCCGGATGGGCAGCACCATGGGGGCGGAGAACGGGACGAAGGTGGCGATCTCGGCGATCTGGCCGGTGGGGTTCCCGCCGGTGTTCATGGCCGCGAAGAGCGACGCCACAGCCAGGAACGTCAGCGGGGTGGTGGTGCTCTGCAGCTCCTCCACCCGGCTGGCCATGGCGCCGCCCACCGCGAACAGGCAGCTGTAGAGGGCGAAGCCGAGCACGAACCAGAGGACGACCTGGACGGCGACAGGGACGGTCTCGGGCGGGAGGTCCACGCTGCCCGTGAGTTGGGCGGTGAGGAGGCCGATGACCACGAACGCCACCAGCTGGACCAGGCCGAGGAGGCCGATGCCGATGACCTTGCCGGCCAGCAGCTGACCGGGCCGGGCCTTGGCCAGCAGGATCTCCACCACCCTGGACGCCTTCTCCTCGACCACGCCACTGGCCACCCAGTACCCGAAGCCCAGGAGCTGGCCGTACAGGAGGATGGTGCCGAAGAAGACCAGGCCTTCCTTGGCCGTGTCCTCGTCGGATTCCGGGTCGAGGGCCTGCACCTCCAACGGCTGCGGCATGAGCACTCGCCCGGCGACGTCACGGGGCACCCCGGCGCCGGACAGAGTCGCCTCCGCCACCACCTGCCGGTTCGCCTCCTGGACCACGAACTCGAGGCGGTCGCCCAGCTCCTCGTCGACCACGATCCGGTTGTCGCCCACCGCCGCGTCCAAGTCACCCGCCTGCACCAGTCGCTCGGCCTCGGCGGCGTCGGCCACCGGGCGGACATTGATGGCCAGGTTGTCGTCGAGCTGGCCCGCGACCACGGGCAGCCGGTCACCCAGTTGCTCGGCGCCCTGACCGAAGACGCCGACGTCGTAGGTGGTGGGGCCGTCGTCGGAGAGGACGCCGGGAAGGATGGCGACGGCCAGGATGAACGCCAGACTCACCCCGCAGGAGATGCGGAACGCCTTCGATCGCACACGCTCCCGGAGCTCCCGACCAGCCACCAGCCGGATCACCAGCATCCGGTTCACGAGGACACCACCTCACGGAACAGCTCGGTCAGCGTCGGCGCCTCCCGCCGGAAGGAGCGGACTCGGCCGGCCCGGCGGGCGGCGTCGAGCACATCCTGGTCGTCGGCCCCTGGAAGCAGCTCCAGCACGACCTCGTTCCCGTCGCGCCGGACCACCTTGGCCCCGGTGAGGCCGTCCGCCCACCCCGTCCCCCCATCGGCCAGCTCCACCTTCAGCCGGTCGGCGCCCCGGCTGCTGCGGACCGTCGCCACCGCCCCCGACGCCACGACCCGGCCCTGGTCGATGATCGTGACCTCGTCGCTCAGTCGTTCCACCAGTTCGAGCTGGTGGCTGGAGTACACCACCGCCGTCCCCTGATCGACCTGGGTCTGCAGCACCCCGGACAGGGCGTCGACGCCCACGGGATCGAGGCCGCTGAACGGCTCGTC
>CADCTB010000150.1 GCA_902805665.1 uncultured Acidimicrobiales bacterium
AGGGCATCGACGTGCTCCGGGCCATCCGCAGCTTCGACCCCTGCATGCCCTGCACCACCCACATGGACACCGGCAAGGGCATCATCACCCGGGAGATCAACTCCTGCGGCTGCACCCTCGAGTAGAGCAACTCCGCGCTCCGCACGTACCCCCTTCGGGGGGTACGTTCGCGCTTGGCCCCTGACAGTTTTCCAATCCTGCAGCGTTCCCTATCCTGCTGTGTTCCCTATCCTAAAGATTGCATGATCGACTCCCCGTACCGCCTCGCAGAACGCCCACCCACCCGTGTTCTGGTGGGGGGGATCGGCCTGCCGTGGCTGCGGGACCTCGACTTCGGGACGCAGTTCCTCAAGCGCATCGACGATGTCGAGTGGCCGGAGGGCGTGGTGATCGAGGACCTCTCCTACTCCGCCCATCGGGTGCTCCACACGCTGCAGGACTTCCGGCCGGAGAAGGTGGTCCTGGTGGGGGCCATGCCGCGCGACGTCGACCCTCCGGGCACCATCAGGCGCTACCAGCTCGACCTCACCCCGCCCAGCGACGAGGAGGTGGCCGACCGCCTCGGCGAGGCTGTCGGTGGAATCATCGACCTGGACCACACGTTGGCGGTGGTGAGGTATTGGAAAGGATTTCCGAGCGACACTGTTGTCATAGAGGTGGAACCAGGTGATCGCGCCTTCGGTCTCGGCTTCTCCGACGAAGTCGAGTCGGTGGTCGACACGGTCCTCGCCATGATCCAGGAAGAGGTGGCGGCCGGCCTGACCGGGGACGGGCAGCCGGCTGTCGAGAGCGGTACGAGAGAGGCAGGCGAAATGAGCACTGAGCGGAGCGAACCATGAGCCCGGAGTACCAGAAGGTCGACGTCGAGACCCTGCCCTACGACGAGGTCATGCCTCGGGTGGGTGAGCTGTTCGACGAGCTCATGACCCATCCCGATGCTGCGGTCCGGGACCGGGTCGAAGAGATGATGGACCTGTTCGACGCCTTCCACCGTGAGGGCCTCGGTCGCCTGGTCGAGATGATCCGGGCGTGGCGGGGCGAGATCTTCCTCGACTCGGTGGCCAACGACGACATCACCGGCTACTTCCTGTCGGCCTACGACTTCGGCGAGGCGCCCGACGACCGGGATGCCGCCGCCGCGGCCGATGCGGTCGACGCCGCCATGGAGGAGCTCCGGCCGATGATCGAGTCGCACGGCGGCATGATCACCGTGGAGGAGATCAAGGACGGCGTGGTCAAGCTGCAGATGATGGGCTCCTGCGACGGCTGCCCGAGCTCGACCGCCACCCTGACGGGAGGCCTCGAAGAGGCGCTGCGCCGGCACTGGCCCAACTTCCGCCGCCTCGAAGTGGTGGAGCCCGCCGCTGAGGCGGAGCCCGCCCTTCCCGAGCCGGAGCCCGTCCTTCTCAAGATCGGTCGGAAGCCCATTTCTTTATGAGTGAGCACGTCGGCCCGGGGCGACCGGCCTCGCCGGACCGGAGGGGAGGCCCCTGCGGGCCGGCCCTCCGAGGGCCGGCGAGCGCAACGACGAGGCGAACATGAGTAGTGCGGCGGAAAACGATAAGGACGGCCAGACCGACCATGGCGTCACCGGGAGCCTGACCGCCGAGGACATGGCGTACCGCGCCCGGGCCCTGGCCCAGGCTCATCCCCTCACCGACCTGGCCCGCAGCTACGTCGACCGCTCGGTCGCCGAGCAGCGCACGTCGCAGCCCATCCCCGAGGTCGGTATCTGGGCCGGCGCGGCCGTCATCGGCGGCTACTGCCTCCGCCGGGTCGAGGAGTCCGAGGTCGGCATGGACCTGTCGCCCAGCGACGAGGATCTCCCCGACCTCGACGCCCTGGAGGAAGCCACGGCGGGCATCGCCGCTGAGCTGCGGGTCGAGGGGGCCGGTGGTCACATGCTGGCCGACGAGGACCGCACCATCGAGGCGCTCGACCGCATCATCGCCTCCGAGGTGAGCCGGCGGCTCGACCACTGGAAGGACGACGTCGACCAGGCGGCCTGGGACGAGCTCGAGGAGTACCTGACGTGGTGGGTCGTCAAGGGCTACGCACTCCGGGCGGCCGAGACGGCCACCGGCGCGCTCCGTTGACCGACGGGCTGAGTTGACCGCCCCGCACGAGCCGGTGGAAACCGCGGTGGACGACCCCTTCGCGGCCTGGCAGGCGCTCGCCCAGCCGGCCGACGACCCCGATGCGCCGGCCGCCTCCGACCGGTTGCGGGTGCTGGTGGCGGGCGTCGGCAACCAGCTGCGGGCCGACGACGCCTTCGGCGTGGTGGTCGCCCACCGGCTCATGAAGATGGACCTGCCCGAGGGCGTGAAGGTGGTGGAGACCGGCATCGGCGGCATCGCCCTGGTCCAGGAGCTGCAGGAGGGGTACGACGCCCTGGTCATCATCGACGCCGTCGACCGCGACCGCCCGCCCGGCCACGTGATGCTGATCCTGCTCGACGTCCCCCATGTGAACGACATGGAGTGGGGCGAGCGCTACGACTTCCTGGCCGACGTCCACCTGGCCACACCGGAGCGGGCGCTCATCATGTCGAAGGCCCTCGGCGTGCTGCCCGACAACACCCTGATGGTCGGCTGCCAACCGGTCGACGCCGAGACTCCGGGCATCCCCATGTCGCCCGAGGTGACCGCGGCGTGCGACGTGGCCGTGCGCGAGATACTTCGCCATCTCGACGAGCTGACCGGCTCGGCATCCCAAGGCGGCTCTCCGCCGACGGCACCGCGGAAGGAACCATGAGCGACCAGTCCACCGTCGACCACAAGGCGGCCATCGAGGATCTGCAGAGGCAGCTGGCGTCCACCTCGCGGGCCAGCCGGCCCCACGAGCATGCCGTGCTGGCCTACCGACTGGGGCTGGCCCATGCCGAGTCGCCGAGCGGGAACCCGGTCGAGGGGTTGCGCAAGGCGCTCGCCTTCTACGACGTGGCCGCCGCCATCTTCGACCCCCGGTTCGAGCCCGTGCAGCACGCCCGGGTGCTGAACGCCGCCGGCGCCGCCCACCGCGGCCTGGGCGACCGGCGCAAGGCCGCCGACCTGTTCGAGAAGGCGGTCGCCCTCTTCGCCGAAGGGGGCACCCAGAACGAGCGGGCCGCGGCCTACAACAACCTGGGCCTGTGCCGCACGGAGCTCGGCCAGGCCGACGCGGGAGTCGAGGCGTTCAACGCCGCCATCGAGCTGTTCGACAGCTACACCGACGAAGGCAAGCGCGGCATCATGTCCACCCTCCACAACCGGGGCCAGGCCCACAGCAGCATGGGCACCGAGGAGGGGCTCGAGGCGGCCCTCGCCGACTTCGAAGAGGCCCGGGGCATGATCGACCCCGACGAGAACCCGCTGCACTACGGCATGGTCGAGCACAGCGTCGGCGTCACCTGCAGCGCCCTGGCCCAGCAGTCGGCCGACGGCCGGTCCGCCTTCCTCCAGGAGGCCATCCGGGCGTTCAACAACTCCCTCGAGGTCTTCACCCGCACCGGGTTCCCCTATTACCACGCCCTGGTCAAGCACAACCTGGGCCTGGCCCATGAGTCCCAGGGCGGCACCGCCAACCTACGGCGGGCGCTGATCAACTTCGAGGACGCGCTTGCCGTGTTCGACCCCCGCCTGCACGCCGATGCCTGGAAGCAGGCCTACGCCAGCCTCGAGCGGGTCGAGAAGGAGCTCAACGCCCGGGAGCCCAAGAGCCGTACCGAGCATTTCACCGCCCTCCTGGCCGTGGCCGACCTCGAGGAGCGCACCGTGGTGCTGCGCGAGCGGATGTTCCGGTTCCTCGCCCTGCCGGATCCCAGGCGCACGGGGTCGATCGCCGAGCTGGCCCGGGCCATCGGCCTGATGCCGTTCGAGCAGGGCCGGGTGGTCTACGAGTCGCTCATGAAGCTGGTCGTCGAGCTGCCCCAGGACACGCAGGGCCTGTCCATGAAAGCGATCCTCGAGGGGCACCGCAGCATCGAGGACGATGAGGCGCGGGTGGAGGCCGATCGAGCGTTGGACCAGGCGATCGCCGACGCGCTGGGCGGGC
>CADCTB010000151.1 GCA_902805665.1 uncultured Acidimicrobiales bacterium
TTGCACACCTGCGGCCCCCGGAAACCGACCAGATCGTCCTCGCCCATCCCATCCCCTTTTCCACAAAGTCGGGCGCTTACGCATCAACGTGTAGTTACGCCCTTGTGAGCACAGTAGGTGCTTACCCACAGGAGATCAACAACCCTCGAGAGGGGCAGGGGTGGCCCGTAGGGAGGGGTCCCCGGCCACCGCAGCGCAGCGAGGATGGCTGGGGAGGGACCCTGAGGGACACCGACCGAACGCCGAGCGGAGCGAGGCTTGGTCGGTCGGAACGGACTGAGCGCCGCCGGAGGCGGCCCGTCGCCCTTCGAGGCGAAGCCTCTACGAGGCGAAGCCTCTACGAGGCGAAGTCCTCGGGGTTGACCCCTTCGAGGAACTCGCGGAAGCGCTCGACCTCGTCGTCCTCCTCCTCGTCGTCGTCGCTCATGGTGACGGCCGCCTCTTCGAGGACGGACTCGTCGGCGAAGATGGGCGTCCCCAGGCGGGCGGCGAGGGCGATGGCGTCGGAGGGACGGCTGGAGACCTTGTGGCTCGAGCCGTTGGTGGTCATCTCGATCTCGGCGTAGAACGTGCGGTCGCGCAGCTCGGTGATGACGATGCGCTCCACGCCCACGCCCAGTGCCACCAGGAGGTCGCGGAGGAGATCGTGGGTGAGGGGCCGGGCGGTGACGACGCCGTTCTGGGCGAAGGCGATGGCGGTGGCCTCCACCGGCCCGATGAAGATGGGCAGGACCCGGTGCTGGCCCTCGGACTCACGAAGGAGGACGATCGGACTGTTGGTGGGCATCTCCACCCGCACTCCGACCAGGTGCATCTCGACCACGGGCCGACGTTACCTCGCACGGAGCCTTGCGACTAACGCGGATGGAGCGAAGCGACGTACGCGTCGGGGTCGTCGCGGAGGACGGTCAGGTCGCCGACCACCACCCGGTCGAGGTTCCGGTATCGCTGGGCGTAGTCGAGGCCGTAGCCGAGCACGTACTCGTCGCCGATCTCGAACCCGCGGTACTCCACCGGCGTGGGGATGATCCGCCGGGAGGTCCGGTCGAGGAGGGTGCAGGCCTCGAGGGAGCGGGGCTGGCGGCGGCCCAGCTCGGCCAGCAGGTAGTGCAGCGTCAACCCGGTGTCGACGATGTCCTCCACCAGCACCACATCCCTGCCCATGATGTCGAGGTCGAGGTCCTTGACGATCCGGACCCGCCCGGTGTCGGCGGCATACGCGGAGATGGCCATGAAGTCGATCACCGGGACAACGGTCATCGACCGCACCATGTCGGCCATGAACGGGACGCTGCCCTTGAGCACCGCCACCAGCACGACACCGTCGGTGTGGGCTGCGGAGATCTCGGCGGCCACCCGGGCCGCCGCCGCCGCCAGCTCCGCGGCCGGGAAGAGGACCCGAGGAGCTGTTACTGCCCCTCGATGTACTTGCGGAGCGCCTGGCGCAGCATGGCGGCCCGTAGCCCCTGGCCCAGGCGGGTGAGGTCGGAGAGGGCGTCGGCCGCCTGGCGCCGGGCCTGGGGGTTGCGCTGCTTGAGCATGGGCAGGACCACCTGCTCCAGGAACCCGGCCTCCCGCTCGCCGGCGGTCTTGTACATGCGCAGGTGGCGGGCCTCGACGCCGTATTTCATGAAGCCGGCGGCCAGCTGAGCCACCATCAGGGCCTCTTCGTCGTAGTACACGCTCGATGCCGCCCGCCGACCGGTGAGCAGGCCGTAGCGCTCGAGCTCTCGCAGGTCGTCGTCCTCCAGGCCGCTGGCGGCGGCCAGTTCGGCCAGGTTCATGCTCACGCCGCTGGAGGACAGCACCAGCGGGGCCGCCTCCGTCACGACTGGTGGCGCAGCCTTCCGGGCGGCCGGCGCAGGCGGCGCAGGCGGCTCGCCAGCTCCCCGCGGCACGACAGCGGCGTCGGGCCCGGCCCGGGGAGCCGGCTCGACCGGTGCCTGGGGGGCCACCGGTTCGGCGACCTGGGACGTCGGCTCGCCAGGCTCGTCGCCCACCTCGGCTCCACCACGCAGCCGGCCCTTGATGACCTTCAGGGGCAGGAAGTGCTCACGCTGCTGGCGCAGGATCCACTGCAGCCGCTCGACATCGGTGTCGTAGAACTTCCGGTAGCCGGACGGCGTGCGCTCGGGGTCGAGCAGGCCCTGGCTCTCCAGGAAGCGGATCTTGGAGATGGTGACGTCGGGGAACTCCTCCTTGAGCAGCGCGAGCACCTCCCCGATCGACAGGTAGGCCCGCTCCTCCACCGTCTCGGTCACTCCTCCCCCGGGCCGCCGGCGAAGAAGACCAGCCGGAACTTGCCGATCTGGAGCTCGTCGCCATTCGACAGGGGGGCTTCGTCGATGCGCTCACGGTTGAGGTAGGTGCCGTTCAGGGAACCGGCGTCGCGCACGGAGTAGCCCCCGCCGGCCCTGACGATCTCGGCGTGGCGGCGGGAGACGGTGATGTCGTCGAGGAAGATGTCGGAGTCGGGATGGCGCCCGGCCCGGGTGACCTCGCCCTCGAGCACGAACTTCGACCCCGCGTTGGGTCCCCGCTTGACCACCACCATGGCCGTGGACTCGGGCAGCCCTTCGAGGGCACCGGCCATGTCGTCGTCGAGGATCTCCCCGGTGGCGTCGACGGGGGCGAAGGTGATGGTGGTCTCCTCGCCTGAGTCGACCTCCAGCGCCGCCCCGCACGACGAGCAGAACCTGGCGGTGAGGGCGTTCCGGTGCCCACATTTGGTGCAGAACACGTCGCTCACCGGTTGCCCTTCCCGTTCCGGGACATCAGGCGCTGATCAGCGTCGAGTAGGCGCCGGCGTCGAGGAGGTCGTCGAGGGCCGCGGCGCCGGCCGGCTCGATCACGCAGATCCACCCGGCGCCGTAGGGATCCTCGTTCAGACGCTGCGGCGCCTCGGCGAGCTCGGTGTTGACCTCGACCACCGTGCCGGCCACCGGGGCGTAGATGTCGGACACCGACTTGGTGGACTCGACCTCGCTGCAGGCCCCGCCCGCCTCGACGACCGTCCCCACGTCGGGCAGCTGGACGAACACCACGTCGCCGAGGGCGTCCTGGGCGTACTCGGTGATCCCGATCCGGACCCGGCCGCCGTCGAGGAGCGCCCACTCGTGGTCCTTGGTGTACCGCCGGTCCTCGGGCACGTTCATGGCGGGAGACGCTAGCCCCAACCGGACGGACGACGGGGCATCCGCGCTCCTACCGCAGGAGCTGACGGATGCGCCGGGCGTACTCCTGGGCCAGATGGCGGGCGTCGACGTCGGACGGGCCCTCGGCCCAGACGTGGGTGACCGGCTCGTCGGGGTCGGGCAGGATCAGGGCCCAGCCCTCCTCGTGGAGGATCTTGACCCCGTCGACCAGCACCACCTCGCGGTCCTTGGCCGCCTCTACGACCTTGCGCATGACCAGCCCCTTCTGCTCCCAAGGGGTGACCACGCTCTCGTGCGCCATGTGCTGACGGGGCAGCCCGGCCACCACCTTCGACAGGCGCAGACCAGAGCGGGCCAGCATCTCCAACAGGTGGACGAGGGCGGCGGTGGCGTCGTAGGCGGGCAGGAACTCCGGGAAGATGAAGCCGCCGTCCTGGCTGGCGGCCAGCGCCACTCCATCGGTGGACTCGGCCACGTCCATGATGTGGCTGGCGGAGACCTTGGTCCAGACGATGGCTGCTCCGGCTTCGGACGCGATGCGCTGGGCCGCAGCGCTCGCCGAAACGGGGAGGGCGATGCGGGCCCCCGCGACCTGCGACGACACCAGGGTCACCATCACCAGCAGCGACTGCTCGTCGGAGAGGATGTGGCCTTCGTCGTCGACCAGCGTCAGGCGCTCCCCGTCCGGGTCGATCAGGGCGCCGAGGTGCGCCCCGGACGAGCGCACCAGCTCGGCCACCCGGGCGGCGTGCACCTTGGGCTCGAAGGCCGCCGCCCCGGCCGTGAAGGCGTAGGGGTTCACCGACAGCACGTCGGCACCCAACTTGGAGAGGACG
>CADCTB010000152.1 GCA_902805665.1 uncultured Acidimicrobiales bacterium
TCCGGTCGAGGCCCTCGCCGCCTCGCTCGATGCGCTGGATGTCGGCGACGATCGCGTCGGTGCCCTTAGGGAGCACCTCGGCCGGCTTCCGGGCTGGGCCGGGTACGCGCGCTGGAACGACGAGTGGGCTCCGCCCGACGACCATCGCCCCTCGTTGCGCCTCGTGGACCTGCTCGCCGCGCAGGTGGCTGCAACGGCAGCGGCGGCCCATGGCGCCGCTGCTCAGCATCCCCCGCAGCTCCCGGACGAGGAGGCCGAGAACGAGAAGCTCCTCGAGGACCGGGTGGCGACGGTGCTCTCCGCTCTCGGGAGCAATTCCGACGATCCCTTCGTCACGTCTGCCGTGCGGGGCGTCCTGCAGCAGGTGCCGCCGCCGCTGCGGAAGTCGATGTGGCTCGAGGCGCAGGAGGGTAACTTCCGAGATCGTCTGCTGGGACTGATGACCCGCTTGGACCCTGGCCCGGTAACCGAGCGGCCGGACGCACAAGCGGTCTTCTGCATCGACGCCCGCTCGGAGGGCCTGCAACGGCACCTACAGGCATGCGGCCCCTACGACACCTTCGGGTTCGCCGGGTTCTTCGGCGTTCCCGTGCGCTGGACGCCGCTCGGCTCGACCGAGAGCGAGGCGCGCTGCCCGGTGCTGTTGAAGCCTGAACACGATGTCGCCGAGCGGCCGCTCGTCCCTGACGGTGCCCTCGGCTACCTCACCGCGCAGCGAACCACCGGCGCAGGACAAGAGGCCTTCCACGCGGCCAAAGGGAGCCTGGTCGGTCCGTTCGCGCTGGCCGAGGCGGCGGGTTACCTCATGGGTCCGGCGGCCGCGGCCCGGACGCTGGCACCAGGCTTTGTCCGTCGCCTGAAAGGACTGACGGCGCGCCGAGTCGCCCCCCCGCAGACACGACCGGCTGTCGAGGCGGAGAACGACGACAGCTCCGGCTTGGCGCTCGAGGAGCGGGTCTCGTTCGGGAAGAACATCGTCGGCACCATGGGCATGACCCGCTTCGCCCGGCTCGTCGTGTTCTGCGGGCACGGCAGCCACAACGTCAACAACCCGCACGCATCCTCCTATGACTGCGGCGCGTGCGGCGGCGCTCCCGGTGGCCCGAGCGCCCGCGTGGCAGTGGCCATCCTCAACGACCCTGGGGTCCGCGCCGGCCTCAAAGAGCAAGGCATCATGGTGCCCGACGACACCCTCTTCGTTGCCGCCCAGCACGACACCGTCTCCGACGTAGTGACCGTTCTCGACCGCCAGGCCGTGCCGGACAGCCACGAGCCGCTGGTCGCGGCCTTCGAGCGCGACGTGGCGGTGGCCGGCGAACGGCTCGCACGCGAGCGCGCCGGGCGGCTCCCGGGAAACCCGCAGACGGTCCGGGTCCGTGGGTACGACTGGGCGCAGGTGCGTCCCGAGTGGGGGCTCGCCGGCAATGCTGCGTTCGTTGTCGGGCCCCGCTCGATCACGGCCGGGCTCGACTTGGCTTGTCGCGTGTTCCTGCACGCCTACGATGCCGAGGGCGATGACGACGGCAGCGCCCTGGAGACGATCATGACCGCGCCGCTCGTCGTCGGCCAGTGGATCTCCGCTCAGTACTACTTCTCTGCGGTCGACCCCGACCAGTTCGGCGCGGGAGACAAGACGCTGCACAACCCGGTGGGCGGCATCGGCGTCGTCCTCGGTGAGGGTGGCGACCTCCAGGTCGGCCTCCCCGCACAGGCGGTGGGTGTTGGCGACCGTCGCATGCATGAACCGCTGCGCCTGCTCGCGGTCATCCAGGCGCCCCTCGAGCGCATCGAGGCGATCATCCAGCGCAATCAGGTGCTCCGAGAACTGATCGGCGGGAAGTGGATCACCGTGGCCGGCCGTTCGCACGGGGACGAGCACTGGTCCATCCGCAGCCCGGGCGGCACGTGGACAACGTGGCGTCCCGCCGACGACAGCGTGGATCACTCCAACGCCTCACTGGAGGTTCGCTGAGCACATCGACTACACCATGCACTCCTACGCGGCCGAGACGCCGCACGGCACGCGGTACCAGGGCAACGGATCGGGCCCCGAGCCCGACTCATCACGACCACGCCAGCCGCCGGTGCCACTAGACTGGGTGCGGCGGCGGCGTGGCCGAGTGGTTTAGGCAAGGGCCTGCAAAGCCCTGTACAGGAGTTCGATTCTCCTCGCCGCCTCAATACAGAAGTCCAGGTCAGGGGCATTCTTCAGGGGTGCCCCTGATTGACGTGTGGGCCCCTCCAGACCCCCCTTTTTGCGTCCTCTGTGTCCCCGGGTATACCGAGAGGCCTCGGGAAGCAGCGTCAGCGACCCCGGGAAGCGCGTCGTCGAGGCCCTCCGCGATGTCCGCGTCGAGATCCGGGAAGAGCTGGCCGTCGCGGTCGAGGGGTGACCTGGACGCTCGAATGGCCCATGCGAGCCTGGATCGCCTTCGGCCGCGACAGTCGGGCCAGCGGGACATCAGCAGCGATGGACCACGGCCCGTTCCGACCCCGATGTAGCCCCCCAGAACGGCTCCTATCAGGGGCCGAACTCGGTCTCGGCCCCGGTCAGACATGGCTGTGGTCATGGGCGACATCTTCGGCCTTGAGGTAGGCCTCCTCATCGATGGCCGCTACCGCCGCCTTCGCCGGTGCCATCAGCTGCAGCACGACGTCGAACCCCAGACGGGGAAGTGGAAGCGGAGGAGCAGTCACCGGCCGGTAGATGGCCGACTTGCCGGCGCCGGTGGGCCGCCGGCCGCGACGTCGCGGCCGGCGGCTGCGGCCCGGGTGGCCTCCTCCCGGCGGGGGCGGACTGCTCGAAGCCGAAGGTCTGGCGGGCCAGCCGGCGGAGGCTGGCAGTGGCCAGCCCTACAGCCCCCGGACGGTGGGCTCGTCGCCCGGCAGGTCGTCCTCGAAGCCGTCGCCTTCCTCCCGGCCCTCCTCCGATCCGCGAATGAAGGCCTGCTCGGGATCGGTGCCGTGGCCCAGCATGACATCGAGGAGATCGTCATTTGGCCGACCGATGATGTGGCTCATGGCTTTGTTCCTTCCCGCCGGCGGCGCCTCCTAGACGCCCACGGCGGCGAGGACGGCGTCGACCAGGGCGGCGGGAGTGACGGCGTGCTCCTGCGACCTCCAGGTAGCGCGGTCGGCGATCGGGTTCTGAGGGCCGGTTCACCCGAGGTCCAGTACGTCTCCAACTTCGATGCGTCCGGGTGTGTCCACCGACGCCCACACGCCGAAGGTCCCGGCGTGGTGGCGGGCGACCGTCCGGTACATGTCGACGTCGGAGTCCAGACCCGGTTGGGCTCTGGTCACCATGGTGCAGCGGGCACACGCCTCGGTCACCATGAGGCGGGCCTCGCCGACTCGAAGCATTCGGCCGCACCACTGATCTTCCACCCAGCCCTCGCCATCGACCTCCACGACGAGGTTGGGGCGGAATCGCCGGACGTCCCAGGTGCCACTGGGAAATGCGGCTGCCCCGGCGCGGAGACTGGCGGTGGTGAGGACATGCAGCGGGTAGGCGTCGACGAACCGGCCGGAGGGCATCGTCCACTCGATCACGGCGCTGGACTCGTCGGTCGGATCATCGAAGAACTCGCCGACCGCGGGAGTCTCCTGGTCCGAATGGACAAGGACCACCGGGCGTCCGAGCCACGAAGACAGAGCAGCGTCGGTCTCGGGGCCGGTGCCCCTCACCTCGCTCCCATCCGGTAGCCGCAACTCGGGCTCACCGGCACTATCCAGGCGGGCAGCGGCCAAGAGAAGCCGTCGTTCACGCCGGGCGGTGAGCACCTTCATCGTCCCGGTGTCTCGGATCGCCCACACCCGATCACCCTCGACGCCGTCAGTCTCGATCCAGGCTGCCGTCATTGACTCTCCCTGCAGCGACTTCACCGGATGGCGCCAGATCTCGCCGAGTCGCATGCCTTATGAACGCATGGCACGCATCAGGGCTTCGATGGCGCTCCGTTCACCTGCGTCGGTCGCGACCCGGCGAACCACAATCCCGTCCCCTACGAAGGGTGCGGCTGACTGGGACACAGGGACCTCCAGGCCCGCAGCGGGCGTTCCGCGGGATCACATCATGATTCACCCGTCGCGGAGCGGCGTCGACGAGTCGGCGGAGTGTCTCGACACCGTCCTCTGGCGTCCATGTCACGAGAGTGGTTGACGCCGACCGCCTGTTGCATGAGCATGGGAGCCTCAGTGAAAGCTGAGGCCCCTTGAGCCCTCGCCAAGGCGAGGGCTCTTGCGGTTGTGCTCAGGTACCCAGAGTGCGGCGCATGACCACTCGTCGCGCCGACGGCTCGGCGACACAGGTGAATCCGCATTCAGCAAAACGCCGCTGCTTGCCGACGTAGTCGTCCTGCGACTTGGGGTAGGCGTCGGCGATCGGGAACCCTTCGACGGCAGTGGCGCCGTGGGCCCTGGCCTGCTCCACGGCGGCGGCGATGAGCGCACGGGTCACGCCGGTGCGCCGGTGTCCGACCCGGACGAAGAAGCAGGGGAGGAGCCACACGTCGTCGTCCTCCCTCGCGTCGCGACCTCTGAGGATCGTCGCCCGCGGTCCGATCGCCCGGGGATACCGAGACCTCGGACCGGTCGCCAGCCATCCGATCGGTCGGTCCTCCTGGTACGCGAGAAGGCCGAGCGGAGGGTCGGCGGTTCCGGCCAGTGTCTCGAACGCATGGCGGTTGGAACCATCTCGCCAGCCGGCGCGAACCTCCTTCGCCGGGTTGATGAACCACATGCACCAGCACCCCCGGGTGGCCGAGTTGGTCTGGAAGAGCTCGGCCACGTCGTCGAGCCGATCGGCCGTAACGGGATGAACGTCCACCAGCCAGATCATCGCGAACAATCGCCGCCGGCGCAGCGAGAGGCGGCTCAGCTCAGACTGTCGTACCAGGCGACGAGACGTCGGGCCCGACCGCCATCAGCCAGGACATCGGTTGCGTCGACCCATTGGTCGACGGCTCCCACGAGCGGAAGTGACCGTAGGACGGGGTCGTCGATCGCCTCGACGCAGGCCTCGGCGAAGCGGTGGCCGTCGATGACCCGGAATGGCCGGTCGTGGAAGTGCCGCACCGTGGGCGTCTCGGGATGGCTGATCCCCGACGCGTTGTGCCGCCGAGCCACCTCCTCGTACGCGCCGACCAGCGCCTCCTCGCGTGCCGGGTGGTCGTCGGCGGCCAGGGCGGCGGCCAGGAACGGGCCAACGCTTGGGGCGGCAAGGAGACGGACGAACGCGGTACCCAGCCACTTGCCATAGGGGGCGTAGCTCCGTTCGAGGAGGAAGCACAGCCGCATGAGGTCGCGTACGAGCCGGGCCGCGACAATCCGCGATCCGAGGTCGTCACCGGCATCGGCTGTCCTCCCGACGAACGCCTCCTCCTGGGCGATCCGCCTCCACTGGGAGGCCAGCAACCACCGCCAGACATCGACCGGATACCACGTCAGCGATGACCGGATGGACCCGAGCTCACGCAGGCCGTCATGGAACACCCGGCCCGACGTGGTCTCCAGCAACAGCTGCTGGGGCAGAGCCAGCCAGTCCATGGTCGACAAGCCTTGTCTTGGGTCGACGGCGAGCCTGTGGGTGAACCAGTCTCCGAGTGTCCAGACATCCACGTGCTTCCGGAAGGGGATCTGATCGGAGCCGATCGTCGTCGGCCATCCGAGATGCTCCGCGGGAAGCCCCTCGATCGCACGCCGCGCCGCATCGATGTCGCGCTCGTCGACGAACACCTGGAGTCGGGGGCCCCAGTAGTGATCGGTGGAGCGGATGTCGTCGTAGCCGAGGACGTCGGAGCCCGGACCGATCAGCGCGGCGGAATGGACGGTTCCCGCGAGACGCGGACCGACCTCGAGCTCGTAGAACGACTGCGCCAGGTCCAGCCCAGGGTGAAACGCCGGCATGTCGAGGAGCCTACGGAGAACGAACGGCTCACCTGTCGTGGGCTCGTGGCTCGGTGCCTATCAGGCCCTCCCGACCAGACCCTCTTCGACCGATCATCGGCGCCCGGTCAATGACGCCGGCTGTCCCTCTCCAGACGGGCTGCCGTCTCCCGGTAGCGGACGCCGGGGATGAAGTGGACACCGTCGAAGGCGCCGGTATCACCGATCGACTCAGCCAGTTGGCATGCCAGCTCCACGCCGGCATGTCGGTCGTGCTCGATTGCATCGATCCAACGCGCGGGGACGGTGATCTCCGGGATAGCAGCGGCGAGCTTGCGGGCCATAGGCGCGCTCGGCAGAACCATCACGCCCGCGTAGACCCGACCGTCGAACTCGATGGTGTCCCGCCAGGCCAGCAGCTTCTCGACGTCGAAGGACACCTGGACGAACAGGAAGTCAGCCTCGTGCTTCCATGCCGGCAGCGGCTGCAGCCGCGTCGTCACGCCGGCCCGAAAGCCGTCGGCGTGACCCTGGTGGGCCTGGCTGAACCGGCGGAGGTCCTCGATCATCGACCGCACTGTCAGTTGGCCGGTCCGCGCGCCCGACACCGGGGCGTCGCCGTAGACGAAGAGGAATTCGTCGACGCCGTAGGCGGCACCGGTGAGGAGATCCCGTTGGAACCCGAGCGCGTTGCGATCCCGGGCGTTCAGACACGCGATGGACCGCCCGCCCATCCGGTCGACCTCGTGGGCGACGGCGACGCTGGACACCGTCGCCCGGCCCACGTGGTTGTCGGGGATCAAGTAGGCGGAGGCGATCTTGCTCAGGACCCCTATCTGATGACGGACGTGCATCAGGTCCGGCTTGGTCGGCGGCTCGATCTCGCAGATCCACTCGAACGCCCGGCCGCTCACGCCGGCAGACATTATCCAGTGACACGCCGACCTCCGCTTCCAGAATCCGTCGGATGGCCCCAGTTTCCGGGTGGCCCCCGCGGGTAGGCGTTGTCGATCATGGCGATTGCCGACCACCAACCGACCGTCTCACTCCCCGGGGGCGGAGCGCTGCCGCTGGTCGGCCTTGGGACGTGGGAGATGACCGGATCCCAGTGCTACCGGGCCGTCCGTCATGCCCTTGACGTCGGCTACCGCCACATCGACACCGCGACCATGTACCGCAACGAGCGCGACGTCGGCCGGGCCGTACGGGACAGCGGCGTCCGACGTGAAGAGGTGTTCGTGACGACCAAGCTGCGCCCCAGCGATGCCGGGCGCGAGCGCAGCACGCTCGAGGGCAGCCTGCGGGCACTGGGAATGGACTACGTCGATCTGTGGCTCATCCACTGGCCACCCGGCGGGACCGGAGCACAGGTGTGGAGGCGCTTCCTCGCTCTCCGTGACGAAGCGAAGGCGCGCGCCGTCGGCGTCAGCAACTACGCCACCAGCCAACTGGACGAGCTCGACCGCGCGACCGGCGAGCGTCCGCACGTGAACCAGATCCGCTGGGGCCCCGCCCTGCACGACCCGGAGGAGCTGCTGGCCCATCGCCGGCGCGGCGTTGTTCTCGAGGGCTACAGCCCGTTCAAGACCACCGACCTGCGTCACCCGGTGCTCGCCGAGGTGGCGGGGCGCCACGGGGTGACCCCTGCCCAGGTCGTGATCAGATGGCACATCGACCACGGAGTGGTGGTCATTCCCAAGTCGGGCACGCCCGAACGGATCGCCGCCAACTTCGACGTCTTCCGCTTCTCGCTGGACGAGGAGGACCTGGACCGTGTCGACTCTCTCTCGAGAGTGGTGCGCCGGTAGACGTTCATCCTCGCCGGATCCCGCCGTCGTCCGACGGCGGTGCTTCACATCAGCGGGCGGGGCGAGTACCTTCCTCGGCGGTGAGTCGCGTGGGGGACGGGATCGTTGACTGAGAGATCAATCCCATTCAGTGAGCTGCTGGCCGGGTATGGCACCACGACCATCGGCGAAGGCATGGCCATCGAGTCCGTCTTCGCACTCCTCAAGGTCCGCGCCGAGGACGGCCGGGCCGAATGGTCGGTTCGCAGCGGTGGCTCGGCGCTGACCCTGGAAGAGCTGCTGGGGGTCCTTGACGGCCTCACGACCTCGCTGCGGGAGCGGCTGACCAGGGCGTGGAAAGGCTCGCTCCGCCCGGATCCGCCTGCCGCGACCACCAGCGACCAGCGGCCACCGGGACCCATCCCGTTCAGCGAGCTACTGGCCGGCCTCGAAACGCTGGGCGTCGCAGACGAGCATCTCATCGAGTCGGTCTTCGCCGTCATCAAGGCTCGCCGAGTCGACGGGGTGCCCGTGTGGTACGTCCGTTCCGCCGAGATGAGGCTCAGCTCAGAGGAGCTCCTGGGTGCTCTGGAGGGCTACGCAGCCACCGTCCGACAGGACCTGGCTGCGTCGTGGAGATGGTGACTGCATAGACAAGGTCGCAGGTCGGGGTGCCGGCTGGCCGTCTACGTCAGATGTCTCGTTCTGATCCGAGTCACTGGGCCGATGCGCGGGCGCTCGGCCGTTGCGAGACTGCGGGCAGCGTCAAGGGGAACTGCGCCGTCACGCCTCGATTGGGGAGTGGGGGTGGCGGAGAAGCGCGCTCGTGTACGGACGCGCCGGTGAGGAGGAGGGTGTGATGTTCGCAAAGCTCGGGTCCTGGTGCCACGACCGCCGGAAGCTCGTCCTCGGGTTCTGGCTGGTCCTCCTGCTCGTCGGCAATGGAGTCTCGAACGCGGTCGGCAACGGGTTCCGCGACGAGTTCAACCTCCCTGACAGCGAGTCGAGAGCCGGCTTCGACATCCTCGACGAGAACTTCGGGGGGCAGGGCACGGGACTGGTCGGCACGATCGTGTTCCGGGCTGAGCAGGGTGTTCAGGATCCGGCGGTCCGTCGGGCGATGGAGGCGCTGTTCGACAGGGCGGCGGCCATCGACGACGTCGTGCGGGTGCAGAGCCCGTATGCCGAGGGTGCGGCCCAGCAGATCGCGTCAAGGGGTCCGAACGCCGGCAAGATCGCCTTCGCCAACGTCGAGATGCCGGACGACACCGAGTTCAAGCGAGGGTTCGAGATCCGCAAGGAGATCCTTGCCGATGCACCACGCATCGACGGCCTGCGGGTCGAGTACGGCGGGGCCATCTTCGCCGAGTTCAAGGAGCCGTCGTCGGAGATACTCGGCGTCGCCTTCGCCGTCGTCATCCTCATTGTCGCCTTCGGCTCGGTGCTGGCCATGGGCCTTCCCATCGGCGTGGCGCTGTTCGGCATCGGCATCGGGACGGCGATCATCGCCCTGCTGAGCAACGTCCTGGCCATCCCCGACTTCACCACGTTCCTCGGCATCATGATCGGGCTCGGCGTGGGCATCGATTACGCCCTCCTGATCGCCACCCGCTACCGGGAGCAGCTGCGCGCCGGCCACACGGTGCGGGAGTCGGTCACGATCGCCATCGACACCGCCGGGCGGTCAGTTCTGTTCGCAGGTGTGACCGTCGTCATCTCGCTCCTGGGCATGCTGCTGATGGGAGTCGGGTTCATCGACGGCCTCGCCGTCGGCGCCGCTGCCGTCGTGACCGTCACCGTCGCCGCCTCGCTCACGCTGCTGCCCGCGCTGCTCGGCTTCGCCGGTCACCGGATCGAGCTGACGCGCTGGCGGGGGCTCATCGCCGCCGGCCTCGTCGCGGTTGCGCTGGTCGGAGTGGGCCTCAAGCTGACACCGCTCACCCTCGCCCTGCCCCTGGCGGCGATCGTGCTCATCGCCGGGTTCTTCTTCGCTCCGCTGAAGCGTGAGGTGCCCCGCCCGGCCCCCAAGCCGCTGCACGAGACCACCGCCTATCGCTGGAGCCAGGTGATCCAGCACCGGCCGTGGACGGCGGCCATCGCCGGTGCGGTGGTGCTGCTCGTGCTGGCCGTGCCCGTGTTCAGCCTGCGCCTGGGATTCGCCGACGAGAGCAACTACGCCGAGGACACGACCACCAGGAAGGCCTACGACCTGCTGGTCGACGGCTTCGGCCCCGGCTTCAGCGGGCCCATGATCCTCGCCGCCCGGCTGCCCCAGGGAACCGACCTCGCCCGGTTGAATGCCATCAACGAGGCGGTCAGCGCCGACTCGGGCGTCGCCTTCATCTCCCCGCCGCAGCCCAACGACCGGGCCAACCCGACGGCCGCGGTGTGGAACCTGGCCGCCACCACGGGACCTCAGGACGAGGCCACCACCGCGCTGCTGAAGCGGCTGAGGGGTGAGGTCATCCCCCGGGCCGAGGCCACCGCGGGGGTCGACGTGAAGGTCACCGGGACGGTGGCGGTCAACAACGACTTCTCCAACTACCTCGAGGCCCGGCTGCCGTTGTTCTTCGGGGCCGTACTCGCGCTGTCGTTCCTCCTGCTGATGGCGGTGTTCCGGTCGGTGCTGGTGCCGGTGAAGGCCGTGATCATGAACCTGCTGTCCATCAGCGCGGCCTACGGCATCGTCGTCGCCCTGTTCCAGTGGGGTTGGCTGAGCGCCATCACCGGCGTCCAGCCGGCGCCCATCGAGCCGTGGGCCCCGATGATGCTCTTCGCCATCGTCTTCGGCCTGTCCATGGACTACGAGGTGTTCCTGCTCTCCAGGGTGCGCGAGGAGTGGCGCCGGACGGGCGACAGCCGGAGCTCCGTCGCCGACGGCCTGGCCGCCACGGCCAAGGTCATCACCGCAGCGGCGGCCATCATGGTCTTCGTCTTCGGCAGCTTCATCCTCGAGCAGGACCGGGTGGTCAAGCTCATGGGAGTCGGGCTCGCCACTGCCATCCTGCTGGACGCCACCATCGTCCGCATGCTCCTCGTGCCCGCCACCATGGAGCTCCTCGGCGACCGCAACTGGTGGCTTCCTCGCTGGCTCGACCGGATTCTTCCCGACATCGCAGTCGAGGGGCACGCCGGTCCCGAGGAGCAAGGGGACATCACCGACGACACGGTGGAGCCCGCCCGCAGGACGAAAGCCCACGCGTAGAACTCAGGGCAAGGCCCACGGCTGCGAGGCGGCTGTCCGAGGCCGATCAGCTCGACGCATCAGCGACCGCCCGCGGCGCTGACAGCTGTGCTGGACTTGTGACCTCTGACTGGGGGGTCGCAGGTGCACCCAACCGAGCTGGTCGGCCGAGGGGTCGAGCTCAGCATCCTCGGCGAATACCTCGACGCAGCCCTCCGTGGTGAGCCCCGGCTCGTGCTGTGCCGCGGCGAGCCGGGAATAGGCAAGACCCGGCTGGCCCAGGAGCTGGCCGCCCGGGCCACGGTGAGAGGCGTGCCCGCCGTGTGGGGCCGCGGTGTCGAGTCCGACGGGGCGCCTCCGTACTGGCCCTGGCGCCAACTCCTGCGGGCCACCGGCGAGGTGGTCGACCTGCGTCAGCCGGCCGATGACAACCGGCTGACGGCCGACCTCGGCCTCCTGGCACCGGATCTTTTTTCGACGAAAGAAGGTGTCGACACCGGGACGTCAGAGGACCGGTTCAGGCAGTTCGACGCAGTGGGTCGTCTGCTGCGGGCGGTCGCAGCCCGCATGCCCTTCGTGGTCGTCCTCGACGACGTCCACTGGGCCGATCAGCCCTCGCTCCTGCTCCGGCCCGACACCGGCCCGGCCGCCACGGCCGCGCCGGCCTCGTGTGAGGATGGTCCCCCACGACCGCGATTTTGGAGGACCCGACATGCCCAGGCGAGGCCAGCACGACCAGAGCCCCGGCGACGCACGAAAGCCCTTCTCCGACCAGGGAGGCCCCGAGGGTCGACACGCCGAGACCCACGACGTGGAGCGTGAGGAGGCAACCCGGCCCAAGGGGAGCGAGCCGGGGGAGGATTTCTCCCAGGACCTGGCTGAGGCGGAGCCGGTAGGCGGGGGCCACGTGGATGACAGCCAGCCCGCCGGCGCCGACAAGGAGCTGCGCCGGCAATTGGGTGCGCTCGACAGCGACGAGCTGGCCCGGCTGTCGGTCCTCACCATCGGTACCCGGCTGGAACAAGGCGGCACCTACGTGGATCTGAACGACCTCGGCCGCGGACCGTTCAAGGCCATGGGAAGCCAGGAGGCCGGTGCCGACAACAGCTACGTCGCCAAGCGGGACACCGACTACGAGCTGTGGAACCGCCTGGTCGGACAGGGGAACGAGCCGGAAGTGGAGCGCCCGTCGCCGGCGGGGGACTGACGCCCGATCCGGACTAGAGCGGTTGTCCGGGGCAGACCACGTGCGTCTGACCGCTCGGGGTCACGATGACCTTGCCCGTCCCCAACATGATGCGGTCGCCGGCAGAGCGGAAGCACACGAACTCTTCGATGGAGGCGCCTCCTCGTTCGCCGTGACCGCCAGCGAACGCCGGGGAGGCCGAGAGCGACATGGTCACCGCCGCGCCCGTTGCCGCCAGGAGCGCTCCGAGCCGCCGAATTCGCATGGTTCCCTCCGTTGTCGGATCTTGGTGGGCGGCGCCTACCCCGGTGGCCGACTAGGGAAAACGTCCCGTTGCAGGGGAGCCGGAACGTGGTGGACTGCGGTGTGATGTCCGAGTGAGGAGTGAGCCGCGGTACCTGGAGTTCCAACCCGATCGCCCGGAGGAGGTCGTGACCATCCTGGTGGAGATGGCGGAGACCGGGAAAGGGTGGGTCAACTTCGAGCCTGCGGTCCAGGTCGAGGACGTCGCGGCGGAGGGGAGCGGGGCCTTCTCCTTGTTCTCCGGTCGGGGGCCGGTGGTGCCGCTGGGCACGTGGACGCCCGGATCGGTCACCCGCCGCGGGCGCCGAGAGCCGGTGATGCTAGGGCTCCAGCATCCGGCGGGGTCGAAGGCGAAGCCGCTTCTGACCGAACTGGGCCACGAGGTGCCGGAGGGCTGGGTCGTCGTGCAGGACCATGTCCGCAAGGGCCTGGTGGTCGCTGTACCGGGCGATGTCGGCGCTGATGTCGCTCTGGCCTGGCTCCTGCGGGCGGCCAGGCTGCTGTCGACGATCCCGCTCACCGGCGGCTGGCGGGCGGCGGTCTACCCCGGTTGAGACAGGGGGAAGCGTTCCCTGGCCCACGCCAGGTAGACTGGAGACCTCGTCGTCCTTCAGAAACAGGGATGGCCGCCCTGAAGGGAAGCCATCCATGCTGTCCGATGCGCAAGCGCAAGCGCTGCGTGCCCTCTCCAATTTCCTCGTGGCCAAGACTTCCATGGGCGACACGCTGCTCGACGTCAGCCGGATCACGGTCGGGGCGGTGCCTGCAGCGGACATGGCCGGAATCTCACTTCTCGGCGAGAACGGTCGACCCACCACTGGCGTCTTCACCGACGACGAGGCCCCGGACATCGATTCGGCTCAGTACGAGTCCGGTCGGGGCCCCTGTCTCGACAGCTGGCGGGAGGGGAGGGTCATTCGCGTCGACGACGTGGCAGCAGCGGGCGACGTCTATCCCGAGTTCGCCGAGGCGGCGCAGGCCCACGGGGTCCGGAGCACCCTGTCTCTGCCCCTGATGGCCGGGGACGAGCGTCTGGGTGCCCTGAACCTGTACGCCCGGGTCGCCGGCGGCTTCACGAGCGACGACGAGGCCCTTGGCACCGACCTGGCCGCAGCCGCCTCCATCGTGCTGGCCAACGCCAGTGCCTTCTGGGCCGCCTCGGAGCTCAGCGACCAGCTGGGTCAGGCCATGCGGAGCCGGGCGGTGATCGAGCAGGCCAAGGGCGTGTTGATGGCTCGCTCGCCCCAGATGACCGCCGACGAGGCTTTCGACGTCCTGCGCAAGGCGTCACAGCGGGAGAACGTCAAGGTCCGCGACATCGCGCAGCGCATCGTCGACCGGAAACCTGCCGACGCAAGCAGCTCCGAACTGCGCTGATCGGAGCAGGACCCCCGGCCCGCTGTCTCAGCGCTGTGGGAACATGTGTTCGTGTCCGGCACGGCCACCATTCTGCACGCCGACCTCGATGCGTTCTACGCCTCGGTGGAGCAGCGCGACCACCCGGCCCTGCGTGGTCGTCCGGTGATCGTCGGGCCGGGGGTGGTGCTGGCCGCCAGCTACGAGGCGAAGGCCTACGGCGTGCGGACGGCGATGGGAGTCGCGCAGGCCCGGAGGCTCTGCCCGGACGCGGTGGTCGTCGAGGCAAGGATCTCGGCATACTCCGAGGCCAGCAAGGCGGTGTTCGCGGTGTTCGAGGATACGAGCCCGCTGGTGGAGGGCCTTTCCATCGACGAGGCGTTTCTCGACGTCGGCGGTTTGCGCCGGGTGGCGGGCCCGGCCACCGAGATCGCCGCCCGGCTGCGGAGCGAGGTGCTCCGCCGGGTCGGGCTGCGCATCACCGTGGGGGTGGCGCGGACCAAGTTCCTGGCCAAGGTGGCCAGCGGGGTGGCGAAGCCCGACGGGCTGCTGGTGGTGCCCCCGGAGCGCGAGCTCGACTTCCTGCACCCGCTGGCCGTGGAGCGGCTGTGGGGCGTGGGGCAGGTGACGGCGGCCAAGCTGCGGTCGCGTGGCATCGCCACGGTGGGCGACGTGGCCGAGCTGCAGGAGGCTGCGCTCGTGTCGATGCTCGGCCTGGCGTCAGGCCGGCACCTGCACGCCCTGGCTCACAATCGCGACCCTCGGCCGGTGGTGGTCGGCCGGCGCCGGCGGTCGATCGGGTCGCAGTGTGCACTGGGCCGGTCACGCCGGTCGCCGGAGGCGCTCGACGCGGTGCTTCTCGGGCTGGTCGACCGCGTCACCCGTCGCATGCGGGCTGCCGGGCGGGTCGGGCGCACCGTGACGCTGCGTCTCCGCTTCGACGACTTCTCCCGCGCCACCCGGTCCCACACCCTGCCCCGGGCCACGGCCGAGACCCGGGCGATCCTCGCCCCGGTTCGGGCCCTCCTCGCCGCGGCCATGCCGATCATCGGGCGCCAGGGTCTCACCCTGGTCGGCATCGCGGTCGGGAACCTCGACGACGACGGCGCAGTACAGCTGGCCCTGCCGTTCGACCGGTGCAGCGGCGGTGCCCTCGATGCCGTGCTCGACGATGTCCATGAGCGCTTCGGGTCCGCCTCGGTCACCAGGGCCGTCCAGCTGGGGCGCCGCCCAGGGCTGACCGTGCCCCTTCTCCCGGACTGAGAAGTTCCAGGAAACCGCTTGACCTTGGAGTCGACTCCAAGGTTTATCCTGGCTGCATGAGCCAGTTGACCGTGTCGAAGCTCGCCGAACAGGCCGGCACCTCGGCGGACACCGTGCGCTACTACGAGCGCATCGGCCTGCTCCCGGAGGCCGAACGGAGCGCGTCGGGATACCGGCTCTACGGGGACGAGGCGGTGGAGCGACTCCGCTTCATCAAGCAGGCCCAGCGTTTCGGCCTGCGCCTCGAGGCCATCGGCGAGCTACTCGACGTCCGCCGTCGGGGGCTCTGCCCGTGCGGCCACACCCGCCGGATGCTCGAGGACCGGGTGGCCGAGCTGGACGAGGAGATGTCCTCCCTGGCCCGGCTGCGCGCCGGCATCGTCACCATGATCGACGAATTGCCCGAGTCCGTCACCCCGGGTCCGGGCTGGCGATGCAGCTCCGAGCTGATCCAGATCGGCCCGGCAAACCCGGTTCGAGACCGACCGACCGACAACGACGACAACAACAACAACAAGAAGGAGATGCCATGAGCGAGGACAGCTGCAACTGCGGCTGCTCGGCCAAGCCCGAGATCGAGACCCGGACCCCCGACGACTGCGGCTGCGGCTGCGGAGGAACGGGCGAGAAGGAGCCGAAGGAGGACGTGGTCGCCTAGCCTGGGACCACCGACGGAAGGGCCGGCGCCACCGGGTGCCGGCCCTCGCCGCGCCTCAGCGGTGACCGCGACGGCGCTCCTCTCTCAGGCGCCGTGCTCCGCGAGGACAGCGTCGCTCAAGAGGGGCCACGCCTCCTTGGCCCACGGGCCGAAGTCCCGCCCGCTGAGGACCGCGCACGCCAAGCGCGCCGCAGGGTCCACCCAGAGGAAGGATCCACTCCGCCCGAAGTGGCCGAACGTGGCGGGGGAGTTGCCGCGTCCGGTCCAGTGCGGCGACTTGGCGTCGCGGACCTCGAAGCCCAGGCCCCAGTCAAGAGGACGGTGGCGTCCGAACCCCGGCAACACGCCGCCGACGCCGGGGAAGGCCACGGTCGTCGCCTTCGCCAGGGTGACCGCGGACACGAGGGTGGGCTCGAGCAGCTCCCGGGCCAGGCGCACCAGGTCTTCCAGGGGACCGGCCAGCCCGGTCGCCGGAGATCCCTCGAGGTGGGTGGCGGCCATGCCGAGGGGCGAGAGCACCCCCTCGGTGAGGTAGTCGGCGAAGGGCATGCCCGTACGGTCTCCCACCAACGCGCCGAGCACATCGAAGCCGGTGTTGGAGTAGATCCGCTGCTCACCGGGCTTGTCGAAGACACGGTCCTCGTCGAACGCCAGGCCGGAGGTGTGGGCCAGGAGGTGGCGCACGGTGGAGCCGGGCGGCCCTGCCGGCTCCTCCAGCGCGAGCGCCTCCTCCTCCACCGCCAGCAGCACGGCGAGGGCGGTGACCAACTTGGTGACGGAGGCCCACTCCCCCCGCAGGGTGGGGTCGCCCCGGACCTCGAGCACTTCGACCGTCCGCCCTCCGCCCCTTCCGACGACGGCGGCCCGGGCGTCGGGCGCGCCCCAGCGATCGAGGTTGTCGAGCGCACTCATACGGTGAAGCGGTGCGCGTCAGACCGTGGTGTGGCGGTGGTCGTCGACCTGATCGGTGATCTTGCCCATGAACGACTCTCGACCGCCGGTGATGAAGTCGTAGGGGAACCCACGCTCGATGGCGCTGACCGTGTCGAGCCGGGCCATCTCCTCGGCGCCCAGGACGACGTCGACGCACCCGATGTTGTCCACCAACTGGGCGGCCTTGCGGGCGCCGATCAGCGGGATCACCGTCGGCGACTGCTGACGGACCCAGCTCAGGGCCACCTGGGAGGCACTGGCGCCGACGTCTTCGGCCACGGCCGCGACCTCGCGGGCGATCGCCATCTTGTGCTCCTCCAGGGAGCCCCAGCCCGCGGAGTGGATGCGGCCGCCGTCGCCCGTGGGGTCGTCGTTGTACTTGCCGGTCAGGAGGCCGGCGCCCAGCGCCCCCCAGGCCGTGAAAGCGATGTCGAGGTTGACGCTCATGGGCAGGAGCTCACGCTCGGCGTTGCGCTCGATCAGGCTGTACTGGCTCTGCAGCGCGCTGAAAGGAGTCCATCCCCGCAGCTCGGCCACGGTGTTGGCCCGGGAGATCACCCACGCCGGCGCATCGGAGATGCCGACGTAGAGGATCTTCCCCGCTCGTACCTGATCGTCGAGGGCGCGCATCATCTCCTCGATCGGTGTGAACGGGTCCCAGATATGGGCCCAGTAGAGGTCGATGTAGTCGGTGCCGAGCCGCCTCAGGCTGGCATCCAGCGACTCCACCAGGCTCTTGCGGTGGTTGCCGCTGGCGTTGGGGTCGTTCCCGTCCCTGCTCAGCGTGTACTTGCTGGAGACGACGAAGTGACCACGGTCGCCAGCGACGAACTCCCCGACGAAGCTCTCCGCCGTGCCGTTCGTGTAGCGGTTGGCGGTGTCGATGAAGTTGCCGCCGGCGCCGGCGAAGGCGTCGAACATGGCCTTCGACTCGTCCTTGTCCGCACCCCAGCCCCAGTCGGGGCCGAAGGTCATGGTGCCGAGCGCCAGCTCAGAAACTCGGAGCCCGGAGCGGCCCAGAAGCTTGTAGCGCATGTGCGTCCTCTCCCCAAACGACCGACTGTACGGCGGCCGGCGGGGACCGGCCCCCGGAATCGTGGCGCCCGCCGTCCGGGTTGGTAGGGTTGGCGAGCGGAAACGCTTTCCCCATGGCGGTGAACGAGGTGGATGTGACCATGACTTCCAAGACAGCGGCCTTGTCGGCCACGGCCCGACGCCGGGCCGAGGTGGCTTTCGCCTTCGCCCTCGCGGCTGCGGCACTGGTCGGGGCGGTTCGTCCGGCCGAGGCCCAGCTCGTCAGCGGCACGGGTGGCAGCGGCGTGGCCACCGGCACCGCCAACGGCGGCAGCGGCGGTGGCTCCACCGTCACCGTCAACCCCACTGCCAAGTCGGGGAACTCGGGCGCAGCCACCGCCCAGTCGGGCGCCACCAACACCGGCGACACCGGCCCCGCGGCGTCGACCGCGGCGGCCCAGCCCGTCGCCCAGTCCGGCGACTCCGGCCAGACCGGCGGCTCGGGGGTGGCCACCTCGTCGCCCACCGCCACCAACTCCGCCATCCTGGGCTCGGCGACAGCCGTGGGCGGCACCGTCTCCACCGGCGGCACCGGCAGGTCGGGTTCCACGGGCGCGGCGATCGCCGCAGGCGGGGCCGACTCCTCGGCCAACAGCGGCGCCGGCTCCAACGCCGCCGCCCTCTCGGGTAACACCGGCGTGGCCGCCAACGACACCACGGCAGCGTCGGTGGGCGGCCAGGGCGGTCCCGCAGGCGTGGCCCTGCCCGTAACAGTCGGCGGCGGCCCGGTGATCAACCTGATCTCACTGCTGGCACCCGGCGGCCTGGTTGCCGCCAACGGCGGCGCAGGTGTCGGCTCTGCGGCGGCGGGCGGCGGTTCGGGCGGCACGTCGATCCTCTCGGCCATGCCCTTCGCCACGTCCGGCAGCAGCGGCTTCACCACCGCCGGTTCCAGCTCCAGCAACTTCGGGCGCACCGGTCCGGCCACCAGCGCATCGCTGTCCGGGCCGCTCACCCTCACGGGCGGGTCCGGCCCCACCGGTCCTTCCGGCTCGGGCCCGTCGGCGTCGACCCCCTCTGCGACCAACACCGCCATCCTCGGCAGCGTGCTGGTCCTCGGAGGCACGGCACCGCTTCCCTGAGCGCCCGCATCGGCGGTTTATAGTGCCGCGATGACCAATCTCGTGACAGGGCTGACGGACACCGACATCACCACGCGCCGCGCCGAGGGCACCCGCATGGCGGCCGACACCGACTCCACGGACGCGCCGGCCACCGACTCCACCGACACGAGCGACTCCACCGACACCACCGACCAGAGCGACGCGCCCGGTACCGACACCGACGCCACCGACGCTGACTCGGACAGCACCGACGCCACCGACGTCGACGGCACCGACGCCTGACCACGCACCGGGCCTGGCCCGGTGCGTCGGCGACGTCGCCGAGTTCCTCGACCATTACTGGACCAGGGCGCCGCTGCACCGCGCCGGGGCCGACCCCGCCGCGTTCGCCGACCTGTTCTCGGTCGACGACGTCGACCGGTTCGTCTCCTCGTCTTCGCCCCGCCTGCCCACCTTCCGGCTGGTCCGTGACGGCCGCCCCCTCGACCCGTCGCGCTACACCCGCACGGCCAAGGTCGGTGGCCAGTCGGTGGCCGGCATGGGCGACCCAGGCCGCATCTTCGACGAGTTCAAAGCGGGGGCCACCATCGTCTTCCAGGGGCTGCAGCGGTCGTGCCCGCCGCTTACCCGCTTCTGCCGCGCCCTGGAGCTGGAGCTGTCCCACGGGGCCCAGGCCAACGCCTACGTGACCCCGGCCGGCGCCCGTGGCCTTGGCGTGCATTACGACACCCACGACGTCTTCGTGCTCCAGCTGGCCGGCACCAAGGCGTGGTCGATCCACGAGCCGGTCCTCGCCGATCCGCTGGCGTCCCAGCCGTGGAAGGGCACCGCCGCCGACGCCGGCCCGCCGATCCTGTCGGTGGAGCTGCCGGCGGGCGACTGCCTGTACGTGCCCCGGGGCTTCCTCCACTCGGCCCGGGCCCAGGAGGCGCTTTCGGCCCACCTCACCATCGGGATCGTCACGACGACCTGGCACGACGTCGTGCGGGAGGTGGTGGCCGGTGTCGCCGACGAGCCCGAGTTCCGTCGCTCGCTGCCGCCGGGGTACGCCGCTGACCCCGCCGGCCTCGCCGCCGGCGTGGAGGAGACGGTGGCCGGGCTGCGGAAATGGCTCGACGGCGTCGACGCCGAGGCGGTGGCGGAGGCCACGGCCCGCCGCTTCCTCGCGGCCCGCCCGCCGGTCCTGGCCGGGCAGCTCCACCAGCTCGGCATGCTCGACCGGCTCGCCGACCGCTCGCTCCTGCGCCGCCGTGAGGGCTCCGTCTGCCATCTGGCGGGCACAGGGGATCGCCTCATCGTGGTCCTGGGCGGGGGCCGGGAGCTCGACATGCCGGCCGCGCTCGAGCCGGTGATGGCTCGGATCGCCGCCGCGGGCCCTTTCCGCCTGAGCGAGCTGGAGGACCTCCTCGACGGCCCCAGCCGCCTGGTCCTCGCTCGCCGCCTGGTGGGCGAAGGGTTGTTGGAGATCGTCGACCTTGGCTGACCCCGTCTGCTCGGCGGTGTCGATCGCCCATCACGAACCACTCCAGGCCACTGCGTCGATCGTGCGCAACTGGTTGCTGGTCGAGCACCCGGGCGCATGGGGCCCGGATGCCCTGACCCAGAGCGGGCTTCCGGCCGGACTGGCTGCCGGTCTCGCCGAGCGGTCGCGCCGGCACGGGTTCCGCACCCTGCTCCTGCGCCGACCGGAGCGGCCCTCCGACGGCTCCCGCCAGTGCTTCGTAGCCCACTCCGGCCGGGACAAGCGCTGGATCGAGGAGGGCGTGCTGGCGAACGTCGAGGAGCTGCTCGACCTCGACTTCGGCCCACTGGCCCAGGGCGACCCGGTCGGGCTCGGCACCATGCGGGCCGCCCCCCTGTACCTGGTCTGCACCAACGGCCGCCACGACCCGTGCTGTGCCAACCTCGGGCGGCCGGTGGCCCGGGCCTTGCACGGCCGGGCCGATGGCGCAGTCTGGGAGTCCTCGCACTACGGAGGCGATCGCTTCGCCGGCAACCTGGTCTGCCTGCCCCATGGGATGTACTTCGGGCGCCTGTCGCCCACCGACGCAGTGAGGGTCGTCGACGCCTACGAGGCGGGGATCGTCGACCTCGACCACTACCGGGGCCGGTCCGGGGAGCCGTTCGCGGCCCAGGCCGCCGAGCACTTCCTTCGCCGCCAGGAGGCGCTGCTGGGCGTCGACGACCTTGTCGTCTCGGGGTACAACCGGCAGGCCGAGGGGGTGGTGGAGGTCCGGTTCGACGGCCCCGGTGGGCGGGCCTACCACGTGAGGGTCCAGGTGCAACCGGCCTCCGAGGCCCGGCTCCTGAGCTGCGGTGCCGGCACCGAAGGCCGCCCGCCGACGTATGCGCTGGTCGACGTGAACGGCGCTTGAACAGCGTCGGGCGGGCTTGTGAAATGAATCACATAGTGGGGTAGAGGCTGGTAAGGTGCGCGTACAGCCACTGACAACAGGTCCTCCGTCCGTCCGCTCCGAACAGCCGAGCCCGACGACCAACCAACCTGCGGTGCCGCACCTTTCACGAAGGGATCTTCCCCATGCCCAACTTCATCGGCGCGCCTGAACCCGAGGCGCCTCCACCCAGACAAGCCAACCAGCGGGCCGCCTTCTTCGGCCTCGACACCTTGATCCCCGGCTCCAGCCTGTACCTGCTGGCCCAGGGCCTGCAGCGGCGGCACTTCTACGGCCGGGCCGACCTCCTGGCCTTCGCCTGGCAGCGGCTGGTGTTCCGGGCCGGCCCGGCGAGCGAACCGCAAGTGCGCACGTCGCAGGACGCCGCGCTCTCGTTCGTGGCCGGCAAGCACCGTCCCGAGCTGCGGGCCCTGGCCCGGGAGATCGCCGACGAGCGCATCGTGCCCCAGGTCTATCCGGACCTCGCTGATCTCATCGAGTCCCACATGGCCGCGGGCGCCCTCACCTTCGTCACCACCGCCGCGCCGGCGGAGCTGGCCGAGATCGTCGCCCACGGCCTGGGCATGACGGGCGGGCTGGGCACGACGGCCGAGGTCGACGACGAGGAGCGCTACAGCGGGCGGCTGACCGGCACCGTGCTTCAGGGCACGGCCAAGGCGGGCGCCGTCCACGCCCATGCCATGGCGGCCGGCATCGACCTGTCGGCCTCCGTCGCCTATTCCGACTCGATCAACGATCTGCCCCTCTTGGAGCTGGTCGGCTGCGCCGAGGTGGTCAATCCCGACCGCCAGCTGCGCAAGGTGGCCCAGCGGCGGGGATGGCGGGTGCACGACGTACGGCCCGCCGCCCGCCGGCCCATGGAGCCGGGCGCGGCCCCGGTGCCCAACCGCCTGGCGGCGCTCGGACTGGCCTCGCCGGTGGAGTCCGACGGCGCCCCTGTCCGCCGGGGTGCGGCCCACCACTTCACCACCGACGACCCCGCCGCCCTGCTCCGTGAGCTCGAGGACAGTGGCCGGTTCCGCCGGGACACCCGACTGGGCGCCATCTTCCACCGCGGCCAGGTCTCCCTGCGAGAGGTGTCACCGACCCACAGCCTCCACATCACCGTGGGCAAGGGCAACCGGGTGTCGGCGCACGTCGACCGGTACTCGCCGTTGGCCAACCACCAGCCGGAGCAACTGGCCCGCTACGCCCTCCACCGCATTGCGGCGCACAATGTCGCCGGGATCGCGGGCGGGCTGTTCCGCCTCATCCCCGGCCCACGGCGGCGCGCTCGGTCCTGCGCTCGCCAGACGCCCCGCTCCTAGCCGCGGTGAGGCGCGCAGCCCCCGGCCGCGGGCGCCGGCTGAGGACCAGGGCGGTCGCCGCCGCCGAGCCGAGGACCAGAGCGGTGGGAAGCGGCCAGGACATGTCGTCCGACACCCGCGCCCGCGCCGGCGCCGGGGTCGCGGGCCCGGCCTCGGGGGTCGCGGCCGCCGGGGCCGCCGGGGGCGTGGGCGCCGGGGTAGGACGGGCCTGAGGGGCTCGCAGGTCCCCGGCCGTGACTTGGAAGCCGGGGCCGACGAGCAGTGCGCCGGGTGCCAGGTTGGCGATCTCGGGCTCGTCGGGCGCCCATTCCCGCACGATCCGGCGGGCGGGATCGACCCCGATGCTCAGAGGGCTGGAGACGATGTCGCCGACCACGGGGATGGAGCACGGGTCGTCGCAGTAGATCACCTCGTACTCACCGGGGACGAGGTCGCCCGGCACGTCGAAGGTGAGGCTCACCCGTAGCTGGAGATACCCGAGGTGGGCCGTCCGCTCCACGACGAGCTCGCCCAGGTAGATGTCGGAGCGGAGCAGGGGGACACCAGGGGCGTCGCCCGCCGGCCGGAGGTACGCGTAGAACGGTTCGCCGGCGGCGGCGGGCGTCGACGCCCCGGTGTAGCCCACCATGGTGGCCGTCTGGCCCGGCTCGTAACGGTCCTGTACCGGCGACAGACGGCCCCCGCCGGCCGAGGCGGGAGCAGCCGAGCAGGCGAGCACGACGACCAGCACGGCGAACAGCGCCAGTGCCCGCCTCTCGACCATGCCGACGGATGTTACGCGGCCCGCCGCTGGGGAAGGCGGACGGCGGCGGTGCCCGCGCCGACGACGAGGGCGAGGGCCACCAGTCCCCACAGTCCGGGCGAAGGGCGGGGGCCGGACGCGGTGACCACCCGGGCCGGCCGGCGAGCCGCGGCAGGCTCGGCCGCCACGGCCACCTCAGTCGCCACGACGGGCATTGGGGGCGCAGACGGGGGCTGGTAGTCGTCAGGGGGCATCACCCGAACGCCGTCGCCCGCCGGCGCGAGCCGCCAGTCGCCGGTGCCTGAGGCGGCCAGCTCCCTGCCCGTGCCGTCGACCACCCGGAAGGCGCCCCCGGAGGAGACGCGGACGCTGGCTGCGCTCATGACCAGCGCCACCTTGATCGTGCCCGGGAGCCGCCCACGAGCCGGAGTCGGGCGCAACCCGTAATACGACTCGAGGATCTCGCCTGCGGACCGGCCCTCGTTGGCCATGGCGAGAGCGCCGTTCTGGCTCATGGCCAGCGGCCCGTTGGCCGTCGAGGAGTAGCTGGCCATGATGGGGCTGCCTCCGGACAGGAGGGCCCGCCCGGCCGTGGCCTCTACCGCCGGCAGCCAGCCGTACCCCTGGGCCCTGCGTTCGGCATCGAGCCCGCGGTAGACCTGGCAGGTGGGGGTGGCGCAGATGTCGGCGCCCACCGCCCGCCAACGGGCCTCCTTGCTCATGACCTTGTGCGCCGCATAGGTCCGGGCCGCGATGGCCTGGGCCTGCAGGGCGGCCGCCGGCCAGCTGGGAGGCACCTCGTCGATGCCCCGGACGTAGTCCTCGAGGGGGAGCTCGTTGACCACCGCCACCCCGCCGCCGTTGCGGCGCACCTCGATGGTCCCCCGGAAGGTGCCGGTGCCGGCCACGGTGAGGCCGGCCGAGCCGGACAGGGGTTCCAAGCGCACCACTCCGGCTGTCCACGCTTGGCCGGCGGTGCCGTCGTCGATGCCCCATGCCATCCCGGGACTGACGGCGACGACTGTTGCGGACAGGGCCATGAGCCGGAACGTGCGCGACGGAACGCGTGAGCAGGCGAGAATGTGATCCCCCAGAGATCGGTGGCTACGGTCCGAGGCAAGGTAGTCGACTCTGACACCTATTTCCACTATTCGAATAGATGCGGTCGTGCACCAGCTCGACGACGCAGTGGCCGCCGCCCGCGCCCGAGGGGACCGGCTCGGGTGGTTCGCAGCGATGTACCGCCAGACCACCCGGACGGTGCGAGCCCAGGTGGCGGCCGGGCTCTTCGACGATCCGGAGCGGATGGGCCGGTTCGTCGCCCTGTTCGCCGGCCGCTACCTCGGCCCGCTCGAAGCCTGGGGCAACCACCAGCCAGTGCCCCGTAGCTGGCGGGCGGCCTTCGAGGCGGCCGCTTCGGGGGACACGATCGTCCTCCAGCATCTGCTGCTCGGGATCAACGCCCACGTCAACCTCGACCTCGCCGTGGTGGCCGCCGAGCTCTGCCCCGGCCAGGAGATCCACGCCCTGCACGACGACTTCATGCGGGTGAACGCCATCCTCGGTGCGCTCCTGCCCAGGGTGCGGGCCTGCATCGGCCGGTTCTCTCCGCTCCTGGACGTCATCGACCGGGTCGGGGGCGCCGACGACGACGAAGTCCTGAACTTCAGCATCCGGGTAGCCCGCGACGAGGCGTGGGGCCAGGCGGTGATGCTGGCGTCGACCGTCGACCACGCCCTCCGCGCCGAGCTCGTCGATTCCCTCGACCGGCGGGTCGCCGTCCTGGCCAAGGTCGTGGCCCACCCGGGCGGCCTGCTGCAACGGGCGGTCGACCTGGTGGCGGCCACCGAGTCCGACGATGTGGCCAAGGTGATCGACGCATTGGGCAACGTAGTGCTGGAGTCGCCGTAACGTCGGAGGTATGGCGACCCCGATCGACAAGGCCACGACCGCCCTCGCCCGGCACCTGGCGGAGCTCGGTGGGGAGGAGCGGTCCGGCATCGTCTCGTCCTCGTGGTGGAACGAGCGGATGCTCGAGTGGGCCATGTCGCACCCGTCGTTCAAGACGCAGCTGTTCCGCTTCGTCGACGTCTTTCCGGCCACGACCGGCGACGACGACGTCGTCCGCCACCTCGACGAGTACCTGCACGGCGGGACCGACGTCCCCCGGTTCCTCGACCTCGGCCTCGACGTGGCCGAGCACGTGCCCCTCGGCAAGGCGGCGGCGGCCACCCTGGCCCGGCGCAGCATCTCCCGGGTGGCTGAGCAGTTCATCGTCGGACAGACCCCGGGCGAGGCGGTGCCCGGGCTCTCGCGGCTGTGGGCGAACGGCAGCGCGTCCACGGTCGACCTCCTGGGCGAGAAGACCCTCACCGAGGTCGACGCCGACCGCTATGCGGCCCGGGTGGGCGAGCTCCTCCGGACGCTGGTGGCCGCCGCCCCCCGGTGGGCGCCCGATCCCCGTCTCGAGAGCGACGACCTCGGGCCGCTGCCCAGGGTCAACATCAGCGTCAAGCCGACGGCCCTGGCCACCCGTTACAGCCCCCTCACCCGGGCCGACGGGCTCGAGGGGGCGAAGGCCCGGCTCCGCCCGCTGCTGGCGGAGGCGGCGGCCGCCGGCGCCTACATCCACTTCGACGCCGAGCACTACGACGTCAAGGACCTCACTCTGCAGCTCTTCCGGGAGCTGCTCGACGAGCCCGAGCTGGCCGGCCTCCACGCCGGCGTGGTCATCCAGGCCTACCTGAAGGACTCCCGTGACGACCTGGCCGACCTCATCGCCTGGGGGTCGGGGCGGGCCCAGCCGATCACCGTCCGCCTGGTCAAGGGGGCGTACTGGGACACCGAGACCGTGCTCTCCGAGGCCGAGGGCTGGCCGGTGCCGGTGTTCTCCGACAAGGTGGAGACCGACGCCAACTACGAGCGCTGCACCCGGCTGCTGCACGAGAGCCACGGCGCGGTCCGGGCCGCGTTCGGCACCCACAACCTGCGCTCCCTGGCCTATGCGGTCGAGTGCGCCCGGGCGGCGGGCATCCCCGACAACGGCTACGAGATCCAGCTGCTGTACGGGATGGCCGAGCCCCTGCACGCCGCGGTGCGCAAGATGGGCCTGCGGTTGCGGGTCTACGCGCCGGTGGGCGAGCTGGTTCCCGGCATGGCGTACTTGGTGCGGCGGCTGCTCGAGAACACCGCGAACGAGAGCTTCGTCCGCCGCCGGTTCGTGGAGGGCCAGGACCTCGAGGCCCTGCTGGCCCCGCCCAAGGTGGACCACATCCCCGAGCGGGACGATCGGGCCCACCGGACCGCCACCGACCCCGCAGCCCCGGGGGAGTACGACCCCGAGCCGGTGGGGGAGTGGCGGCGGGCAACCGTCCGGGCAGCCATGGCTGCCGCGGTTGCGAGTGCCGGTGACCGGCACGACGTGATGGCGGTGCCGGCGGTCATCGGCGGCCGTCCCGTGGCCACCGCAGGCGAGATCGAGTCTTACGACCCGGCCTGCCCGTCGACCACGTTGGCCCGCTCCGCCCGGTGCGGACCGGCCGAGGCCGAGGAGGCGCTCGAGGCGGCCCGCAAGGCGTGGCCGGCGTGGCGCCGGATGTCCGCCCGCCAGCGGGCCACGGTGCTGTTCCGGGCGGCCGAGTGGATGCGCCGGCGCCGCAACGAGCTGGCTGCGCTCGAGGTGTTCGAGGCCGGCAAGCCGTGGCGGGACGCGGATGCCGACGTGTGCGAGGCCATCGACTTCTGTGAGTTCTACGGGCGGGAGGCCATCCGGCTCGACTCCGGCGCCCCGGTGCAGTCGCCGCCGGGCGAGCACAACGACCTCCGGTACCAGGCCCGGGGGATCGGCGTGGTGATCGCCCCGTGGAACTTCCCCCTGGCCATCCCCACGGGCATGGTCGTCGCCGCCCTGGTCACCGGGAACGCAGTGCTGTTCAAGCCGGCCGAGCAGACGCCGGCCGTCGCCTCCAAGTTGATCGAGGCGCTCACCGCCGGTGGGCTTCCGGACGGGGTGCTCGCCTTCCTGCCCGGGCTGGGCGACGAGGTGGGCGCGTACCTGGTGCAGCACCCCGACGTCTCCTTCGTGGTCTTCACCGGCTCCAAGCCCGTGGGCCTGGGCATCGTCGACGCCGCGGCCAAGGTGCGCAACGGGCAGCGCCACGTCAAGCGGGTGATCGCCGAGATGGGCGGCAAGAACCCGCTGATCGTCGACGCCGACGCCGACCTCGACCAGGCCGTGCCCATCGCGGTCGCCTCCGCCTTCGGGTACTCCGGCCAGAAGTGCTCGGCCTGCTCCCGGCTGATCGTCCTCGACGAGGTCTACGACCAGCTGGTCGAACGCCTGGTGGGGGCGACCCGGCTGCTCCGCGTCGGCCACCCCCGAGAGATGAGCGTCGACATCGGGCCGCTCATCGACGCGGAGGCCCACGAGCGGGTGCGCTCCTACGTGGACCTCGCTCCGGAGGAGGGCGAGGTGGTCCTTGCCGTGGACGACATCCCTGAGACGGGCTACTTCGTGGGCCCCACGATCGTCTCCGAGGTGCGGGCCGGCGGGCGACTGGCGAGCGAGGAGATCTTCGGCCCGGTCCTCAGCGTGTTCCGTGCCGGCTCCTTCGACGAGGCCCTGGCCATGGCCAACGACACGGAGTTCGCCCTGACCGCGGGGCTCGTCTCCCGGTCGCCGGTCCACATCCGCCACGCCGCGGACGAGTTGCGGGCCGGCAACGTCTACATCAACCGGTCCATCACCGGCGCGGTGGTCGGTCGCCAGCCCTTCGGCGGCTACGGGATGTCTGGGGTCGGGTCCAAAGCCGGCGGGCCCGACTACCTCCTGCAGTTCCTCGAGCCCCGCACCGTGAGCGAGAACACGCTGCGCCAGGGCTTCGCGCCCGTCGAGTCGCGGTAGTCTCCTGGCCGAGGGCCGTTAGCTCAGTTGGCAGAGCACCTGCATGACGCGCAGGGGGTCAGGGGTTCAAATCCCTTACGGCCCACCCTCAGCATCGCAGTCCGAGGACGTGGCCCGGGGCTCGGGCGGTCGTCCTTGCGGTGTTCCGTTGGAGGCGGGCGACCGGTCCGTCCGCTCGACGCCTCGAGTCTCGAGCAGTCCGCGTCCTCAGCGAGCGCCCGCTCACCTGTTCAGTGCGGCGGGCTGTCCGTGCCCCCGTCGGCCCAGGCGTAGCCGGTCCAGTAGCGGAGTGGCTCCGAGCCGGCGGGATCGCCGTACCAACCACGGGGCGGAAGCTCCGGCGGTGGGAAGTCGTCGACGATGGAGCGGGCCCGTTCGACGATGACCGGCGCCAACGGCCGGAAGTCGAAGTCGATCATGCCCGTAGCTATCGACCGCGGGAACGCCCCACTTGAGACGCCCGACGAACGGGCTGGCAGATTCCTGGCGAGAGGGGCTGGCTACTTACCCTTGCCCATGGACACGGCCACGACGACGCCCACCAGCAGGATGGCGAAGATGACCAGGGCGACTATCCCGTCTGAAACTTCCGCAAGCATGGCGGGGAGCATATCGAACTGGTCTCCGCCGTCAAGGGTTCGTCAAGAGACGTCGGCGGCGATGTTCAGCGGCGTCGACGCCGGCCCGCCCCGCCGCCCATGCGGCGGGCGATGGTATGGGTGGCTTGGACTGCGGTGCTCTCGGTGCCGGTGGCCGCCTCGTCGAGCGGGCCCCACACGTCGGCGGCCAGTGTGCGCAGCCGCACGTCGTTCGAGAACGCTTCGACGAGGGGCTGGCGGATGCCCAGTCGCTTGCGCAGCTTCTCGGCCTCCGCGACCTGGTCCCACAGGAGCAGGCTGACGGCCACGCCCGTCTCGCCGGCGCGGGCGGTGCGGCCGGAACGGTGGAGGTAGGCCTTGTGGTCCTCGGGCGGGTCGTAGTGGACGACCACGTCGACGCCGTCGATGTCGAGGCCACGGGCGGCCACGTCGGTGGCGACCAGGATGCCCACGTCGCCGGCGATGAACTTCTGCAGGGCCCGCTGGCGGGCGCTCTGGGTCAGGTCGCCGTGCAGCACCTCGGCCTTGACCCCTTCCTTGCGCATCTGGAGCACCAGCCGGTCGGCGCCCCGCTTGGTGCGGACGAACACCAAGGTGCGGAACACGCCCTGGGCGATGGCGGAGGCCACCTTGACCTTGTCCATCTGGTGGACCTTGAGGAAGCGGTGCTCCATGCTCTCGACCGTCGGGGCCTCGGACATGACCTCGTGGCGGGCCGGGTTCCGGACGTAGGTCTGGACCAGGTGGTCGACGTCGCGGTCGAGCGTGGCCGAGAACAGCAGGGTCTGGTGCGACTCGGGAAGCCGGCGCAGCACCCACTCGACCTGGGGGAGGAAGCCCATGTCGACCATGCGGTCGGCCTCGTCGAGGACGAGCATCTCCACGTCGGACATCGAGATGTCGCCCCGGTCACCGAGGTCGATCAGCCGGCCGGGGGTGGCCACGACGATCTCCACGCCGCGCTTCAGGGCCTTCACCTGGCGGTCCATGGGGGCGCCGCCGTAGACGGCGCTGAGGCTCAGGCCACGTGAGGCGGCAAGGGGGGTGAGCACCTCCTGGACCTGATGGGCCAGCTCACGGGTGGGGACGAGGATGAGGGCCTTGGGCCGGTGGGGCTTGGCCTCGGTGGTGCGCATGATGACCGGGAGCCCGAAAGCCAGGGTCTTGCCCGAGCCGGTCTCGGCCTTGCCGCAGACGTCGCGCCCGGCAAGGGCGTCGGGAATGGTCAGGCTCTGGATAGGGAAGGGCGACGTGATGCCGGCGGCGGCCAGGGCGGCCGAGAGATCGGGCGCCACGCCGAGCGCGGCGAAGGATTTGGTTGCGATGATGTGCTCCTGAGTTCTCGAAGGTGGCGGGCCGAACCCGCCAACTCGTCGCCCGGGCATCTGTGAACCCGGTGCTCAGGAGGAAGGAAAGGCCCCGACTCGAGGTGCCCAATGCACCCCGTCGCGCTTCCAGCATACCTGAGCAGGTGTTCCGAGCGGGTAACCGGCCATGCGTCTGGGTACGTACCGCTCCAGACACACACGAGTTCGGAGGGATTTGATGGGCATCGGCGTCAGCATTTTTCTGATCGCACTCGGCGCGATCCTCGCGTTTGCGGTCAACGTCTCCTCGGGGGGGATCGACCTGAACACGATCGGCGTGATCCTGATGGTCGTCGGCGTGATCGGCCTGGCCGTGACCATGCTGATCCTGAACGGCGGCGGTGGCGGCTGGTACGGCGGTGGGCGCCGGACGACCGTGGTCGAGGACGGCTACGTCGACGAAGTCGATCCCGCACCCGTCAGCCGGCGTCGGGTCACCCGTCGCCGCGACGTCATCTGAGAGACGACGTTCGGGAAGGCGGCGTAACCCTCGCGTTGTTGGCAGACTAGGGGTGCCACCAGGAAAGGGAGATCGCATGAAGATCGGGGTCGTGGGCAAGGGCGGGGTAGGCAAGACCTCGCTGTCCGGACTGCTGTGCCAGGCCTACGTGGCGCGCGGCAAGAAGGTCCTGGCGGTCGACACCGACTCGAACCCCAATCTGGCCATGAGTCTCGGGCTCGACGAGAAGACGGCGAACGAAGCCCCGCTGGTCCCCCGCAAGCTGGTGGTCGGCCTGGGCGATGGCACGCTGTCCCCCGGCGCCCTGATCAAGGAGTACGGCCTCCCCACCCCTTCGGGCGTCACCCTGCTGCACGCCATGCGCGTCGACCAAGCCGGGGCCGGCTGCAGCTGTGCCGACCACTACATGGTCCGCAGCCTGCTCGGTACGGCCATCGAGGAGGAGGCCGACGTCACCCTCGTCGACATGGAGGCCGGCCTGGAGCACCTCAGCCGCTCCGGCGGCACCCTGGCGTACGCCGACGTGCTCCTGATGGTCATGGAGCCCACCCACAAGTCGGTCATGACGGCCGGGCGCACCGTCCCCCTCGCCCGTGAGCTCGGCATCCCCCGCATCTACGGCGTGGGCAACAAGGCCAAGGGCGAGCGCGACTTCGAGTTGTTCGACCGCCTCTCCGAGGAGTACGGCGTGCCGCTGGCCGCGGTCGTCCCGTGGGACGCCGACGTGCCGAAGTGCGACCGCCGGGGCGGCCAGCTCTTCGAGGGCGAGGCCCAGCCGGTGCGCGACGCCGTCCAGCGGATCATCGCCGTCATCGAGTCGGAGGACGAGGAGCGCGAGGCCCTGCTGGCCGAGCGCAAGCGCATCGACGCCCGCATCACCGAGCTGCAGCAGAGTTAGCGCCTGACCTCCGGTTTCTCCACCCGGGCCATCCACGCCGGGCAGGAGCCCGATCCGGCCACGGGCGCAGTGACCACGCCCATCTACCAGACGTCGACCTTCGCCCACGACGGGCTGGGGGGCGACCGCGGCTACTCCTACGCCCGGGTGTCGAACCCCACCCGGACAGCGCTCGAGACGTGCCTGGCCTCTCTGGAGGGGGCGGCCCACGGGCTGGCCTTCGCCAGCGGCATGGCCGCAGTCGACACCGTCGTCCGCCAGCTCGATCCGGGTGACCACATCCTGGTCAACGCGGACGGCTACGGCGGCACCCACCGGCTGCTGACCCAGGTCCACCAGGCCTCCTTCAGTCCCGTCGACCTGGCCGACCTGGACGCAGTCGCGGCGGCGTGGACCGACCGGACCCGGCTGTTGTGGGTGGAGTCGCCCACCAACCCGGGCCTGGGCGTGGTCGACATCGCCGCCCTCGCCGCCATGGCTCGGGAGCGGGGAGCCTGGTGCGCGGTCGACAACACCTTCGCCACTCCGTGGCTGCAGCGCCCGCTCGAGCTGGGCGCCCACCTCGTCGTCCACTCCACGAGCAAGTACCTGGGCGGCCATTCCGACGTGATCGGAGGGTTCGTCGCTACCGACGACGACGCCCTGGCCGCCGCCCTGACCCTGGTCCGCAACGCCGCCGGTTCGGTGCCCGGCCCGTTCGACACCTTCCTGGTCCTACGAGGCGTGAAGACGCTCGCCGTCCGCATGGACCGCCACTGCTCGAACGCCCTCGCGGTGGCCGCCTTCCTGCGATCCCATCCGGCGATGGCCCAGGTCCGCTATCCCGGTCTGGCCGACGACCCGGGCCACGCCCTCGCCGCCCGCCAGATGCACGGCGGCTTCGGTGGGATGGTGGCTTGTGTGCTGCACGGAGGTGAGGAGGCGGCGGCCGCCTTCGTGGCCCGGACCCGGTTGTTCACCCTGGGCGAATCGCTGGGCGGCGTGGAATCGCTCATCGGCTACCCCGCCCGCATGAGCCACGCCAGCCTGGCCGGCACGCCTCTGGCCGCCGACCCCGGCCTGGTCCGGCTCTCCGTGGGCATCGAGGACGTCGACGACCTGCTGGAGGACCTGGCCCAAGCGCTCGGCTAGGACTGGAAGGCGGCGACGACCGGGGCGAAACCGGCGATCGACTCCTCGTCGAGGGTGTCCAGGCGCACCATCTCGGTCTGGACGCCGGCCTCGGCCAGCTCCCGGTAGCGGCCGATGTGCTCCTCGACCGTGCCGGCGACGGCCCGGGCCTGAAGGGCGGCGCCCGCGTCGTCGCTCACGAGCGCCGAGGCCAGGTGGGTCACTTCTACCGCCGCGGGGTCGCGGCCGACGTCGGCGCAGTGGGCACGCAGCACCTCCACCTTGTGACGGACAGTGGCGGCGTCGCCGAAGAGGTTGCACGCGTCGGCGTACTGGGCCACCAGCCGCAAGGTCCGCCGCTCACCCGAGCCGCCGACGAGGATCGGTATGCGCTCCTGCACCGGTCGCGGGTAACAGAGGGCTTCTGACACGGTGACGACCTTGCCCTCGAACGGCGGCGCCCCCGGCCCCCACATCAGCGGCAGGACCTGCAGGGCGTCCTCGAGCATCTCGAACCGCCGGCGTCGGGGCGGGAAGTCGAAGCCGTAGGCCTTGTGCTCGCGCTCGAACCAACCGGCGCCGATGCCGCAGACGGCCCGACCCCCCGAGAGGACGTCGAGCGTGGCGACGATCTTGGCCAGGTGACCGACGTTCCGGTAGGTGATGCCCGTCACCAGTGTGCCGAGCGTGGCCCGGCTGGTGTGCCCGGCGAGGAACCCGAGGGTCGTCCAGCTGTCGAGCATGTTGTCCCAGTGCCGGCCCACCTGGGGGATCTGGATGAAGTGGTCCATCACCCACAGGCTGGTGAATCCGGCGTCCTCGGCGGCCCGGGCCACCGAGGCCAGCCGGGCGCCGATCTCCACCGGACCGCCTGGCCAGTCGAACGTGGCGATCTGCAGGCCGAACGACAGGGCCATGGGGTCCTCCTGTTGACGGATGGCGGCGGCGGGCGCCGGAAGAAGCTCCGGGTGCACGATGCGCACGGGGCCAGGGGAGTGGACGGCGTCGAAGCCGTCGTCGGCCAGCTCTTCGCGCACCGCGGCCCACCGGCCGAGCTGGCCGGCCAGAACCTTGGGGGGCACCGGCCGGGCCCGCTGGGCGTTCCGGGCCCGGCACTCGGCCGCAGGAACGTCGTCGAAGGCCACGGCCACCACCGGCACGCCGTGGCGCCGGGCCAGGGCGACGTAACTCCGACGGCGCTCGCGCTCGAGGCCCAGCGTGTCGACGACCGTCAGCAGCCCGCGGCGCAGCCGGCGCTCCAGCACCAGGTCGAGGACGGCGAACGCGTCGGTACCCGCCCGCTGGTCGTGCTCCCCCTCGCCCACGAGCGCTCGGAGCCGGTCGGCGGAGACGACCTGCTCCGCCGGGAACCACTCCTCGGCCCACGTGGACTTGCCGCTCGCCGACGGCCCGACCAGCACCACCAGGCAGCTACGGGCCAGGCGGAGCACCGGCCTGGGATCAGCCGGTGTGGCTACTCGCTGTAAGCGGGAACGGCGAGGTCGTCAGCGGCGACATCGTCGCCGGCGGCCTCGGCGTCGGGTGCCGCGTCGGGAGCGGCGGCGCCGTTGTCGGCGTCACGGGCGGCGTCGGGCCGGGGCCCACGCGGTCCGCCACGGCCTCCGCCTCGACCGTCACGACCGCCGGCCTTGTCGCTCACCGTGCGCTGGGTGTACGGCAGCAGGGCGACCTCACGGGCCGTCTTGATGGCGACGGCGACGTCGCGCTGGTGCTGCAGGCACGTGCCGGTGGTGCGGCGGGCCTTGATCTTGGCCCGGTCGCTGATGAACCGGCGCAGGACGTTGACGTCCTTGTAGTCCACGAAGGTGACGTGGTCGCGGCAGAAGACGCAAACCTTGGGCTTGCCGCGTCGATTTGTGTCTCGGACCGGCGTTCGCTTCTTGCCGCGGTCGCGGTCGTTGTTCCGTGCCATCGCCAGTCAGTGTAGCGGTTGAGGTCGCACCTACCGGTTCCCGGGCCCGAGATCAGCGTCCGAAGTGCTGCCGGATGAGGTTGAGGGCGCTCCCCGCCCGGTACCACGCGATGTGCTCTTCGCTGAGGGTGTGGGTGCACGTGAAGTCGAGCGTGGAGCCGTCGGGACGGTGGAGCCGGCAGGCCACGGGCTGGTCCGGGGCGAGGGTGTCGAGGCCCAGGATCGAGATCCGATCCAGCTCGCCGACCTCGTCATAGGTGGCCGGGTCGGAGAAGACCAGGGGCAGGACCCCCTGCTTCTTCAGGTTCGTCTCCGCGATGCGGGCGAACGACCGCACGATGACCGCTTTGCCGCCCATGAACCGCGGCTCCATCGCCGCGTGCTCCCGTGACGACCCCTCGCCGTAGTTCTCGTCACCCACCGCCACCCAGGCCAGACCGGCCTCCCTGTAGTGGCGCGCCACCTCGGGGAACGGCTCCCGGGTCCCGTGGACCTCGCACCAGCCCACGCCCGACTCACCGGTGAACGCGTTGGTGGCCGCCGCGTAGAGGTTGGCGCTGATGTTCTCCAGGTGGCCGCGGAAGCGCAGCCACTTGCCGGCGGCGGAGATGTGGTCGGTCGTGCACTTGCCGCGGGCCTTGAGGAGCACCCGGAGCTCGGGGAGGACGTCGTCGGTGTTCGGGGGGAAGGGTTCCAGGCGCTGGAGCCGGCTGCTGGCCGGGTCGATCACCACCTCCACCGCGGCTCCGTCCTCCCGGGGAGCGACGAACCCGGCGTCGCCCGCCGCGAAACCGCCCCTCGGCAGCTCCGCGCCCTCGGGCTCCTCGAGAGGGTCCTCCCCGATGGGGTCGGTCAACGGGTTGAAATCGAGCGTGCCGGCCAGGGCGTAGGCCACGGTCGTCTCAGGCGACGCGATAAAGGCAAGGGTCTCCGCGTTGCCGTCGTTGCGCTTCGGGAAGTTGCGGTTGAACGAGGTGATGATGGAGTTGGTCTGGCCCTTGACCACGTCGGACCGGGCCCACTGGCCGATGCACGGGCCACACGCGTTGGCCAGCACCGTGGCGCCGACCGCTTCGAGGTCGCCCAGCAGCCCGTCGCGCTCCACAGTGGCCCGTACCGAGTCGGATCCGGGCGTGACCAGAAGAGGGGTCCGGACCTTCAGGCCGCGGGCCGTGGCCTGGCGGGCCACGCTGGCGGCCCGGCTGATGTCCTCGTACGACGAGTTGGTGCACGAGCCCACCAGGGCCTGGGACAGCTCCAGTGGCCAGCCCTGCTCCCTGGCCTCGGAACCGAGGGTGGAGACGGCGCGGCCCAGGTCGGGCGTGTGGGGGCCGACCACGTGAGGCTCGAGGGCGGAGAGGTCGATCTCGATGAGCTCGTCGAAGAACGAGGCCGGGTCGGCCAGGACCTCGTCGTCCGCTCGCAGGTGGACGGCCACCGCGTCGGCCGCCTCGGCCAGTGCGGCCCGGCCCGTGGCGGTCATGTACGCCCGCGACCGGTCGTCGTAGGGGAAGATCGACGTGGTGGCGCCGATCTCGGCGCCCATGTTGCAGATGGTGGCCTTCCCGGTGGCGCTGATGGCCGCCGTTCCGGGCCCGAAGTACTCGACGATGGCCCCGGTGCCGCCGCGCACGGTGAGCACCTCGGCGACCTTCAGGATCACGTCCTTCGGCGCCGCCCACCCCGACAGGGCGCCGGTGAGGTGGATGCCGATGAGGCGGGGCCAGCGCAGCCCGAACGTGCCACCGGTCATCACGTCGACCGCATCGGCTCCGCCCACACCGATGGCGATGGTGCTCAGGCCGCCGGCGTTGGGGGTGTGGCTGTCGGTGCCGATGATCATCCCGCCCGGGAAGGCGTACCGCTCGAGGACGATCTGGTGGATGATCCCGGCGCCGGGCTTCCAGAAGCCGATGCCGTACCGCTGCGACGCGGTGCAGAGGAAGTCATAGACCTCGCGGTTCACGTCCTCGGCTACGGCCAGGTCGGCCGCGGCGCCGTCCTGGGCCAGGATCAGGTGGTCACAGTGGATGGTGGTCGGCACCTGCACGGTGGGCAGGCCGGCGGTCATGAACTGGAGGACGGCCATCTGGGCGGTGGCGTCCTGCATGGCCACCCGGTCGGGCCGCAGCTCGACATAGGACCGGCCCCTGACCGGGGGCTCGACGCCCGGATCAGCCAGATGGGCGACCAGGACCTTCTCGGCCAGGGTCAGCGGACGGCCCAGGAGGCGACGGCCGACCGCCACCCGGTCGTCCAGCTCCGCGTACAGCCGCTGGACCAGCTCAACTGGGGTACTGGCGGTGATGGTGATGGCCTGCCTCCTCTCGGTCAGTCATTGTCGCACCGAGACGAGCCGTACCACGTCCGCGTCCTTCCGGGGCCTGACCGACCGCACCCTATGCTGGTCTGCGCACGGGACCGCACGGCCTGACGGCGTGCCGGAGGAGGCCTGGCGACCGACCGCTCTGGAGGAGGACATGGCAGACGACGACGCAACAGCGCGGCGCACGACCAAGGCCACGGCGGCAAAGGGGGCCAGGAAGGCGACCGTGAAGCGGTCCAGCGCCGCCGGCGCCCCGGCCCAGCCGGCCGCCACCAAGAAGGCGGGAGCCAGGAAGGCCGTCGCCGGGACGCCGGCGACCAGGAAGGCCGTCGCCGGGACGCCGGCGACCAGGAAGGCCGCCGCTGCCCCGGTGACGAGGAAGGCGGCTCCGGCCAAGAAGGCGGTGACCGCCAACAAGGCGGTGACTACCAAGAAGGCGTCCACCACCGAGAAGGCCGGAACCGCCAGGAAGGCCGGAACCGCCAGGAAGGCGCCTCCCGCTCCGAACGCGGGCGCCATCCTGGCCCCCCGCAAGAAGGAGCCGCCGCCCTTGCGGCTGGCCGCCGAGCAGACCTTCGACGACGACTGGGACGAGCCCACCGCCGAACCGGTCCGGGAAGACCCCCAGGCCCGGATACGCGCCGTCCTACGCGCCGCGGCGATGAGCCTCGAAGCTGGAAACGCTCCGGCCGCACAGGCGCCCGCGCCCCCGCGCCCCAGCCCGGCCCCGCCCGCCCCCGACGAACCGGTCACCCGGGTCCTGGTGTCCCCGGCGCCGGTTGACGACGAAGATCTCGACGAGGAGCTGGAGACCGAGGACGAGGACGAGGACGAGGACGAGGACGCAGCCTGGGCGCCGCCCGAGGTCCTCGACGACGACACCGTGGTCATCGCATCGGCGCCGTCCCCGACCACGACCACGCCTGATCCGGCGCCCACGACTGAGCTTCCGGAGCCGACGCCACCTTCGCGGCCCCCGCTGCCGCCCACCGGGGTCATCACCGCCCCGACACCTGCTGCGGCCCCGGCACCGGAGAAGAAGCCCCGTCGCGGCCCCCGCCGGTTGATCCTGGCCATCCTCCTGATCGCCATCGTGGCGGTCGCGGCCATCGTCGCCTACTCGCTGCTGCGGGACGAAGGCGTGGACTACTCCAAGCTCAAGGTGGGGGACTGCTTCGACTCCTCCTCGTCGAACGAGGTGCGGGGCATAAAGGTGGAACCGTGCTCGGAGCCCCACAACTCGGAGATCTTCTTCCTGGTGACCCACCCGGCGGGCCCCGACGAGCCGTACCCGGGCAAGGACGTGCTCGTGCAGTTCGCCGCCGACGCCTGCCTCGGCCAGCCCCTCACCGACTACCTCGGCATACCGCTCGAGCAGTCCAAGCTGAAGGACTTCGAGATCGTGCCCCAGGAATCTGCGTGGGAGAAGGGCCGGCGGGTGCTGGTTTGCGGCATCGACACGGGTGGGGAAGGGGACATCACCGGTTCGGTCAAGGGGACCCGCCGCTGACCCCGCACGAGGGAGCCATGCCCGGACCTGCACGCTCCTCGGGGGACGGGATCGGACGGTCGAGCAGCCCGGCGGCCGAGCGGGTCAGCGCCGACCTGCGGCTGGGCACCGGAGCCGACCTTCGCCGCCGCCGGCGGGTGAGCGCGATGGCGCTGGGGGCCGCCGGTTCGATGGGTGTCGTCGCGGCCTACCAGATGGGCCTCGTGAAGCACCTGCCCGAGCCGCCCATCGGTCTCTTCGACGCCGACAAGGTCGACGCATCCGGGGAGGCATACCAATACCTCAAGACGCCCGACGCGGCCCTCGGCCTGGCCAGCTATGCGGGCACCCTCGTGCTGGCCGGAATGGGATCGGCCCACCGAGCCCAGGAGCGGCCGTGGATCCCCCTGGCCCTGGCGGCCAAGGTCGCGCTGGACACGGCATCGGCCCTGTACCTCACGGTGGAACAGGGCTCGAAGCACCGCCGGTTCTGTTCGTGGTGCGTACTGGCGGCGGGCCTCAGCGCCGCGATGGTCCCCCAGGTCGTCCCCGAGGCGCGGACCGCCTGGGGCTACATCCGCGGCCGGCGATCCTGACCCACGCAACGCAGCACCGGCCTGCACTCGGGGGCCACCGCCTGATGAGCAACGGCCGCTCCACTGCCCTGGTCGGAGCAGCCGCCGAGGTCGACTGGTGGTGCGGGCCCGAAGTGGACTCACGCCCGCTGCTCTGGTCGCTCCTCGACCCCACCGGGGCCGCGGCCCGCTGGCCCGATGTCGAGCAGGTCGATCGGTCGGAGGCGCCCACCGGTCCAGTGGTCCGGACGGTCCTGCGTCGAAACGGCTCGACGGTCGAGTGCCGGGACGCGCTGGTGGAGGAGGGTCTTGTCCGCATCATCCGGTGTGCGGACGCCGAATTGGACATCATCCACGAGCTGGCACTGGGTGGCTTCGACCGGCCGTGGGGCGATTGGCATGGTGCCGGCTACTGCCGTCTCGCCGGAGCGATCGTCACCGTCTCCGGCGGCGTGTCGTCGGCCGACGGACCGTGGCTCACGACCAGGCTGCACGCGCCAAGAGGTGGCTGGGCCGCGCTGGTGATCGCAGTCGACGTCGATCCCCCCGAAGCCGACGGGGAGCGGCTGGCCCGTCGGCTCCACGCGCTGGAAGCGGAGAGCCGGGACACGCAGGATCAGGCCCGGCTGCCCCGCCACCATCCCGAGCGGGCGGCCGACGCCCTGGCGGTCCTGAAGGCGTGCACGTACCGGCCGACGGGCGCGGTCGTGGCCGCGCCGACCACATCACTGCCCGAGGCGCCCGGCGCCGACCGGCAGTTCGACTACCGCTACAGCTGGCTACGTGACGCGTCCCTCGGTATTTCCGTCGGGGCATTGCTCGGCAAGCGAGCGGCGGCCGACCGCTATCTGCGTTTCGTGCTGAGCCTGGCAGAGGACGGCAGGGCCCCCGCCACGCCGCTGACCGACGTCCGTGGGGGACGGGTACCGAAGGAGCGTGAAGTCGACGGCGTGGCCGGCTGGGCCGGCTCGCAGCCGGTCCGGGTGGGCAACGACGCCGTCGACCAGGTCCAGCACGACTCGCTCGGCCTGCTCCTCGAGGGAATCTCCGTGTACCTGCAGACCGGCGGCAGTCTGGACGACGAGACGTGGCGCCTGGTCGAGGCTGCGGCCGAGCGGGCCGCATCGGCGGAACGGGGACCGACCAGCGGCATCTGGGAGCTCCGGCAACCTCGCGACCTGGTGAGCGCCGACATCGGACGGTGGATATGTCTCGACCGGGCGATCTGGATCGCACGGGGTTGGCGGCCCCGTGCTCACCGCCGCCACTGGAAGCAAACTCGAGACGACCTGCGCGAGCGCGTGCTCGGCGCCATCCTGCCCGACGGCGGCCTCCCGCAGGCATACGACGGCAAGCCGGAGCCCGATGCGTCGGCGTTGATGGCCGTGGTGTTCGGCATGCTGTCGCCACGCGATCCGAGGGCGGCCCGGCTCGTGCGGGCCACCATCGACCGCCTGGGCTCAGGGCCGTTCCTGTACCGCTACCTCCCGGGCGGCGACGACGGCTTCCAGGGCAGGGAGGGCGCGTTCCTGCCGGTGTGCTGGTGGGCGGTGTCGGCGCTGGCCACGGTCGGCCAGGTCGAAGAAGCCCACCGGCGGGCCGACGAGCTGTGCGCCGTGCTTCCCCGCCTCATGTCCGAGGAGATCGATCCCGACACGGGGGAGATGCTCGGCAACACCCCGCTCGTGTGGTCGCACGCCGAGGCGGCGCGAGCCATGTACGTGCTGGACGCGGCCACACTGAAAGCACGCTTCGGTGGGGCGGCCCTCTGGGTTTGGCGGATCGTCAGGTACCTGCGGCTGCGCTGGCCGCACCACGACACATCACGGACGGAGGCAGGCATGGAGATGGCGCGTTGACCGACAGGCGGGTGGTGGTGATCACGGGCGGCTCGGCCGGGGCCGGTCGGGCCGCGGCGCGGGCCTTCGCCCACAAGGGCGCCCACGTGGCATTGCTGGCCCGGGGCGAGGAGCGGCTGGCCCAGGCGCAGCGGGAGGTCGAGGGCGCAGGGGTGCGCTGCCTCGCCATCCCTGCCGACGTGGCCGACGCGGCGGCCGTCGAGGAAGCGGCGACCCGCATAGAGGAGACTCTCGGTCCCATCGACGTGTGGGTGAACAGCGCGATGACGTCGGTCTTTTCGCCGGTCCACGAGCTGCAGGCCGACGAGGTCCGCCGGGTCATCGAGGTCACCTATCTGGGCAGCGTGAACGGCATCCTGGCCGCGCTCCGCCGCATGCGCACCCGTGACCGCGGCACGATCGTCCAGGTCGGGTCGGCCCTGGCCTACCGGGCGATCCCCCTTCAGGCCAGCTACTGCGCGTCGAAGTTCGCCATCCGCGGCTTCGTGGACTCCCTGCGCTGTGAGCTGCGGCACGACAGGAGCGGTATACGGGTGACGAGCGTCCACATGCCTGCGCTCAACACCCCGCAGTTCGGATGGGTCCGCAGCCGCCTGCCGTTCCATCCTCAGCCCGTGCCGCCCATCTACCAGCCCGAAGTCGCGGCCCGGGCCATCGTGTGGGCGGCCGACCATCCCCGCCGTGAGTACTGGGTCGGCTATCCCACCGTGGGGGCGATCGGCGCCAACCTGTTCGTGCCCGGTCTGCTCGACCGCTACCTGGCCCGCACGAACTTCGAGGCCCAGCAGACCGACCAGCCGGTTTCTCCCGACCGGCTTGACAACCTCGACAAGCCCGTCCCGGGGGCCCATGGGGCCCACGGCATCTTCGACGCCAAGGCCAAGCCCCGGAGCATCCAGAGCCAGCTCAGCATGCACCGCCGGCTGGCGGCGGGAACGGTTTCGGGCGTGGCCCTGGCGGCCATGGCCGCCCGCCGGAGGCGCGAAGCCGCCGGGTGAGGAGCTGCGCTATGCGCTGGCCGCCACCCGGGTGGCCTGCTGGGCCTCCATGCGGCGGATGTGGTCCACCGGCGCCACCAGCCAGCTGTGGGCGACCGTGGAGATCCAGTCGTCGAGCAGGCGGGCGGCCTGGGCCGAGCCCGTGAGCTCCTGGTGGCGCTCGAGCATCCAGCGGAACTCTTCGAGCGACTCGGCGTCGGGCCGGGCCGCCTCCACCAGCGCGGTGTTGAGCCTGGTGGTGAGCTGCGAGCTGGGGTCCCACACGTAGGCTCGCCCGCCGGTCATGCCTGCGCCCAGGTTGTATCCCACCGGGCCCAGGACCACCACGGTCCCGCCGGTCATGTACTCGCACGCATGGTCGCCCACTCCTTCGACGACCGCATTGGCCCCCGAGTTGCGGACCCCGAACCGCTCGCCCGCCGAGCCGGCGATGTACAGCTCGCCGCCGGTGGCGCCGTACAGACAGGTGTTGCCGGCCAGGACCGGATTGCCTCCTGCTCCGGGCAACGGAATGACCGTGTTGGCCGGTGGCCTGATCACGATGCGGCCGCCGGCCATCGCCTTGCCCACGTAGTCGTTGGCTTCGCCGGTCAGCTCGAACTCGATGCCGTGGCCCAGGAAGGCGCCGAAGCTCTGGCCGGCGGAGCCGGTGAAGCACACCACCGCCGAGCCCGGAGGGGGCGTCGAACCGAACTCGAGGGCCAGCGCGCCCGACAGGGCCGCCCCCACCGTGCGGTCGGAGTTGCAGATCTCGTACTCGAGCTCGATGTCCTCGCCGTCCCAGATGGCCCGGTAGGCGTCGGCCTCCAGCCGGTCACCCAGCGCCGAACGGGGCCGTTGCAGGTCGACGGGGCGAACGAAGTGGCGGGGCGCGTCGAGGTCGTCGGGCGGGGTGATCAGCGGTGACAGATCCATGCTGTCGGGGCGGATGTCGCCAAGCGCCCGCTGACGCAGGCACTCCACCCGGCCGATGGCATCGTCGAGCGTGCGCAGGCCGAGGGCGGCCAGCTCCCGGCGCATCTCCTCGGCGATGAAGAGCATGTAGGCGGCCACGCCTTCGGGTGTGCCGGCGAACTTGGCCCGCAAGTGGGGCCGCTGGGTGGCGATGCCGGTGGTGCAGGTGTCCTTGTGGCAGGCCCGGAGCATGATGCAGCCCTCGGCGATCATGGCCGCGGTGCCGAAGGAGTACTCGTCCGCTCCCAGGAAGGCGGCCATCAGCACGTCGCGCCCGGTCATGAGCCCGCCGTCCATCCGGAGTCGCACGCGGTCGCGGAGGCCGTTGTCCATGAGGGCGCGCTGAGTCTCAGCCACGCCCAGCTCCCATGGGAGGCCGGCGTACTTGATGGAGCTCAGGGGAGAGGCGCCCGTGCCGCCGTTGGCGCCCGAGATGTGGATCACCTCGGCCAGGGCCTTGGCCACACCGGCGGCGATCGTGCCCACGTTGTCCTCGGCGACCAGCTTCACCGACACCTCGGCCAGCCGGTTCACCTGCTTGAGGTCGTAGATGAGCTGGGCCAGGTCCTCGATGGAGTAGATGTCGTGGTGGGGAGGCGGGGAGATGAGGCCGATGCCCGGCTGGGTGTGGCGCAGGGCGGCGATCTCCTCCGACACCTTGTTGCCCGGGATCTGGCCCCCCTCGCCCGGCTTGGATCCCTGGGCCATCTTGATGTTGAGCTCGTCGGCGAAGGCGCAGTACTCGGGGGTCACGCCGAAGCGGCCGGACGCGATCTGCTTGATGCGGCTGTTCTTGTCGGCGGTCGGGTGGCCCCGGGTCATGAACCGGGCGTGACTCTCCCCGCCTTCGCCGCAGTTGGACTTGCCGCCGATGAGGTTCATGGCCATGGTGAGGGTCTCGTGGGCCTCGCGGCTCAGCGCGCCGTGCGACATCGCGCCCGTCGAGAACCGCTTCACGATCTCGGCGGCCGGTTCCACCTCGTCGAGGGGGACCGGGGGGCCGGCGGGCACGAACTCCAGGAGGTCGTGGAGCTCGGTGGGCTGCCGGCTGTTCACCAGGGCGGCGAAGCGGTCGTAATGCTCGTTGTTGCCGTCGCGAATGGCGGCTTGGAGCAGGTGGGCGGCCTTCATCTCGTTGAGGGCCTTCACCACCGGGTCGTTGTGGGTGTGGAACTCGCCCTTGTTCTTGAGGGGCCGGTAGTACCCGCCCTCCACCATCCGGCCCTCGCCATGGCGGCCGAGTGCGTCCTCGCCCAGCTCGGCCCAACCCACGCCGCCGACCACCGAGGGGGTACCGGCGAAGCACAGGTCGACGACCTCGGGTCCGAGGCCCAGCACCTCGAAGATCTGGGCGCCGCGGTAGGAGTCGACGGTGGAGATGCCCATCTTCGACATGATCTTGAGGACGCCGTCCTCGAGCCCGGCCTGGAGCCGCTGCTGGGCGTCGGGCCCGGTCAGCTCGGAGTCGTTCTGGTCGGCCTCGTGGCCGACGGTCTCCAGGGCCAGGCCGGGGCAGATGGCGTCGGCGCCGTAGCCCAGCAGGCAGGCGACGTAGTGGGTGTCGCGGGCGTCGTCGGCGGAGATCACCAGGCTGGTGTTCGAGCGGAGACCGCGGTTGACGAGCCGGTGGTGCACCGCTCCGGTGGCCAGCAGCGCCGGCACGGGAGCGCGGTCCTCGCTCACGCCACCGTCGTCGATGACCAGGATTCCCGCGCCCTCGGAAACCAGGGTCTCGGCCTCGTCGCACAGGCGGGTGACCGCCCGCAGCAGCCCGTCGGGACCGTCGGCGATGGGGAAGGTGGCGTCGAGGTGCCCGGCGCCGAACGTCCCGCCGTTCCCCGTGAGCAGGCCCACGATCGCGGAGGGGTAGAGGAAGAACGACTTCAGCACCAGCAGCTCGGTGGACTCCGGACCGGACCCGAGGATCGGGTGGCGGGGGCCGAGCAGGGTGCGAAGGCTCATGACCAGCCGCTCGCGCAGGTGGTCGATGGGCGGGTTCGTGACCTGGGCGAAGCGCTGCCTGAGGTAGTGGTGGATCGGCCGGGGCCGGCCGGCCAGGTGGGGGAGGGGCGAGTCGTCGCCCATCGAGTACGTCGGCTCCTTGGCCTCGTTGGCCATGGACCGGAGCACCATGGCCAGCTCTTCACGTGAGTAGCCGAACATGGCCTGGCGTCGCTCGAGGACAGTGGGGTCGGGCGTCTGCTCGATGTGCTGCCCGGCAGGCTTGGGGCGGAGCCCGTCCTGGGCCCAGCGGGCGTAGGGAGCGCCGGCGGCCAGCTGCAGCTTGTTCTCGGCGTCGTAGATCACCCCGTCGGTGGGGGAGACGTAGAGCATCTGGCCCGGGCCCAGCCGGCCGCGGCGGACCTGGCCCCGCCCGCTGAGGTCTACGGCGCCCGCCTCGGAGCAGCAGACGACCAGCCCGTCGTCGCACACCGCCCAGCGCAGAGGGCGCAGGCCGTTCCGGTCGAGGGTGGCGCCCACGCCGAGGCCGTCGGTGAAGATGACACCGGCCGGCCCGTCCCAGGGCTCCATCAGCGACGCGTGGTAGCGGTAGAACCCCTTGACCTCGGAGGAGATGTCGCGCTCGCCCTCCCATGCCTCGGGGATGGTCATGGCCATGGCGTGGCGGATGTCGCGCCCGCCCCGGGTGAGCAGCTCGACCACGGAGTCCAGCTGGCCGGAGTCGGAGTCTTCGCCGTCGACCACCGGGCGGAACAGCTCCTCCGGCCCGAGACCGGCCGCCTCGGTGCCGAGGACGGCCCGGGCCCGCATGCGGTTGATGTTGCCGGCGACGGCGTTGATCTCACCGTTGTGGCAGAGGGTCCGGAACGGCTGGGCCCGCTCCCAGGTCGGGAGCGTGTTGGTGGAGAACCGCTGGTGGAAGACGGCGAAGGCGGCCTCGAACCGCTCGTCGGCCAGGTCGAGCCAGTACTCCGCCAGGGCGTCGGCGGTGATCAGCCCCTTGTAGATCACCGTCCGGAACGAGCAGGACGCCACGTAGGTGCCGGTGGTGGTGGCGTCGATGCGCCGGCGCAGGCGAAAGGCGGCCCGCTCGTCGGGGACTCCGTCGGCCTCCAGGACGGCCTGCAGCATCGCCGGTTGCGACGACCGGGCCAGCTCGCCCAGCACGGCCTCGTCGGTGGGCGGCACCCGCCACTCGACGACGCGGATGCCCTCGGCCTTGGCCGCCTCCTCCACCGCGGTGCGGGGGTCGTCGCCCCGGACGAACAGCATGGCCAAGCCCCGGCGCTCGCCGAAGATGGCGGGGGGGATGGGCACGAGCAGCCCCGACCCGTCCGAGGAGCGGGCGTCGGCCGCCACTGCCCCCCGGTGCTTCACGCAGGCCAGGCCCCCGAGCGCGGCCGCCACCACGTCACGGGACGCCTGGCCGGAGCTCTGCGCGACGAAGCCGATACCGCAGGCGTCAAGCTCTCGAATGGGACTGGTGGGCACGCGTCACCTCGGCGACAGAGTCATACAGCTGGGGAACCGGGACGCTTCCTCGTCGAAGGTCTTTGAGCGAAGAGGCGCCGTTGCCCCTGCCCCGGTGGAGTGCGGCGCCAATGTACATCAGGACGGTCAGTTGTCCCCCGGTGGTTTTTCGAGCCGGGAGACGTGGCCCAGGCGGGGGCTCACGGTCGCCGACACCGCCGAGCCCTGGCCGACGCCAGCGCCGTCGAGCACCGCCGGCGGCACGATCCACGCCTTGATCTCCGAGCGGGTGCCGTCGTCGACAGCCACGTAGGCGTACTTCTCCTCCCGCCGGATCCGTAGCACCACGCCCTCCACTTCCTGGCGGACGAACAGGTCGGGAACCGCGGCTCGGAGCATCAGCGCGGCCCGGAGGAGCCACACGGCGGTGAACGCGGTCGGAATCCCGATGAGGACCACGGCGAGGAGGTCGAGCGGCTCGAAGCCGTCGTCGAGAGAGTCGAACAGGTCCGACAGGGTGTCGCCCATGAGCGGGAAGAAGATCCGGGCGACGAAGAGCCCGCCCAGCAGGCTGGCCAGGCCGATGGCGGTGGCGAGGAGGGGCAGGCGACCCCAGCCCGGGGGGATGCGCTTGGGATAGTCGATCTTCACCATGCGCCACCCGCCTCCATAGGAGGTCCAGGCGATCTTGTCGGACTCGCTGCCGAGGGGAAGGGCCCGGACGGCTCCGGCCGCCACGCCCAGGGCCGCCCCGTAGGAGAGGTACCGGTCCCAGATGGCCACCGCCGCGGGCGGGGCGTCGGTGAACCCTCCGCTGCCCTCCAGGTGCTCACGCAGCCCCAGCCACCGGGCCGCCGCCTCCCGGCCGGCGGGCGTTTCGCGCTCGGCCCGCAGCTTGCCCGGAACCGCCATGAGCGGGAACCACGCCATCGCCGTCAGGCCGATGAAGGCGCCGATCGGGTTCTCCTCCTCGGCGTTGTCCTCGGGCGGCACCGCCACGAGGGCGGCGGCGGCCAGGGCGGCGGGCACCACCGCCGCGGCACCGAGCAGGAGCAGCATCCAGGGGCTCCAGCGACTGCGCGACAGCCCCCGCTCCCGGGCGTCCTTCACGACCGCCTTCTCGAAGGTCGACCACCAGTTCCTCGAGTCTCCTTCCGGGCCTGTCGTCAGCGCCTCGCAGGGCACCGTGCCATCGGACGCCGCCAGCCCGCGGACGTGGTCCAGCACCTGCCGTTCGTAGGGCTCGAGGTCTGTCGGGTTGGCCGACGCCGGCCGCAGGCGAACGACGAAGCGGTCGAGCCCCACCGACTCGATGGCCAGGATCTTCCGGGCGGCCATGTCGATGAGGGTCGCGGGCACCGCTTCACGGCCCACTGCCCAGTCGTCGGTGAGCATGGCGACCACCGCCGGAGGCTCCTCCCCTGGCAGCTCCAGCGCCTCGGGGCCGGGGCTCGGCGTGCGGGCCCGGGTGGCCACCGCCAGCAGGCCGAGCAACGCCAGCCAGGCGGCCAGGGCAATGGCGGCGGCGATGCCGAATCGGGCGGCGTACTCGGCACGGGTCAGAGCGAGCAGCACGGCGGCATTCTGCCGTCTTTGTCCTCCTGGCTACCGGGGCGGTCGTTCAGCCGACAAAGAACCGGCTACGGCCAGGCCCGACGGCCGGACCGGGAAGAGGCGTCGGCGTCGAGCGCCCAAGCCCGCCGCCACGCCCCGCCGGACGGACCGGTGAGGCCCGGGGTGGTCCCGGTGGCGGCGCGGCGCCGGGCCGACCACCAGTCGGTCGACCACTCGTCGGCCAGGGCGGCGACGGTGTTCTCGACGCGGGCCGCCAGCCGGCGGGCGTCCTCGCCCTCCTCCGGCCAGACCGGCGACCCGAAGACCAGATGCACGCCCTCGCCCCGCTTGGCCACCTTCGGCCACTTCTTGCCCCGCCGCCACAGGCGGCCCGTGCCTTCGATGTACAGGGGGACGACCGGCCGCCCGCAGCGCAAGGACAGGTAGGCGGCACCGCCCCGGAACGCCCGTCCCCATCCGTCGGGGCTGCGCCCGCCCTCGGGGAACATGATGAGGTTCCAGCCGTCGTCGAGCAGCTCGGCGGCCATGTCGGCGGACCGGCGGCCCACCTTGGTCCGCTCCATGGGGATGGCGCCGATGGCCAGGGCGGACATCGCCCCCTTGGCCCGGGTGGTGAAGAAGTAGTCGGCCGCGGCGGCGACCACCGCCTTGTGGCGGAACGGCTCCGGCAGCGAGGTCAGCAGGACCGATGTGTCGAGGTGGCTGTGGTGGTTGGCCACGAAGATGGCCGGGGCCTCCAGCCCCACGAGGCGGTCCTCGCCGTGCACGGTGGGGGAGGCGATGAGGTGGAGTGCCGGGCGGAGCACGTCGTCCACGATCACGGCCCGCGCCACGCGGGCGGCAGGCTTCCGGGCCCAGTCGGTGTCGTAGTCCACGCCGGTACGGCGCTCGAGCGCCGGCCGGGGCACCGATGACGGCCAGTTCGGCTTCCCGAGCGGAAACCGGGCCCTCACCGGCACTCTCATCGTGTCTCCTGGTCGCTGCGCACGCCGGCCCTCGAGGGCCTTCCGGCGGGGCCTGCGCTGCGCTCCGGCTGGGCCGGCAGGCCCGGCCGGCGTTCTCCGCTCACGTGACGTCGGCCAGGAAGATCGGGGGGTTGTGGATGTGGGTGATCGACGGGTTGCGGCCGACCACGTCCTCGGCCATCTCCAGGGCGTCGCGGAGCGTGGACGCGGGCTTGAAGCCCAAGCGGCGCACGGCCCGCGGCTCGCCGCCCACGATGATGACCTGGCCGACGTGCTGGAGGGCGTGCGCGCCCCAGTACCACATGTAGAAGGCGTGAACGCCGTGGTAGGCGTAGCTGTTGCGGTACAGGTGGATGTACCAGGGATCGGTGGCGAAGTCCTCTTCGAACTTCTTCTCGATCTCGAGGGGGTCGGTGGTCTCGGCCAGCACCTGCTCGAAGAAGTCGATGTAGCTGGGGTGGTGGACGGGGTGGAACTCCCAGCGGGTGGGGTGGCTCAGGATGACCACGCCACCCTTCCGCACCAGCGGCTTGCCGCGGTACAGGTTGAAGAAGTAGCCGAGCCCGAGGCACATGACCAGCAGCGGGTTGAGGATGGAGTTGACGTTGTAGGGGCCGAGGTACGGCAGGCCCATGGTGAGCACGTCGGCCTGTCCCTCCACCGGCACGAGGTGCTGGCGGTGCAGGTTGGCAAGGGTGAGCTGGTGGACGGCCTCGACCTCGCCGGCCTGGACGCTCGTCATCCGCTGCGGTGACTTCATGCCGTGGAAGATGCTGCGGGCCATGCGGGGAGGCACCCGGTCGAGGCTCTTCGACGTGGCCAGGAACGCGGCCCGGTCGCGGGCCGACCACTCCCACTCCCGCTTCTGCAGGAAGGAGAACTGGCTGGGAAAGGTGTCGGTGTTGAGGGTGGTCTCGATCTGGAAGATCTTCACCGCTCCGGCCAGCAGCCGGCCCATGCGCCACGTAGAGTTGTGCAGCTCCGAGTTGGGCGGGTCCATGAACGACCGGCTGTGCTGCATGCCGGTGACGTTGTGGTGGTGCTTGAGGCTCCGGTACGACGAGATGCCGGTCATCGTCGACTTGTGGCCGCCGTCCATGGCCACGAGGTTCACGTTCACGTAGATCAACAGGTCGCTGGTGACGGCCCGCTTGTTCAGCTCGACGTGCTCGCCCTGCTCCGTCCGACCGACGAGCACCAGGTTGTCGTGGTCCTCGGCGTCGTGCTGGGTCAGGAGGCCATGCGGGGCGAAGGAGTCGTAGATCCGGTCGCCCAGGATGTGGCGCAGCTCGGGCTCGGTCATGCGCCGGTGCAGCCCGTGGGCCACGATCAGCTCGACGTCGTCGACGCCGGCGGCCGCCGCCATGTCGAGGACGATCTCGATGACCCGCTGGCGGTTGTCGGGTCGCTGCATGGGAGGCAGGGGCACCGCCTGGTTGTCCATGGCGATGGTGAGCTTCATGCCCGAATGCAGCAGCGACGGCAGGGGCTGGCTGTCGCCGACCGGGTTGAGCAGGGCATGGCGGATGGCCGCATCCGGGTCCTTCAGCGGCGCCACCGGCTCGGCGGGGTACACCACCCGGCTGCCGGCCGGCAGCTTCTCCAGCCGGAAGCCCTCGCCGTGGTGGAAGAGGATGGGCGGCGTCGACCGGTCGACCTCTAGAACAAAACCCGGGCGGCTCACCGGACCTCTGCCTTCGGCAGCCGTCCCGTCGAGCCGGGCGCTGTGTTCGCCTGGTCGCTCGCCAAAGGCTCGCTCACCTGTTTCGCTCTCCTCGTAGATCGAAGACCACTTTCACCGCTCCCCGGGAACCGGCGTGGGCGGCGTGGTCGATTGCGTCACGGTAGCGGTCGAGGGAGTAGGTGGCCGAGACGAGGCGGCCCAGATCGGCCTGGGCCACGAGCTCGAAGGCCAGTTCGAAAGTCCGCTCGCCGGTCTTCTCCCGCCCGTAGGCGTAGGCCCCGACGAGACGGATCTCCTTGTGCCAGAGGCCGGTCAGATCGACCGAGATCCGACCCGGCATGCCCACCAGCACCACCTGCTCGCGAGGCCGGACGATGGCCAGCGCGTCGTCGACGCTGTCCGCCGTGCCCACACAGTCGAAGACGACCTCGGCGCCCTCGCCCACCCCGTCGCCCACCATCGGCGACCGGCTCATCCGGCGGACCGCCCGACGGACCTCGCCCGGCTCGACCACCACGTCCGCCCCGAGGTCGAGGGCGAGCTTCCGCTGCTCGGGGTGCTTGGCGGAGGCGATCAGCGTGCCGGGACGAAGGTGGGTGCGAACGGCGGCGATGGTGCAGAGGCCGACGGTGCCGGCGCCGAGCACGACGACCGTCGAGGGCTGGTCGACATCCGGGCGACAGGCAGCATGGACGGCGCAGGCCGCAGGCTCCACCATGACCGCCGCCTCGTCACTCATGTCGTCCGGCACCGGATGAAGCTGGCTCTCGTGGGCGACCATGGCGGTCGACCACCCCCCACCGGTATCGGCGCAGTAGCCGGTCTGGAGGCCCGGCTCCAGCGAGCCGAGCGCGATGTTCTGGCAGCTTCCGGTGAGACCGGTCGCGCAGAAGGAGCACGGCGGGTCGATGCCGCGCGGGATGCAGTTCAGAACCGGCTCGACGACCACCCGGCCGCCGTCGCGGTCGGCCACGATCTCGTGCCCCGGCACGAAGGGGAAGGACACGATGGGCTCGAAGTACCGCGACGACTTCCCGTCGATCGTCGACAGGTCGGACCCGCAGATCCCGGCGAGGCGGGGCCGGATGCGCTGCCAGTCGGGACCGGGAAGGTCGGGCTCTTCGACGTCGGCCAGGCGCAGCGGCCCCACCCGGGCGCCGAACCCGGGCATCACGCCGCCCGCCACCATGGCGGCCGCGTATTTGGGAACCGATCGCCGGAACTGGAGGGCCCTCACCGGGCCAGCCCACGGGGCGCCAGCGGCAGGACGGGCACCGGCGCCCCCGGGGCCTTGGTCCACTGTTCGATGTGCCACCCGCGCTTCCGGGCGATGGCGGCGAGCTTGGGCTCGGCGTTGACGGCCACCGGATGTCCGACCGCTTCCAGCATGGGAAGGTCACTTGCCGAGTCGGCGTAGACCACCGACTCCGACAGCAGAAGGCCCTCGGCGGCGGCGTAGTCGGCGATGACGATGGCCCGGGCCTCGCCCGTGGGTGGGGCGTCGATCATCTCGCCGGTGAGCAGGCCGTCGCGCTCGGCCAGGCGGGCGCACACCACGTCGTCGAAGAGCGGCCGCAGGGGCTCCACCACGAAGTCAAGGGCGCCGGTGATGAGCAGCGTGCGGTGGCCGAGGGCCCGGTGCTCCCGGACCCGGCGGATGCCGGCCGGGAAGGACTTGCTCAGCAGGAGGCTGAAGAGCTCCCAGGCGTCGGCGCGGATGCGGTCGGCGGGAGCGCCGTCGTAGCGACGGTAGAAGTGGCGTAGGAAGTCGCCCCGGTCCCGGCGGTCGAGGGCGAGCAGGCCGGGGCCCTGGCGCAGCATGTCCAGGGTGAAGCGGGCCCGCTCGTCGTCGGGGAGCCGCCGGGACGCCAGGAAGGAGTACGACTCCACCACGTTGGAGGCGATGAGGGTGTTCTCGAGGTCGAAGGCGGCGA
>CADCTB010000153.1 GCA_902805665.1 uncultured Acidimicrobiales bacterium
CCATCAGCGCCGACCCGGCGTACTGCAGCTGGTACCTCGACCGCGTTCGTATAGCCCTCGAACATCGGGTCGTACCAGACGCTCTCCTCGTCCCGCATGGAACGCTCCCGGTGTTCCTGGTCGCTGAGCTCCTGCGCGGAGAGGAACGAGACGATCCCGTCCCGGATGGGGAAGCGAGCACTGCACGTCGGACAGGCCAGTCCGTCGCCGTCACGACGGAGTGGGCCGGTGCGGTCCCTGGGGCAGCAGAGCAGCTGCAGCAAATCGACCGGCGGCTCAGGTGCGGCTGGAACGCTCTGTTGCTGGACCGACCCCGAGCGCTGCAGCGCGCGTCCCACACCAGACACAGATGGCCTCCCCAATAGCCAGAGGCGAGCCTCCGTCGGTCCGACGTGAGATTCGCGGTTCTGAGGCATCTTATGCACCCCGGTCGGGCCGGGGAAGGGGTAGAACCGCCGATATGGTCGTCGGTGGCAAATGTGGAATGACGTCAGTCGGGATGGGCTGCATCGGCGCTATGTGGGATTCATAGGTGCGATAGCTCTAGTAAATGGACAGGTAGTCGCTCGTAAAAAGGCTCGAACTGGGGGTCCGACCTCGTCGTTGGCGACTGCGTTCGCATGCCCAACCGTCGCCCCCGGCTACCAGTGCTCGTCAGGCGACGGACGTTCCGGATGGTCATGGTGCCTCCTTCGCCATACGTGCAGGTCAGGGGCCATATCCTCGAGACGGCCCATGGTGGGAGATAGGCTGAACTCCCGTGACGAAACACATCTTCGTGACGGGCGGGGTCGCAAGCTCCATCGGGAAGGGCCTGACGGCCGCGTCGCTGGGCCGGCTGCTCAAGAGCCGGGGGCTGCGGGTCACCCTGCAGAAGCTCGACCCCTACATCAACGTCGACCCGGGGACGATGAACCCCAGCCAGCACGGCGAGGTGTTCGTCACCGAGGACGGCGGTGAGACCGACCTCGACCTGGGGCACTACGAGCGCTTCATCGACGAGAACCTCCATCGCGACTCGAGCGTCACCACCGGCTCGATCTACTCGTCGGTCCTGGCCAAAGAGCGCCGGGGCGACTACCTGGGCGACACCGTCCAGGTCATCCCCCACATCACGAACGAGATCAAGGAACGCATCCGCCGCCTGGACACTGACGACGTCGACGTGGTCATCACCGAGGTCGGCGGCACCGTGGGCGACATCGAGATCCTCCCGTTCCTCGATGCCATCCGCCAGTTCCGCAACGACGTCGGCCGGAACAACGTCGCCTACGTGCACGTCACCCTGGTGCCCTTCCTCGGCCCTTCCGGTGAGCAGAAGACCAAGCCCACCCAGCACTCGGTCACCGAGCTGCGGGCCCGCGGCATCCAGCCCGACGCCATCGTCTGCCGCAGCGACCGGCCGATCTCCCTGGGTGTGAAGCGGAAGATCTCGTTGCTGTGCGACGTCCCCGAGCAGGCGGTGGTCAGTGCGGTCGACGCCCGCAACCTCTACGAGATCCCCCTCGTCCTCCACGACGAGGGCCTCGACGGCTACCTGTGCAGCCTGCTTCACCTCGACGCGGGCACCCACCCTCCCGAGCTGAGCAGCTGGCGGGCGCTCGTCCGCAGGGTCGAAGCGGCCACCACCCCCGTCCGGATCGGGCTGGTCGGCAAGTACGCCCTTCCCGACGCCTACCTGTCGGTGGTCGAGGCCCTGCGCCACGGCGGGTTCGCCTCCGGCGCCCATGTCTCGATCGACTACATCGACGCTGAAGAGGTCGAGGGGCTGATGGTCGAGAGCCGCCTGCGCGACCTCGACGGGATGGTCATCCCCGGAGGATTCGGCCCCCGCGCCATCGAGGGCAAGATCGCCGCCGCCGGCTACGCCCGTGAGCACGACATCCCCTGCCTCGGCCTGTGCCTGGGCCTGCAGACCATGGTCATCGAGTTCGCCCGCACGGTGTGCGGCCTGGTCGGGGCCAACTCCTCGGAGTTCGACCCGGATTCGCCCCATCCGGTCATCGACCTCATGGACGAGCAGAGAGAGATCGTCGACTACGGAGGCACCCAGCGCCTCGGCCTCTATCCGGCCCGTCTGGAGCCCGGCTCCCAAGTGGCGGCCGCGTACGGGGAGCCCCTGGTCTACGAGCGCCACCGCCACCGCTACGAGTTCAACTCCCGCTACCGCCGCCGGTTGGCAGAAGCGGGGCTCATGCCGGTGGGCACCTCGCCCGACGACCGCCTCGTCGAGTTCGTCGAGCTGGCCGGCCATCCCTTCTGGATCGGCACTCAGGCCCACCCTGAGTTCAAGAGCCGGCCAGACCGGCCACATCCGCTGTTCAAGGCATTCGTCGCCGCGGCAGTCGCCCGGGCCGAGGGCCGGGCGCCCCACCTCCTCCAGCTCGACACCTCCGACCTATGACCTTCTGCACGGCTGTCTAGTTCCTTGGCCGGCTTCCGCAAGCTGGACGAGCGGATCGTGTGGTCGGGCACGCTCGTCTCCGCCGGCACCGGCACCTTCGTCGACCCGGACGGCAACGAGTTCGAGCGTGACGTCGTCCACCACCCGGGCGCGGTGGTGGTCGTCCCGGTTATCGACGGCGACGTCGTCCTCGTCCGCCAGTACCGGGCCGCAATCGACGGAGAGCTGCTGGAGGTCCCGGCCGGCAAGCGCGACGTCACCGACGAGCCGGTCGAGCTCACCGCCCACCGGGAGCTCGAGGAGGAGGTCGGCATGCGGGCCGGCTCCATGGTCAAGCTGGCGGAGTTCTACAACTCACCGGGCTTCTGCGACGAGCACTCGTTCCTCTTCCTCGCCACCGACCTGACGCCGTGCGACACCTCGTTCCAGGGCCACGAGGAGCAGCACATGTCCATCGAACGGGTGCCCCTCGACAGGGTCCCCGACCTGATCGCCTCCGGCGAGCTGGTCGACGGCAAGTCCATCATCGCCCTCTGCCTGGCCCGGGAGCACTTCCGGTCGTAGGGCGTTTGATCAATCGGGGGTGGAATACGGCCACGGATTGATCAAACCGGCCGGTTAGGTCGACAGTTGGCCGCGCAGGGCGCCGTCCGGGAACTCCCGGGTGTGCACCTCGAGGTAGTACCCCGCCGGCTCGTCCCTGAGCTTCTTCGACAGGTCGCTTGATACGGGAACGCAGACGGGAGCCGGCGGACTGCCCTCGGCCGGCGGTGGCAGCTCGACGACGACCGGACCGGTCTGGCCTTGGAGAGCCTGGTGAAGGTGGATGCCGGTGGGCTGGGCAACGGCCGAGAGAGTGAGCGTCAGGCACAACTCGGCCTTCTCCGGGTTCAGCTCCACGGAAGCGGTGCCGGCACCATCGGGGTCGCCTGGTCCGGGGAGCACCGAGGCGCCGGTCAACGTCGCGCTCCGGCGGTCCCGCGGGGCGACGCCACCCGAGGACTCCCCGGGCGGGGGCGGGTTCGTGACGACCGGTGGGGTGGTGACCGGGACGGTAGCCATCGGCAGAGAGGTGCGGGGGGAGGATCTGACGGCAGAGGACGGGGCGGGCGCGGCGGTGGGTGGAACGCCGGGTCGGGCCGGGATCGTGCTCCCGCTGCGTTGTGGCGTCGCCGGTGTGGGAGGAGCCAGTCCGGTGGGGACGGGCCCGGTCCGCGCCGGCGGTTCCGGTTGCCCGGATCGGGCGGCGTCCGAGGGGGGCTTGGGCGCGCCCTCCTCCTCGTCCTCCTCCTCGTCGTCCTCGACGGCCGGGGCGGTGGCGGCCGCCATGGCCGGGTCGGCGACGGCGAGGACCGTGGGGTCGACGACCGTGTCGGGGTCGGCGCCCTCGGCCGGGTCGACCAGGGCGGCGTCGAGCTCGGCCGGGTCGACGCTGTCGAGCTCCTCGGGGCCGGGGTCGTCCGTGCCCTCGGCGGCCTTCGTGGCCACGGGCGCGGCGGCCTTGCCGGCCTTGG
>CADCTB010000154.1:0-279 GCA_902805665.1 uncultured Acidimicrobiales bacterium
CACCAACACCGGCACCACCGGGCCCAGCACCTCGGCCAGCGACACCAGCCCGGTCTCGGGCACCGGCGCCTCCGCGCCCACCGCAGGCACCGGCACGGCGGCGGGCACCACCACCCCGACCACCCCGACCACCCCGACCGGGGCCACTGCGGGCGCCGCCGGGATCGCCACCGCCAACGCAGCCGTGACCGCCATCCTGTCGGCACTGGGCACCCCGGTGCCCAGTGCCTCCGGCACGGCCACCGTGGCCGGCACCGGCGGCACCGGCGGCACCGGCGG
>CADCTB010000154.1:289-18094 GCA_902805665.1 uncultured Acidimicrobiales bacterium
GCCTCGGGCCGGGGCATCGCCGAGGACCACTCGGTGGCCTCCGGCGACGCCGTGGCCCGTCGGGGCTCGGTGGCCTCGGGCTGTTCCACCGCCGTCGACGACTCCACCGCCTCGGGGGCCTGCGCCCCGGTGCGGGTGGTCACCACCGTGCCTCCCGGCACCCCCGGCACCCCGGGCACGCCGGGCGGCGGTGGCACCACCACCGCCGCCCGCACCGCCACCACCGCCCAGCTGGCCCGCACCGGCGTCGACCTCGACGGCCTCACCGCCGCCGCGGTGGCCGCCACCGCCCTGGGCGGGGTGTTCCTGGCCCTGGGCCGGCGCCGCCAGCCCGTCGCCTGACCACCACGCCTGACCACCACCTCTACCCATCCGCAGTCGCCTGACTGCCCGACCGACATCCCCACCAAGAGAAGGAAAATGGACATGACCAAGATGCGAGTGAGGACCACCCTGGGCGTCGCCCTGGCCGCCATGGCCGCGGTGCTGGGGCTGGCGGTCAGCCCGGCCGGCGCCCAGACCACCAGCGCCCCCGGCGCCAGCGGCGGGGCCCGGGCCACCAACGACTCCGTCGCCTCCGGCACCTGCGTGGCCACCAGCGACTCCACCTGCTCGGGCAGCGGCTCGGCCGTCGACGACTCGGTGTCCTCGGGCAGCGCGGTGGCCCGTGACGGCTCCACCGCCTCGGGCTGTGCCACCGCCATCAACGACAGCACCGCCTCGGGCGCCCCCTGCCCGCCGGCCGGCCCCGGCCTCACCACCACCACCACCCGTCCCGGCGGCCCCGGCGGCCCCACGGCCACCACCGCCCGCCCGGCGGGCACGGCCACGGCCACGCCGGCCCGGGCCCTGGCCCTCACCGGCTCCTCCACCGCCGAGCTGGCCGGCCTGGCCCTGGTGGTCATGGCCCTGGGTGGCGTGCTCTTCCTGGTCGGCTCCCGCCGGCCGGTGCAGTCCTAGCCCTTCGCTCGACGCCCCGGCTGCGGCCATTGCCACAGCCGGGGCCGATCGTGTGCGACACGACGGCCCGTGGTTCCTTCTCACCGCGGGCCGTCGTCCGCGTCTGTGGCGTCCTGAAGATCTTCCGTGCCGAAGTTGTTGGCGGACGATCTTAGGAGTACCTTACGAAGTGTGATCGGGTCTCCAAAGGCTGGCTCGCCCCAGGCAGTGGCCACGGGCATGCGCCGGGTCAGCTGGGTGCGGATCGTCCTCGCCGACGCCGGCACCCACTGTGAGCTGATGGGGGTGGGACATCGGCTGCCCAGCGCCCGCCGGGTGTCCTTGGGAACTGCGCTCGCCCTGGCGGCCAGCGGCGTCCCCACCGTCGTGCGATCCGCCGACGGCGCGTCCGAGAAGCTCCTGGTCACCGGTTAGCCGCCCACCGTGTACATCTGCCATTGCCGGGCCGTCACCGACCGCCGTATCTGCGAGGCCATCGAGGCCGGCGCGTGCGACTCCGAGACGGTGATCCGCCGGTGCGGCGCAGGAGGGGCGTGCGGCGGCTGCCTGCCGGCGGTACGGGAGCTCCTGGCCCACTACGGTCTCACCGATCAGGCCCGCCCCACCGCGGACTCCGCCGCCGCCTGACACCTGTCCACCGCAATCCGGGAGTGACGCATGCGAGGCAATGAGGCCGTACTCGAGTTCCTCAACGAGGTGCTGACCGCCGAGCTCACCGCCATCAACCAGTACTTCATCGACTCGAAGATGATGGCCAGCTGGGGGTACCAGCGCCTGGCCGACAAGGTGCGGGCCGACTCCATCGACGAGATGGGCGATGCGGAGAAGCTGATCGACCGCATCCTCTACCTCGACGGGGTGCCCAACCTCCAGCGGCTGGGCAGCGTCCGGGTGGGGGAGTCGGTCCCCGAGAAGCTGACCCTGGCCCTCCAGGTGGAGACGGAGGCCATCGAGCGGCTGAACCGGGGCATCGCCCTCTGCGTCGACGTGGGCGACAACGGCAGTCGGGAGGTGGCGGAGACCATCCTCGCCGGCGAGGAGGAGCACGCCGACTGGCTGGAGACCCAGCTCCAGCTGATCCGCCAGCTGGGCGAGGCCAACTATCTCTCCCAGCAGATAGGCGCGTCATAGGGCGTCGGGTGGAGGGTTGATCGTCGCGTCCCCGGGTAGGACCGGCGCCAGACCGAACCGCACGACCGAGGAGAGCACTTCCCCCATGGTGAGATTCAATCGACGGGCGACCGCGTCGCTCGGCGCTGTGGTGGCCGGCCTGGCCGGCACCGTCGGCCTGCTGGCCGGTCCGGCCGGCGCCCAGACCGCCAGCCCCACCAGCCAGACCAGCGGCGGCGCCCTGGCCGTCAACGACTCCGTCGCGTCGGGCACCTGCGTGGCCACGGACGACTCGGTCTGCTCCGGCAGCGGCCGGGCCAACGACGACTCCACCAGCTCGGGCGGCGCCGTCGCGGTCGACGGCTCGGTCAGCTCCGGCTGCGCCACCGCCATCAACGACTCCACCGCCTCGGGCGCGCCGTGCCCGCCGGCCACCACCGCCACCACCCGTCCTCCGGTCACCACCGCCACCACCCGTCCGCCGACCACCGGCACGGGCACCGGCGGCGGAGGCACCACCACGGCGGCCCGCCCGGCGGCGGCCACCACAGCCACGGCTGCGGCCGGTCGCAGCCTGGCCCTCACCGGGTCGAGCACCGGCGAGCTGACGGCGGCGGGCGCCCTCGCCCTGCTGGCCGGCGGCCTGCTCGTGCGGGCGGCGCGCAAGGACGAAACCGCCCACGCCGCCTAGTCCGGAGTTACGCTCCGGGCATCCGACCGCGCCCTCCCCGCTCCCGCCACCGCACCCACCGGCCGACAACGGCCGGCGGAAGGCGGCGGGCAGCGGGAAGGGCGCTGGTCGCATGGGTGGTCGCCGGTGCCCTCCTGGCCGCGTGCGGCGACGAGCCGGCTGAAGAGGCTCCCGGCCAGACCGGATCCGCCGCCGCCCCGGCCACCACGCCGACCACCGCAGCCGAGCGCTCGTACACCGCCGACCTCACCACCACCGACGGCTACCGCTACAGGATCACGGTCCTGGTCGGCGACCGCTCGCCCACCGGGGCGGCCGCCGACTGTCCCGGGACACCGACGCCCGGGAAGTCGTACCTGCCGGTGACGCTCACCGTGGCCAATACGGCAACCGATCGCGCCGCGCCGTTCCCCCCGGTGCGGATCGAGCTGACCGGCCCTCCGGGCACCAAGCCCGGTCAGGTGCTCGTGCGCGACGCGGCCGGCGCGTGCACCTTCAGCCCCCGCCAGCCGTCGATCGGACCGGGCGCCTCGGCGGTGTTCAAGGGCTCCAGCCCGGCCATCGACGCGGCCGCCGGTACGGGAAGCGCCGGGCAGATCGAGGTCAAGGTCTCGGAGACCACGTTCTCGCTCGCCGCGCCCGTGCCGTGAACGGCCCCGCCTGCGTCCTAGACTGCCGCACGTGGCGACGCTGGCTGGACCCTTCCTGGTGACAGCCGCGCTCCTGGCCGCCGGCGGAGCCTCCAAGGTGGTCCGTCCGACCTCCACCGCCCGGGCCGTGGGAGAGATGGGACTTCCCGCCGGGCCCACCGTCGTCCGGGTCGGCGCAGCCGCCGAGCTGGCCATCGCCGCCGGCGCCCTGACGGGCGGCGGGCGGCCCTTTGCTCTCCTGGTCGCCGCCTCCTACCTCGGCTTCGCCGTGTTCGTCGGCGTCGCCTTGCGGCGCGGCGTCCCGCTGTCTTCGTGCGGGTGCTTCGGTGTGCAGGACACGCCACCGACCCTCGTCCACCTGGGTTTCAACCTGGCCGCGGCCGCCGTCGCCGGTGCAGTGGCGCTCGGCGTTTCCGGCGGCGGAGGGCTCTCGGAAATCACCGCCATGAACGGCTCCCTGCTCTTGCGGGGCGCGTTCGTCGTCCTGACCGCAACGTCGGTGTGGTTCGCCTACGTCGCCCTCACCCTGTTGCCCAAGCTGCAAGGAGCGCCGGTGAGGTCGTCCTCATGAGTCAGTGGCTGGCCGAGAAGACGTCCATCGTCCTGGGGTCGCGCACCTCACGGCGGGGCTTCCTCATGCGCAGCGCCCTCGCCGGCTCGGCGCTGGCCGTGAGCCCGTTCAAGTACATCCTGCGCCCCGGCACGGCCTACGCCGCCATCTGTGGCTGCGCGGGAACGGACTGCGACTGCGGCTCGTCCTGCTGCGACGGGTACACCGAGTTCTGCTGCGCAGTGAATGCCGACGGCAGCAACGCCTGCCCTCCCGGCACGTTCGAGGCCGGATGGTGGCGGGCCGACGGTTCACGGTTCTGCGACGGCCCCCGCTATTACGTCGACTGCAACGCCCGGTGCGGCTCGGGCGCCTGCTCGTGCGGCTGCGCCGGCGACAACTGCGACAACCGGCGGACGTGCTGCAACGTCTTCCGTTACGGCCAGTGCAACCAGCACATCGAGTGCTACGGCGCCATCGCCTGCCGAATCGTCACCTGCACGCCGCCGTACGAGCTGTTCGACTGCGACTCCACGGCGCTGTGGGACGACTCCACCGCCAACCACTCGGCCGCGTGCCGGTCGGCCGAGCCCCCGGCCCCACCGCCTCCTCCGCCGCCGCCGGCACCCGAACCGCAACCCCCCCAGCCGCTCCCGGTCACCGGCGACCGGCTCACGGTGAGCCACAGCGGCAAGGCCCTCGACGTGGCCTTCGTCTCGATGAACGACGGCGCAGGCGTCATCGTCTGGCCCCCGAACGGCGGCACCAACCAGCGGTGGTCCATCGAGCCCCTCGACGACGGCAACGTGCGCCTGGTCGCCGGCCACAGCGGCAAGGTGCTCGACGTGGCGGGCGTGTCAACTGCCGACGGCGCAGGCGTCATCCAGTGGCCGTGGAACGGCGGGCCGAACCAGCGCTGGAGGATGGAGGACCTGGGCGACGGCACGTTCCGGTTCATCGCCGGCCACAGCGGCAAGGTGCTCGACGTCGCCGGGCTCAACACAGCCGACGGCGCAGGCGTCATCCAGTGGCCGTGGAACGGCGGCCCCAACCAGCGCTGGCGGCGGCAGAGCCTCTGATGGCCCAGGTGTTGGTGATCCAGACGGTGGCCATCGTGCTGCTCGGCCTGCTCGTCGTCGGGCTCCTGCGCAGCCACGCCGAGATCCTGCGCAAGCTCCACGAGCTGGGCGCCGGCCTCGACCCCGACGCACCATCGGGCGTCACCAGCCCGGTCCCCGCCCCCGTCCGGAGAGGGGCGTCGACCGGTTTCGACCTGGCCGGCACCACCCCGGCCGACGAGTCGGTGCGCATCGGTGTGGTCGGCGCCCGCCAGAGCACGGTGGTGGCCTTCCTCTCCAGCGGGTGCCTCACCTGCGGTGGCTTCTGGGACACCTTCGCCTCAGCCGACCGCCTCACCGTCCCCGGTGGCGCGCGGCTGGTGATCGTCACGAAGGGTTCCGAAGCCGAGAGCGAGTCCCGCATCCGGGAGCTGGCGCCGTCCGCCTTCCCGGTGGTGATGTCCACCGAGGCGTGGCTCGAGTACCAGGTGCCCCACACGCCCTACTTCGTCTACGTCGACGGGCCCACCGGTCGCATCATCGGGGAGGGCTCGGCCCAGACGTGGCAGCAGGTGGTCTCCCTGTGGTCGCAGGCTCTGGCCGACGACGCCGGCCGGTCCGGAGGCGGCGAGGCCCGGGCCGACCGGGAGCTGCAGCAGGCCGGCATCCATCCGGGCCACGAGAGCCTGTACCCCACGCCCGGTCGGTCGGAGTAGGCGTCGTGCCTTCCTGGTTGGTGGCGGTCATCGGCATGTGCGTGGCCACCGTCGCAGCCATCCGCTCGACGTGGTCCCCCTGAGGGGAGTCGATGCTGGCCAGCATCCACCCGCTCGGGGAGCGGGCCCGTGACCGTCGGTGGAGCGTCACCGTCACCGCATACGTGGTGGGCTCCACCATGGCCGCCGCGCTGCTGGGCGGCGCGCTGGGTGGCGCCGGCGGGCTGCTCCCGCTCGAGCCGGGACCGACCGCAATCCTCGTCGCCCTCCTGGCCGCGGCCGCCCTCGCCTTCGACCTCCGCCTCGGAGGCCTGCGGCTACCCACCGTCCATCGCCAGGTCGACAAGGACTGGCTGGGGCTCTACCGGGGCTGGGTGGTCGGGGCCGGTTTCGGCGTGCAGCTGGGGCTCGGCGTCGTGACCATCGTCAACACCGCCGCGGTGTACCTGGCCCTGGCGCTCGCCCTGCTCACCGGCTCCGTCGTCGCCGGGGCGGCGGTGGGCGCCACCTTCGGCCTCGTCCGGGCCATGGTGGTCCTCGCCGTCGCCGGAGTGCGGCGTCCCGACCAGCTCCGTCTCGCCCTTCGCCGCATGCAGACGTGGCGGCCCCTGTCCGAACGCATCGGCATCGCCGTCCAGGCCATCGTCCTGGTGGCCGCCGGCGCCGTCGCCATCGCCCAATGAGGAGCTCGTCGTGGAGAAGCTGACCCGCTCGGGACTCGAGATCGAGCTGCCCGACGGCTGGGACGGTCGGATCTACCGCCGGGAGGCCGAGGTCGAGGCCGTCACCCGCCGGGCATTGCACGCGGCGAACTTCGCCCTCCCGCCCAACCTGGGCGACTACGCGGTGGGCGCCATCGAGCGCATGCAGACCGGCGACGTCCTGGTGGTGCTGCTCGAGTTCGATCCCGAGAGCTCCGGCCGGGGACTGTTCCGCAACGAGGGCCTGCCCTCCGGACTGGGCGCCGCCGACTTCAGCCCCACCGCCATGCCCCGGGCCATACCCGGGCGCACGGCGGCCCAATGGTTCTTCTCCCTGGCTGGTCGCGCCTTCTGCCTCTACGTGGTGCTGGGCAGCCACGGTGAACGGGCCGCCATGCTCCCGATCGTCAACCAGGTCGTGGAGACGCTCAAGATCGACTCGTAGGCGTCTAGGACCCTGCTGATCTACCGCGCTGCGCCTGCGGCGCCGCAGGTCAGCGCTCCGGGCCGCAGGCTCGGTCCAAGTAGATCCGCAGCGTTCTACGGAGAGGAGATGGGCCCGGTGCGGGGCAGGTCGTTCGGGGCCGGCTCGACGACGCTGTCGCCGCCCGAGCCGTCGAGGATGTCCATCACCGACGCCGAGGGGGTCTGGAGCACGTCGACCGGCGCCGACGTCGGGGCGGTCGTGGGTGCGGGTGCGGGCGCAGGGGCCGGTGGGGTGGCCGCCTGCGGCTCGAAGCCGTTGGCCGCGCTCGACTGCCAGTCGGTGGCGGAGGCCTGACGGCCTACGAGGGAGGCGGCCTTCTCCTTGGCCTGCGTCCGGCGCTCCGGTCCACGATCCTTGTCGAAGAAGTAGTTGGCGGCGGCGCCGGCGCCCGACACCACGGCGAGGCGGACCAGCTTGCGGCGGAGCTTGCGGAACATGAGGGGTACCTCCTGGTTGGTGTGCGAGGGGGTTCCTACCCAACGGGCGGGTTCCCTACGTGGCGTCGCCCCCGGTCTCCGTCTTCTCCGCCCATGCAACCTCGTCGGTTCCGTCGACGCCGCTCGGTTCCTCCTGCATCTTCCCGTCCTCCCGCTCGGCCCCGTGGACGCCGTGCGACTCGGGTGTCCCGTGCTCGCTCATGAGTCCTCGTCGGCGGCGACGTCGGCGCTGAACTCGGCGGGAGCCTCTTCGCCGGGGAGGCGGTCGTAGCCGGTGCCCCCCGTCCCCTGGCCCCGGCGGCTCTCCAGCGTGGCCCGGTCGTCGGGGTCGTCGGGCGTCATCTGATCGCGGTCTTTCTCCATGGACGGGGCCTACCCGCCCTCCGCCGCGCGGGAATCCTGGCCCCGGCGTGCCCCCCGGGGGCTTACTCCCGCTCACAGCTTCGGCAGCTGCTGATGGCGGCCGATCAGCGGGGCCAGGGGGTCACCCGCGGTGGCCAGGCGCCCGAGGACCGTGCGAAGCGTCCACCGGTCGGGACGCAGGTCGGGGTCGTCGAGCTCGTCCCACCGGATCGGCACCGAAACCGGCGCGCCGGGGGCCGGCCGGGGGCTGAAGGGGGCGACGAGGGTCTTGTTGATGGCGTTCTGGGTGTAGTCCAGGCGGGCCAGGCCCTCCCGGCGGTCCTTGTGCCACTCCCAGCTCACCATCTCCGGAACGGTGCGGCCCACGGCCCTGGACACCTTCTCCACCCACGACCGCGTGTCGGAGAAGCTGTAGCCCTCGGCGATGGGGATCCAGATCTGCACGCCCCGCTTGCCGGTGACCTTCGGCATCCCGACCACGTGCAGGTGCTCGAGCGCGGTGCGGTACAGGCGGGCGAGGACCAGGATCTCGTCGAAGCTCGTGGTCGTGCCGGGGTCGATGTCGATGAGCGCCCACGTGGGCTGGTGGACGTCGGGAATGCGCGACGTCCACGCGTGCAGCTCGAGGCCGCCGTAGTTCGCCATCCACGCCAGGGCGGGCACGCTGTCGACGACCGCGTAGCACCGGGTCTCACCGGGGTCGGCCTCGGCGTTGTGCCACTGGCGCAGCCAGTCGGGGGCGTGGCTCGGGACCTCCTTGTGCCAGAACCCGGGCCGGTGCACACCGTCGGGGAAGCGGTTCAGGTTCAGGGGCCGGTCGTGGAGGTAGGGCAGCATCCACGGGGCGATCTCGGCGTAGTACCGGACCACCTCCCGCTTGGTCACCGGGCGCCCGTCGTCGCCCGCGGGGAAGAGGACCTTGTCCAGGTTGGTCAGCTTGAGCTCCCGACCCTGCAGCTGCCACAGGCCACCCTTGCCCATGGCCTCCAAGGCGTCGAGCTCCTCGTCGGTGGGTCCCTCCCAGGCCGGCCGGGCCGTGCTGCCCAGGGCGACGGAGGCCTCATCGGCCGGCAGGTCGCTGCGCCACAGCGCCTCGGGTGCGGCGGCCACCTGATCGTTGGTCAGCCCGCTCTTGACCGACCGCGGATGGTCCTCGGGATCCCAACCGGGCACCGCGGCGTCGTCGTTCTTGTGCAGCAGCAGCCACTGCTCCTTGCCCGAGGAGTCGCGGTCGCGGCGGACGAGGACGAAGCGGCCGGCCAGCTTCTGGCCCTGCAGGTCGAAGTGGAGGTCGCCCTTCTCGATGGCCTTGAGCGGGTCACCGGGCTTGGCGTGCGACCACGTGCCCCAGTCCCACACGATCACGTCGCCTCCGCCGTACTCGCCCTTGGGGATGACGCCCTCGAAGTCGAAGTACTCGACCGGGTGGTCCTCGACGTGCACCGCCAGCTGCCGGGCCTTGGGGTCGAGCGTCGGCCCCCGGGGCACGGCCCAGCTGACCAGCACCCCGGCGATCTCCAGCCGCAGGTCGTAGTGGAGCCGGCGGGCCCGGTGGCGCTGCACCACGAACCGGCTCGACCCACTGGGCGCGCCGCCCGTGCCCGCAGGCTCGGCGGTGACCGAGAAGTCCCGCTTGGCCCGGTAGGTGGCCAGCCTCTCCTGCGGGTCGCTCATCCGAGCCTGCCCTTAGGTGATCACCACGCCGGTGAGGTCCTCGGCCGGCGGGTACTGCGGGTCCATGTCTTCCAGGGTCTCGATCAGGATGCGGCTGACGGCCCAGTTCCGGTACCACTTGCGGTCGGCGGGGACGACGTACCAGGGGGCGCAGTCGGTGGAGGTGCGGGTGATGGCCTCCTCGAAGGCGGCCACGTAGTCGTCCCACTTCGCCCGCTCGTCGAGGTCGCCCTTGCGGAACTTCCACTGCTTGCTGGGGTCGTCGAGGCGGGCCCGGAAGCGCTCGGCCTGCTCCTCCTTGGAGATGTGCAGGTAGAGCTTCACGATCCGGGTGCCGGACGCGGCGAGGTTGGCCTCGAAGTCGTTGATGAACTCGTAGCGGGGGCGCCAGACGTCGTCGGGGACGATGTCGTGGACCCGCACGACCAGCACGTCCTCGTAGTGGGACCGGTTGAACACCACCACCTCGCCCTTGGCCGGGGCCTTGGCGTGCACCCGCCAGAGGAAGTCGTGGTTGCGTTCCTCCTCCGACGGGACCTTGAACGAGACGACCCTGCAGCCCGCCGGGTTCAGGCCTCGGAACACGTGCTTGATGGTCCCGTCCTTGCCGCCGGCGTCGATGGCCTGGAGGACCACCAGCAGCGACTGCCCGCCGTCGGCGTAGAGCCGCTCCTGCAGGCCCTGGAGGTCGTGCAGGAGCTCGTCCATCGCCGCCTCGGTCGACGCCTTGCCGCCGGGCGCCCCGTCGGTGCTGCGGGTGTCGATCTTCCCGAGGTGGACCTTCGTCCCCGGCTCGACCCGCCACTGTGCTGCGTCGCCCTTGGCCATGGCCGCGCTACGCGGTGCCGGGACGGGGCGGGCCGGCGCCCGCGCCGGTCTCTTCCAGCACGGCCGCGATCTCGTCGAGCCGGGCGTCGTCGAGCTCGACGGCTCCGGCGCCGATCCAGTCGTCGAGCTGGCTCGGGCGGCGGGCGCCGACGATGGCCCCGTTCACCATCGGCCAGGCCAGCGTCCAGGCGACGGCCAGCTCGGCCATGGTGCAGCCGACCTCGCGGGCGATGGCGCTCAGGCGGTCGACGGCGCGGAGGTTGACCGCCAGGCCCGGCTCCTGGAAGTCGGGGTGGGTGGAACGCCAGTCGTCCTCGGGCAGCGATGCCGCCCGCTCGGCGCTGAAGTGCCCGCTCAGCAGGCCGTTGCGCATGGGGCTGTAGACGATCACGCCCGTGCCGTGGGCCTCGCACCACGGCAGGACCGACTCGGCCGCGCCGCGCACGAGCAGGCTCAGCTCGGGCTGGCAGGTGTCGACGTGGCGAATGCCCTCACAGGCATCGAGCAGGTCGACGCCGAAGTTGCTCACCCCGAGGTAGCGGATCTTGCCCTCCTCGACCAGCTCGGCCAGGGTGGCCCAGGACTCCTCGATCGGCGTGCCGTCGGTGGACGGCCAGTGGATCTGCATGAGGTCGATCACGTCGACGCCCAGCCGGCGGAGTGAGTCGTCGCACTCCTGGCGGATCGACGCCGGTGAGAGGACGTTGGAGACAGTGGTGCCACCCTGCTCCCAGACCAGGCCGCACTTGGTGAACACCAGCGGGCGCTCGTCCTCGGCCAGGCCGGCCACGGCCTTGCCCACCACGGTCTCGGCATGTCCGAGCCCGTAGGCCGGTGCGGTGTCGACCCAGTTGATCCCCAGCCGCACCGCCCGCTGGATGGTGTCGATCGATTCGGTGTCGTCCTGGGCGCCCCAGCCGCCCTGCCATCCCGCGCCTCCGATGGCCCAGGCACCGAGTCCGACCCGGGTGATCTCGAGGTCGGTGCGCCCGAGCCGGTTCGTGCCTTTCGGTGTGCGGCCTTTCGGTGTGGAGGTCGAGGCGGTGTCGAGGTTGGTCATTGCTCTCCTCTGGAGGCAGTTGTGGCCCGTAGGCGGGCGGCGGTGTCTTCTGGTGCGGCGTCGTTGATGAAGGCCCCCGCACCGAGCTCCGATCCGGCCAGGTACTTCAACTTCTCGGCCGTGCGGTGCAGGGGGGTGAACTCGATGTGGAAGTGGCTGACGTGCTGATGCTCTCCGTCATCCGTGGGCGCCTGGTGCATGGACATGACGTAGGGGAGTGGGAAGCCGAAGAGGCGGTCGTAGGCCCGGACCACGGCCTGCAGGACCTCCGAGAGCGCAAGGCGCTCCGGATCGGTGAGGTCGAGCAGGCTCGGGGCGTGGCGCAGGGAGGCCACGTGGACCTCGTAGGGGAACCGGGCTGCGAACGGGACGAAGGCCAGGAAGCTGCGGTTGTGGGCGATCACCCGGACGCCGTCGGAGCGCTCCTGGGCCACCACGTCGCAGAGCACGCAGGTGCCATGGGTGTCGATGTGGACGGTGGCCACGTCGAGCTTGCGTTGGGCTCGCGGCGGGATCTCGGGATAGGCGTAGATCTGCCCGTGGGGGTGGTGGAGGGTGACGCCGACGGCGACCCCCCGGTTCTCGAAGATGAACACGTAGGCGACCTCGTCGCGCCCGCCCAGGTCGGCATAGCGGTCGGCCCAGACCTCCACCACCTTGGCGATGCGGTCGACCTCCATGTCGCCCAGGCTCAGCTGATGGTCGTCGGAGTAGACGACGACTTCGTTGGCTCCGTGCGACGGCGCCACTGCGTAGAGCTCCGACCCGACCACCGCCGGGTCCGGCGGCTTCGGCGCCAGGGAGGGGAAGCGGTTCTCGAAGACGACGACGTCGAAGGTGGGAAGGGGGATCTCCGTCGGCGGCTGTCCCTCCCGCGTCGGGCACAGGGGGCAACTGGCGTCGTCCGGGAGGAACGTGCGGTCCTGGCGGTGGCCGGCGAACATCCGCCACTCCCCGGTGACCGGGTCGTATCTGCGCTCCGTCATCGTGCGACCTCCTCCCGCCACGAGTAGGCCAGCAGCGTGCGGCCGTCGTCCTTCGCCAGCGCCTCCCTGCGCATGACCGGACGGGGCTCGGCGGCCCACCGCAGGACGTCGCCGAGCAGTGCGCAGGCCGCGGCATCTCCTGACGCGGCCCGCTCGCTGAGGCGGTACTGGCACAGGACCAGCCGCCCGGGGCCGACGGCATGGGAGCCGAGCACCGTTCCCGTCATCGCGCCGGGAACGGGCTTGTAGGCGATCACGATCGGGGTGTCGGGGAAGGCCCGGCCCTCGATCCGCGAGACGACGCTGGCCGACTGGACGGTGGAGTCCTCCGCCACCAGGACGGCGCGGCGGGGAAGGCTGGGAACCGCGCCGTGGTCGGTGGTGAACCGGAAGACGGTGGAGCCCCAGACCGACGTGAGGGCTTCCAGCTCCACCGGCACGGGGTAGTGGGCCGCGGCGTCCATCGGCTGGGCGAGGATCAACACGACCTCGCCCCGGGCGAGGCGGGCCCGCACCTCGTCTCCGGTGGCTGCGTCGAGGGCGTCCTCGGCCACGACGGTGGGGCCGCCGCCGCCACCGTGGTCGGCGTGGACGTCGTCGGTGTGGATGTCCATGCCCGCGGTGACCAGGGCCGCCGTCGCCCGCCTCGACCCCAGCACCCGGGCCCGCACCGGCCGGGGTACTGCGGCGACGACGTGGATGGGGTAGCGGTTCTCGGTGACCTGGCCGCCCTCCGACCGCAGGCGCAGGACGAGGTCGTGGGTGCCCGGCACGTCGGGCGTGGCCACATCGATCGGCGGGTACGAGGTGGCCGACCAGCCGGGAACGTCGCCCAGCCTGGTGACCGACACCGTCTCCCGGAAGCGCTCCTCCACCGTGCGAAGGGGAAGGTCGCGGCTGTCGAGGCGGAGCAGCTCATCGGCTGCGGTCATGGGGGCGGTCTCGCCGAAGCGGGCCTCGAGGACGACGTCGGCCAGCGGCGGCCCGTCGTTGGACACGTGGAGCGGGGCCTGCAGGATCCCGCCGGCGGACACCACCAGGCTGTCCAGGTCGAGCATCGGGAGCACCACCTGGTTGGCGCGCGTCACCTCGGCCACCGCGATCCGCTTCGGGCGACGGAACAGGTCGAGCACGCCGTTGAGCTCCTGGGGGACGTCGGTCAGCTCGGTGAGGCAGTACCCGCCGATGTGCTCGTGGCGCCGGAAGACCTCGGTCTGCAGGCGGTCGGACACACCCTGGTAGCGCTGGGTCTCGATGATGAACCGGGCGATGCTGCCGGGCCAGAGCGTCCCGGCCAGGCCGGAGGCGTAGACCTGGCGGGAGTCCCAGAACGGCGGGTCGGGAACCAGGGGCATGTCGGGAAGCCCCCAGTCGCCGAACTCGGTGACGAAGAGCGGGCGGTCCTCGCCGGCCCAACGCGTCGAGGCGCGTTCGATCTTGTCCAGGTAGTCCCGGTGGAGCCGCCCGTACCAGTGGGCGGTGAGGATCGGGGAGAGGAACACGTACTCCGGGTCGGGCTCGATCCAGTCGTTCTCGATCACCGGCCTTGTGGGGTCCTCCTCCCGCACGGCCCCGTACAGCGCCCGGGCAAACTGCTCGTAGCCCGGCCACTTGCGGGCTTCCCACTCGCCGTCGCAGACCTCGTTCATGGCCGACCACAGGATGACGCTCGGATGGTTGCGGTCCCGGCGGACCTGCTCCCGCGCCGCGGTCACGCACCGGCGGGTGAGCAGGCTGTCTCCGCCCATCTCGTCGTGGGCGAGGGGCTCGGCCACGGGGATGTCGCAGTGCAGCAGCATGCCCATCTCGTCGCAGACGTCGAGGTAGGTGGGGTCGAACGCCTTGATGTGCAGCCGCAGGGTGTTGAAGCCCATGCCCTTGGCCGCCGCCACCTCCTCGACGATCTGGGCCCGTGTGCCCTCCGCGTAGAGGCCGTCCGACCGGAAGCCCTGGACCAGCGCGCTCTTCATCCGGTACGGCTCGCCGTTCACCAGCATGCGCTTGCCTTCCATCCGAACCGTCCGCAGGCCGTAGCGGACCTCGTGGAAGTCGCTCGGACGACCGTCGGCGTGAAGGTCGACGGTGGCCTCGTGGAGGTTGGGATGCTCCGGGCTCCAGTGGGCGACGGTCGTCGGCCCGAAGCCCACATCGAGCCGCTGGCGGCCACCGGGAGGCACGTCGGCGTGCACCTCGCCGACCGTGCCCAGCGTCCGCACGCCCACCCGGACGCTCTGCACCGAATCCGACCGGTTCTCCGCCTCCACCGCCACGACCAGGTCGTCAGGGTCGCCGTTCACGAAGACGCCGCTGACGACGACGGGCCCGTGACGCCGGAGGCTGACGCCCTGCCAGATCCCGCCGTAGGTCAGGTACAGGCTGGGCCGGCTCGGGAACACGTGGTTGGCCCAGCCCTGCTTGCCGTGGGCCATGCGGATGTGGTCGGGATCCTGCAGCGAGGGGTCGACGACCCGGACGGCCAGGTCGTTCTCGCCCGCCCGCAGCACTGGTGTCGGATCCAGCTCGAACGGCGTGAACGGCTGCTCGTGGCTGCCCAGGGCCACCCCGTTGAGGAACACGTCGGCCTGGTCCATCACCGCCCCGAAGCGCAGCGTCCAGTGGCCCGAGACCTCCTCGAGGGTGAACCGCCGCCGGTACCAGGCCGGCCCGTCGAGGTCGAGCCACCCCTGCGCCTCCCACACGCCCGGCACCCGGATCGTCTCGGCGACCAGGCCGTCGAGCTCGTCGAGCTTGTGGTCGTCCGGGAAGAAGTCCCAGACGCCGTCGAGTGAAGCCTGTCGCCGGCTGTCGAACTCCATCACCGATTATCCGCCGTCGACGCCGGCCTCGACCAAGTCGAGTCCCATGACGACGGCCACCTTGCCGCCGACCCCTGAATCAGCGGTGGCGTAGGCGGCGGCTGTCTCCTCCAAGGGGAAGCGGTGGGTCACCGTGCGGTCGGGGTGGAGGTCCCACCGCACCAGCAGCTCCACCAGCTCCTCCATGTGGCCGAGGCTGGTGACCCATGAGCCGTGGACCGTGAGCTGGCGGTGGATCAGGGTCGGGCTGACGTCGATCTCGAGCCTGCCGCCCTCGCCCACCAGCACGCACCGGCCCCAGCGACGGGTGCCGGCGAGAGCCAGCGCCCGACCGGCGCCGGATCCCGAGCAGTCCACGCTCACCTCGCAGCCATTGCCGCCGGTGGCCTCCATCACCGCGGCCGGCGCACTTTCGTCGGCGGCCACCGCCACGTCGACCGAGCCGAGCGACAGCGCCAGTTCCCGCCGGGACGCCACCGGGTCGGCGCCCAGCACCATCGTCGCCCCGAGGGCCTTCGCCAGCTGCCCGGCGGCCAGCCCGACCGGCCCCAGGCCGACCACGAGCACGGCGTCGCGTCCGGAGACCCCCACCCGCCGGATGGCTTCGTAGGCGGTGCCGAACCCGCACGCCACGCAGGCGCCGTCGAGCCAGGACAGCGAGTCGGGCAGGCGGACGAGCGTGGACTCCTGGGCGAGGAGGTAGTCGGCGTGGCCACCGTCGCGCTGCCAGCCGTAGGCCGCCCGCTCGGGCGATGTGCAGCTGATCATGTAGCCGGCCCGGCAGTCCCGGCACAGCCCGCAGCCGGCGATGTGGTAGATCGCCACCCGGTCGCCGACACCGAAACGCAGGCAGCCCGGGCCCACGGCCACGACCTCGCCGCACGGCTCGTGGCCGGCGACCACGCCGCAGTAGGCCTCGGCCCCGGTGCCCAGGTGCTCGCGGTAGATGGCCCGGAGGTCGCTCCCACAGATGGTCGACGCCCGCATGGCCACGACCACCTGGCCGTGCCCCGGCGTGGGGTCGGCGATATGCCGGATCTCCACCTGCCGCCCTCCGGGCAGGTACGCGCCCCTCATTCGCCCCGAGGGCTCCAGACGGTCTTCGGGTGCTCGCTCAAACGTACCTCTGACGTGCAGAAGGCCACCGTGGCGGCAGCGTACGGCGTTGTCTGTCAACCCCTCCGGTCGCGGACTACCCCGGCGGGTGCCTGACGAAACGGTCGCGGGACCACGGTCAGGGCCCGGTGCGGCGGATGCGGCGCTCGATCGCCGGGTCGGCCCGGGCCTGCACCACCACCTCGGCAGGCGGCGGGTCCTGCCAGTCCCAGTGGGCCATCTGCGGCATCCAACCGGCGAGCCAGCCCGAGACCGGTGGCTGGAACCGGTACGCCGGGAGGCCGGCGGCCGGCGTCCCCTGGGCTGCCATCGCATAGGACGCGGCCATCGACGACGGGCGGCGGTCGAGCTTCTCGTCGAGCCAGTAGACGCCCACAGGGTCGACGTTGCCCTCGCTGCGCACCAGCAGCGAGTTCCAGTCGCACGAGTCGACGAAGGGGAACCAGCAGTAGCCGTCGACCGGCACGCCCCGGGACCGGGCCACCTCGCACTGCTCCAGGGTGTACTTGAGCCAGCTGGCCCGGTCCGAGGCGAAGCCGCGGATGTTGGTCTCACCGAGGGCGCAGGGCAGGCGGTAGCGCTCCCAGTACTCGCCGATCAGGTCGGCGAGGGAGCCGGGATCGGGCGACGCAGTGAGGCCATGACCGGCCCCGTCGACGTACTGCCACTGGTTGTGGGCGTAGTAGTCGAGGCCCAGGACGTCGACGTGGCCCGGCTGCAGGGCGAAGAGCGGCTCGCCTCCTGCGGCAAGGACGTCGGCGATGAACGGACCGTCGGGGTCGGGGGTGCGGCCCAGGAAGAGGTCGAGCACGAAGAAGCGCCGGTCGTTGGCCAGCGCCGCCGCCGGGGTCGCTTCCGGCGCTGCGGCCGACGCCCGTTCGCAGGTGTCGACGTAGAAGTGGCGGGCGCCCGGCAGGAGGTCTCGACAGGCCCGGCTGGCCTCGGTGAGGGCGGGGAGGACGTTCCGGGCCAGGGTGAGGAACCCCTTCAGCCCCTGCAGGTGCGGGGGCCACACGCCCATCTGCCCGCACAGCAGGAAAGTGGTGAAGGGCTCGTTGAAGAGGGTGTACTTCAGCCAGCTGGCCCGGTCCGAGGCGAAGCCGCGGATGTTGGTCTCACCGAGGGCGCAGGGCAGGCGGTAGCGCTTCCAGTACTCGCCGATCAGGTCGGCGAGGGAGCCGGGATCGGGCGACGCAGTGAGGCCATGACCGGCCCCGTCGACGTACTGCCACTGGTTGTGGGCGTAGTAGTCGAGGCCCAGCACGTCGACGTGGCCCGGCTGCAGGGCGAAGAGCGGCTCGCCTCCTGCGGCAAGGACGTCGGCGATGAACGGACCGTCGGGGTCGGGGGTGCGCCCCAGGAAGAGGTCGAGCACGAAGAAGCGCCGGTCGTTGGCCAGCGCGGCCGCCGCGGTCGCTTCGGGCACCGCGGCCGAGGCCCGTTCGCAGGTGTCGACGTAGAAGTGGCGGGCGTCGGGCAGCAGGTCGCGACAGGCCCGGCTGGCCTCGGTGAGGGCGGGGAGGACGTTCCGGGCCAGGGTGAGGAACCCCTTCAGCCCCTGCAGGTGCGGGGGCCACACGCCCATCTGCCCGCACAGCAGGA
>CADCTB010000155.1 GCA_902805665.1 uncultured Acidimicrobiales bacterium
AGGAGCGAGTTCCTGCAGACGCTGGTGGTCTCCCTGAGCGTGGTCAACCGTCCCGACGCCCTCAACTTCGTGCTGGTGGACTACAAGGGCGCCAGCGCCTTCGCCGATTGCGAACGGCTCCCGCACACGGTCGGGATGGTCACCAACCTCGACGGCCATCTGACCGAGCGGGCGCTCGTGTCCCTCGACGCCGAGCTCAAGCGCAGGGAGCACGCGCTGAAGGATCAGGGCGTCCCCGACATCGACGCTGCGTGGGAGCGGGACGCCGATGCTGCGGCGGCGGCCGGGCTGACCAGGCTGGTGATCGTCATCGACGAGTTCGCCGAGCTGGCCCGGGAGCTGCCCGACTTCGTCAGCGGCCTGATCCGCGTCGCCCGGATCGGGCGCTCGCTGGGCGTGCACCTGATCCTCGCCACCCAGCGGCCGGCGGGCGTGGTGTCGCCCGAGATGCGGGCCAACACCGGCCTGCGGGTCGGGTTCCGGATGGAGGACAAGCAGGACAGCGTCGAGGTGCTGGAGGCGCCTCCCGCCGCCGACATCTCGCGGTCCACCCCGGGGCGGGGATTCGTGCGCACCGGAGGACGGTCGGCGCTCGTCGAGTTCCAGGCCGCCCGGGTGGCCGGGCGCCGTCGGGGGGCGAGCGACGACGTCCCGCCGCCCCGGGTCGACCGCGCCCCCTGGAGCCGCCTGGGCTACCCCCTTCCCGCACCCCCTCACCGCGAAGAGACGCAGAGCTCGGCCACCGACCTCCACGCGCTGGTCGACGTCATCGGCGAGGCGGCCGAGCTGCTCGACGTGGCGAAGTCGAGGAGCCCCTGGCTGCCGCCGCTGCCCCTCGAAGTCCACTTGCTGTCCCTCGCGGGAGGCGTGGCGCCCGCGGTGCCCTTCGGGCTCGAGGACCTTCCCCAACGACAGGCTCAGCGCCCCGCGGTGTTCGACGTGGCGACGGCGGGCCACCTTCTGATCGCGGGCGCCGCCCGTTCGGGCCGGTCGACCGCCCTGCGCACGCTCGCCGGGTCGTTGGCCCGGTTCATCTCGCCGTCCAACGTGCATCTGTACGGGCTCGACTTCGGCAACGGCGCCCTGCTCCCTCTCGCCGACCTGCCCCACTGCGGGGCGGTGGTGGCCCGCTCCGAGGCGGCGCGCGTCGAACGGCTGATCACCCGCCTCGGGGAGGAGGTGGCCCGCCGCCAGGAGCTGCTGGCCCGGGCCGGCGTGGGCGACATCGCCGAGCAGCGCCGTTCCTCTCCCAAGCAGGACCGGCTGCCCTATCTGGTCGTCCTGCTCGACCGGTGGGAGGGCTTCACCGCCCAGTTCTCCGTCGACGCCGGCTCCGAGGTCCCGGGGATGCTCCTCCGCCTCGTCCGCGAGGGCGCCGGCGTGGGTCTCCGCCTGGTGATCGTCGGTGACCGGAGCCTGCTCAGCGACCGGATCGCCTCCCTGGTGGAGGACAAGCTGGTCCTCCGCCTGGCCGAGCGCGAGGACTACCGGATGGCTGGTCTACGACCGCGGAACATGCCCGAGGAGGTGCCGCCGGGGCGGGCGTTCCGGGCCGACTCGGGCCTCGAGATGCAGATCGCCTTCCTGGGCGACGACCCTTCCGCCCGGGCCCAGGCGGCCGCCCTGCGCGGCATCGCCCGGGACGCGAAGTCGCGCTGGCCGGCCCGTCAGCGGCTGAACCGGCCCTTCCGGGTCGAGGTGCTGCCTTCCCAGGTGGAGTTCGACCGGGTGTGGTCGTCGGTCCCCGCCGGGCGGCGCAAAGCACCGCTTTGGGCGCTCATCGGGGTCGGCGGCGACGAGCTCCAGGCGGTGGGCCTCGACCTGTCGGCGGGCGGCGGCTTCGTGGTCGCCGGGCCGTCGAAGAGCGGTCGCAGCACCGTGCTGTGCAGCATTGCCAGGAGCGTTCTGGCGGGAGGGGCGTCGGTCGTCGCCATCTGCCCGCGGCCTTCCCCGCTCGCCGGCCTGGCCAACGCCAAGGGCCTGCGGGTGTTCTCGGGCGTCCCGGACGCCGCCGAGGTCACCAAGGAGCTCAACCGGGCCAAGGGCCCGGTGGCCGTGCTGGTCGACGACGCCGAGGCGCTGGCTCGCACTGCGGTCGACGATGCGGTGCGCGACGCCGTGCGTGAGCGCGGCCACGGCACGACGGCCATCGTCGTCGCCGGCCAGATCGACGACCTCAAGAGCGAGCTGCGGGGAAGTGTCGTGGAGGCCCGCAAGGCCAAGGCGGGACTCCTCCTGTCGCCGCCCTCCGCCCTCGACGGCGACCTCGTCGGCGCCCGCCTCCCCCGCCAGCTGGTCGGCCGCATGCCGACGGGGCGGGGCATCATCGCCCTCGACGGCGAGGTCAGCGTGGTCCAGGTGCCCGTATGACGTCGCGCCCGCCGGGCGCCACGTGCGCGCCCACTGCGATGCACCCCGGCGGTGGCAGGCGCTCCGGCTAGCGCAGCACCGGCGAGACCTCGAGCACCTGGTCGAGGATGTCGTCCGGCACGAACTTGTGGTAGTCGGCGATGGCTTCTATCCACAGCTCCCCGTCGTCGTCGTCCTCGACGTCCGGGCGGGGCTCGAGGCGACCGTCGGCGACCGCAGCCTCGCTCCACAACCGCCGCCGGAGCCCGAGGCCGTCGATCAGGCCCAGCAGAGGGAACGACCTGCCCTGGCGCAGGGCCCCGACGATCTCGTCCGCGAACGCTCCCCGACCTGTCACCTCCAGATTGAGCTCGTGACGCACCGGGATCAGTGCCCCACCGGGCGTCGGCCGCCGGGCGCGGATGCCGTCGTCCGCGAAGGACGCGTAATAGCCGTCACTGCCGATGGCGATGGTGTCCCGGGTGCTGAGGACCTCGTGGCGGAGCAGGACGAGGTCGTCGGACTCGAGAACCACCGGGAAGTGGCGGACACCCTCCATGTTCTCTCGGGTGCGCGCGGCCCACAACGGTCCCCAGCGCGAGCCGACGAAGCACCGCAGGTGTGCGTAGCCGTAGGCCTGCGCATCCAGCACCTCCTCATCGGGCGGCGACGGCGGGGGACGGAGGTAGTAGGTAGGGAGCACGATGTCCTGGCCCCGCAGGTCCAAGACCGGATCTCCACACTGGAAGCACGGCGGGAGGCGCCTCATCGCCGACCTGCTGAGGTGCGGCCCACGAGGTATCCGAGATCGTTGACCAGCCGCTCAGGCGGATCGAGGATGATTCCGTCCCGGTTGTAGTAGGTGACGTTGCCGCCCAGGTCGAGGACCGCCTCGACACGCTTGCCGGCGTTTGCGATGTCGATGTCGAGGTGGCTCGGCAAGGTGTGGACGGTCGGATGGGTGTGCAGGATGTACTCCTCGTGACGGTTCAAGAGGCCGCGAGGCATGTGATCCGCTTCACCGACCACAGCTCGGAGCGCCCCTGTCTTTGCATGCTGCAGGACCCCGATCTCCCTGCCCATGAACTCGGACGCGGTGCGGATGTCGTCGAGCCGGGCGCCGGAGCCGAGCCCCGCGGTGCCCGAGCTGTCGAGGGAACGGACGAGGCGCTTGGCGCCGCCCGGGAGGCGAGAGAACGGGATGCTGGCGATCGGATAGTTGTCCAGGCTCCGGCCCCCGGCCGACATGGTCGTCCGGTTGATGGCGCGCGAGGACCCGGCGCCGCGAAGACTGCGCACGCCGCCACGCACCAACCGCCCCGCCCCGGGCAGGGCCATCAGCGCAGCGTCGACGGCCAGGGCCTTCCAGCTGCCGTTGCCCGAGGCGACCAGGGCGGCGTCCATGAGCAGGGCCGCTCCCCCGGCGGCCAGGGCGATGGGGCCGCAGATGGGAGCGAGGATGGGGATGAAGGACAGCAGCCCGGCCACGGCGGAGACCCACTTGAGGCCGGTGGAGATGCAC
>CADCTB010000156.1 GCA_902805665.1 uncultured Acidimicrobiales bacterium
GTTCTGGAACAGGGCGAGGGCCTGGCCGTTCCCGACCGTGGAGGGCGGGAACGGGTCGTCACGCCAGTCGTACCAGGCGACGTCGAGGCGCCCATTGGGGCTCATCGAGATCTGGGGGTAGTGCTGGCCGCGCAGCATCTTCTCGGGGTCGTCGTTGAGCCGCCGAGGATCGGCCCACGTCACGCCGTCCTTGGAGCTCGAGTGGTAGACGTCGAGCTCGTCGGCCCGGTTGTCGTGCCACACCACGTGGAAGACCTTGCGCTCCCGGTCGTACAGAGGGATCGGCTCGCTGGCGTCGTTGGCGTTGGCGATCTCGTGATCCGTCCACGTCCTTCCCTGGTCGGTGGAGACACTGGCGAACAGCCGGGTCACCGGCGGCGCCGGCGAGGGGCCCTCCTGGTTGGTGGGCAGCGGAGGCGCCGACTCACGCCAGAACGCGAACAGCTTGTCGCCCACCACCACCGGCCGCGGCCCGTCGAAGCCGTTGTTGCGCTCGAACATCAACTGCGGCGGCGCCCAGGTGGCCCCCCGGTCGTCCGAGATCGACATGTAGGGCCGGGTCGGCCTGTTCGGCGTGAACCGGTTGTACGACCGACGCCACATCGCGTACACCCGACTCGGGTTGGCCGGGTCGATGGCGATGTGACCCTCGAAGTTCACCTCCATCTCGACGCCCGGCTCCGGAGCCCGGGCGCCGGGGTCGATGGCCACCGTGCGCCATGAGCGTCCGCCGTCGGTGGACCGGCCCAGCAGCACGCTGCGCGACCCGTTCTTGTCGGGGGCGTTGGCCTGGAAGACGTTGTAGATCGTGCCGTCCGGGCCCTGGGTCAGCTCGGTGCGGATGTTCTGCGACGTGGCGTACCCCATGGCGCAGTTCTGCGTGTACGGCTCGAGCGACGGAGCCGCCTCGGGTCGCCACGTGAGGCCCCGGTCGCTGGAGACGGCGAACTTGCAGGCCCCACTGGCCATCTCCGAGTAGGCGAGGTAGACGACGTTGGGGTCGTCCTTGTCGACCAGGAGCGCGGGGGCCTCCTCGGTCCGGGAGAGGGGGAGCGTCTTCTCGGACCGGTTGACCTGGACGGCGGTCGAGGCGGTCGCCGCGCCCTTCCCCTCGGCGGAAGTGCAGGCCCCGACCATCACACCAAGGACGCTGAGAACCATCAGTCGCCGCATGGTCGTTCTCATCTCGTGCTGTCTCCCATTGCCGAAAGGCCCCCAGCCGGTTTACCGGCGTGTGGAGAACACTTCAATAGATGCAATGGACATAGAGCGGTCAGTCGTAGGTGGCCTCGACCTCCCAACGGTCGCCTTCCTGCGACAGGAGATGCGCCGTCCCCCCGGCGGTGACCACCTGCCACCGGGCCCGCCGGTGGTGGGCGGCGTGGTCCCACCACCGTTCGTCGACCGGCCACGGCCCGGCCCACGCGGTCACCGCCGACCACGGCCCTCCGGCGACGGAAAGCCGGGCGTCGACCACCTCGGCCGGCACAGGAGTGCGATGGACGGTGGCCGGCGACGGCGACGGGATCCGGCCCGGCCACGGCGGCCGCAGCCCCGCCTCGACCGGTGGACGCTCACCCCACGGGACGAGCTGGACCTGCTCGGCCGGACTGCGTCCGCCGGCGGGCACCGCGGTGACCACCGCATCGGGGCCGAGCATGCCCTGGACCCGGGCCAGGGCCCGGGCCACCCGCTCGGCCGCGGCCCGGTCGCCGCCCCAGAAGCCCATCTGCCGGCCGTCGTCCGGGCGCACCTCCTCAGGTACGAGTCGCAGGAGCGTCAACCCTCCGGACGGCCGGTCCGCGGTACCGGCCCCGCTCCCCGTCATCCAGCCGTCGAGCTGCCACCGCACCCGGTCGGCAAGGGCGCCGGCCGCCCGTCCGCCGGTGCCGTCGAGGCGCCAGCGCCGGCCCAGGCGCTCGCCGTGCTCCCACTCGGCCTCGACCAGCACCCGGGTGGCGGTCAGCCCCTGGACGCCCAGGGCCTCGTGGAGGCGGTCGGCCAGGTTCTTGGCCACGAAGGCGGCGGTCTCCAACCGCTCAGCCGGAGGATCGAGCTCGGCGACCATCGTCAGGTCGAGCGGAGGGATGCGCGCCGCCAACGGCCGCTCGTCGAGGCCGCGGGCCAGCCGGTGTGCAGCCGCGCCATTCGGCCCGAAGCGGGCCAGCACCGCCGCGGTCGGGAGCCCGGCCAGCTGGCCAAGGGTCCGGATGCCCAGGCGGACGAGCAGGTCGGCCAGGTCGACGTCGCCCAGGGTCGACACCGGGAACCCGGAAAGGAACGCCGCGCTCCCGCCCGCCGGCACCACCAGCCCCTGCCGGGCCGCTCGCTCGGCGGCGAAGGGGCCGTCGGCGACGCCGACCCGACACGCAGGCGCGCCCGCAGGAACACACGCGTCCACGGCAGCCGCCACCCGGGCGACCAGGGCTTCGTCGCCCCCGAAGTACCGCGACGGGCCCCGGGTGGCCACCGCACACATCCCGGGGCGGACGATCTCCACCTCGGGCGTGAACGCCTCGATGGCGACCACCACCGGCTCGAAGGCCCGGGCGTCGGCGGACGGGTCGTGGTCGGCGACGACCAGTGACGGGCACCGGGCCTCGGCCTGGCGCCGGCGCAGGCCCCGGGCCACGCCCTCGGCCCGGGCCGGAGCGGAGCAGGCGACCACCCGGCCGGCGATCAGGACGGCCGCGGGCCGGTCGCACAGGCCGGCGGCCACCAGCGGCCAGTCAGGACACCACACGACGAGCGTGCGCACGCCGCTCATCGACCACCTCCCGAATGGAACCGTCGGGATGCGGCAGCCACAGCGCCACCCGCCGTTCCCGGGCCGCCGCTCCCCTACCGCCGGTCACCACCTCCACCCGCCGGCCCCGCAACCGGCCGTGGCCCCGACCCACGCCCTCCCACACCGCGGACGCCACGGTGAGCTGGACCTCGGCGGCCTCCGGCCACGCACCAGCCGCCCCGGACAGCACCAGCACCGCGCCCCGCTCCCGGGCCCGGGCGGTGAGGCGGCGGGCGTCGGCCGCCTTGACGTGTGCCGGTGGCCGGGCCAGCACCACGTCGAACGCGTCGATCAGCGCGGCCACCACCCAGCTCCAACCCCCGGCGCCCGAGGACCGTCCCGGCGACGCCACCAGCGGGAACCGCTCCAGCACCACGCCCAGCTCGCCTGCCGCCGCCAACCCAAGCGACGGCAGGCCCACTCCCGCGCACCACGAACCCTGGGCCGACGTGGCCGCCAGCAGCGACAGCGCCAGCGACGTCGAGCCGGCCACCGACACCACCGATCCCCGGCGCAGGCCCCGGGTGGGAAACAGCGGTTCGAGCGTGGACAGGACCGGCAGCAGGCGCTCGCCCGCCATCGCCGGCACCGGCTGGAGCTGGGTTGCTGCGACTGCCACCGTCCCAGTCTAGACGAACATATGTTCGCCTAGTCAGGCCGTGGGCTCGGCGACCTCGACCCCTTCGCGGTAGTACGTGAACAGGTCCCGGATGATCTGCTCCATGCCGTCGGCGTCGGCCCCCGGGGCCAGGTCGACAGTGACCATGTTCGAGTAGATGTGGACGCCCTCCACACCGCCGGCCTCGAACAGCCGCTTGGCCAGCTCGTCGACCGGTCGGCCCCGGAAGATGTCGGCCGGCGACGCGTAGCGCTCGTGGCCCATCCCCGTGAGGCTCCGGTTGAGCTCGAAGATGGCCACATCGGAACGGATCGAGGGTTTCCGGGAGACGGTGATCAGCTGGCCCATGTCAGCCGAACAGTACCCCGCCATGAGCGGAGAGCCGCAGTCAGGATCGGTAGGCTCCGAGCCGTGGCGAATGAGCGACAGCCGGTGCCCGTGCGCACCATGCTCGTCGCCATCGCCCTCGTTGTGGCCACGTACCTCACGCTGCGAGCCATCGTCCTCCTGGCCCACATCGAGACCCTGCTGGTGGTGGCCGCGTTCTTCGCCGTGGTGCTCACACCGGCGGTCGACCTCGTGCGCCGCAAGCTCCACGTCAGCCGTGGCCTGTCCACCGCCATCGTCTTCATCGTCGGCCTGGCCGTCCTCACCGGCCTGCTGTACGCGTTCATCCGTCCTCTGGTCGACGAGGCCAGTGAGTTCGTCGACAACTTCCCGACCTACGTCAGTGAGGCCCGCGAGGGCCGGGGCCCGGCCGGTGACCTGGTCAAGCGCTACAACCTCGACGAGCGGCTGCGCGACGCCCAAGCGGACATCGAGAACAGCCTGGGCAACGCCGGAGGCGGGGCGCTCAAGGTGGCCGGGAAGGTGCTCGGCGGGGTGGCCTCGACGCTCACCATCCTGGTGCTCTCGCTGATGATGGTCCTGTACGGGCCCGACATCTTGAAGAGTGCCCTGAACATCCTCGAGCCCACCAAACGTCAACGGGTGCGGGCGGTGGCCTCGGACTGCGCCCGCGCCCTGACCGGCTATGTCATGGGCAACCTGCTGATCAGCCTGATCGCCGGCACCGTCACCTTCGTCGCCCTGCTGATCTTCGGTGTGCCCTTTGCCGCCGTGCTCGCCCTGTGGACGGCCTTCGCCGACCTCATCCCCCTGGTCGGGGCCACCCTCGGCGCCATCCCCACCATCGGCGTGGCGTTCCTGCACTCCACGACCGCCGGCATCGGGATGCTGGTCTTCTACGTGATCTACCAGCAGTTCGAGAACCACGTGCTGCAGGTGGTGATCATGTCGAAGACGGTGCAGATCAACCAGCTGTTCGTCCTCGTGAGCGTGCTGATCGGAGTCGAGCTGCTCGGGATCCTGGGCGCCCTGCTGGCCATCCCCGCCGCCGGCGTGCTGCAGGTCATCGTGCGCGACCTCTGGGACCACCGCGCCGGGAAGTTCAAGGACGAGCCCACCATCGGCGCCGACGAGATCCCGGTCTCCGAGGTGGACGGCGAGAAGACGGCCGGCCCGAACGAGGACGGCCAGAACAAGGGCGGCCAGAACGAGGACGACACCCCGGACCGGCCCGTCGCAGTCTCAGAATGAGCGTCTCGGAGACCGTTGAGGTCGAGGGGCACATCATCGACTCGTTGATCCTGGCCAAGGTGCTCGACGTGATCGTCGACGCGGGCGCCGACTACCGCATGGTCGACGTCCACATCGGCCGGACCAGCGGCGATCCCAGCCGGGCCCGGCTCGAGGTGACGGCAGCCGACGACGAGGCCCTCGCCGCGCTGCTGGCCGAGCTGAAGGTCCACGGCGCCAACCGGGCGGCGGAGGTCGACGCGCTGACCGAGCCGGCCGAGGTCGACGGTGTGCTGCCGGTGGGCTTCTACGCCACCACCAACCTGCCGACGCAGGTGCGGATGGGTGGCCATTGGGTCGACGTGGACAATCCCGAGATGGACTGCGCGCTCGTGGTCCGGCCCGACGGCCGGGTGCGGACCGTCCCGATGCACCGCGTGCGCGCTGGCGACCCGGTGGTGGTCGGCCAGGGCGGGGTGCGCGTGCAGGCCCTCGAGCGGCCCCGGGGCGCCAACCCGTTCGAGTTCATGAACTCCGAGGTGTCGTCGGAGAAGCCCAAGGAGCAGCTGGTCGGCCGGGTGGCGGAGCGCATCAAGATGACGAAGGGCGCGGGCGGCAAGGTGCTCGCCGTGTGCGGGCCGGCCGTCATCCACACCGGCGCCGGGCCCGACGTCGCCGACCTCGTGCGGGCCGGGATCATCGACGTGCTCTTCGCCGGCAACGGGTTCGCCACCCACGACATCGAGTCGAACGTGCTCGGCACGTCGCTCGGCGTCCCGCTCGGCGACGGCCTGCCGCCGGAGGGCGGCCACAGCAACCACCTCCGGGTCATCAACGAGGTGCGCCGGCGAGGCTCGATCGCCGGGGCGGTGGCCGACGGGTACATCACCGGTGGGGTGATGTTCGAGTGCGTGCAGCACGGGGTGCCGTTCGTGCTCGGCGGGTCGGTGCGCGATGACGGGCCGCTGCCCGACGTGTACACCGACGTGGTGGAGGCGGCCGACGCCATGCGGGCCGAGCTCCCGGGGGTGGCCGTCGCGCTCATGCTGGCGTCGACCCTGCACGCCATCGCCACCGGCAACGTGCTCCCGGCCGGCGTCGAGACCTACTGCGTCGACATCAACCAGGCGGTGGTCACCAAGCTGGCCGACCGGGGCAGCCATCAGGCACTGGGCATCGTCACCGACGTGGGCCTTTTCGTCCACACTCTCGCCCAACATCTGCTGTGAGCGAGCTGCCCTGGGGCCGGCGGTTCCTCATGTGCCCGCCCGAGCACTTCGGGGTGCTGTACGAGATCAACCCGTGGATGCACCGGGAGGTCGCCGTCGACCTGGACCGCGCCCGGCACCAGTGGGGGGAGCTGGTGGCCACCCTGGTCGAGGCCGGGGCCGAAGTGGAGCTGCTCGACAGCCAACCCGAGCTTCCCGACCTGGTCTTCACCGCCAACGCCGGCACGGTGAACAACGGGCGCTACGTGCCGAGTCGCTTCCGGCATCCCAACCGCCAGCCCGAGGTCGACCACGACATCGCCTGGTTCACGGAGCACGGGTTCGACGTCGCCCCCCTTCCCGAAGGGATCGGTCACGAGGGGGCGGGCGACGCCCTGCCCTTTCGAGGTGTGTTCCTGTCCGGCTACCGGTCGCGCTCCGACGCCGGCGCCCACGGGCCCCTCTCTGCGCTGCTGGGGGCGCCCGTGCGGCCCATCGAGCTGGTCGACGAGCGGCTGTACCACCTCGACCTCACGTTCTGCCCGCTCGACGACCGGCGGGCGCTGGTCGCCCCCCACGCATGGGACAGCTACGGCCGCAAGGTGGTCGAGGCGCTGGTGCCCGAGCCGTTCGTGCTGGAGGACGACGAGATGCTGGCCTTCTGCGCCAACTCGGTGGTGGTCGGCACCACCGTGGTCATGCCCGCCTGCCCACCCCGGGTCGGTCGGCAGCTGGAGAGGTGGGGCTTCGACGTGGTGCCCGTGGACGTCAGCGAGTTCCTCAAGGCGGGTGGCGGCTGCCGGTGCCTCACCCTGGCTCTCGACGTCAGCGTGGGGCCTCAAGCAGGGGATGCACCCCCACCATCGTCGGAAAGCGAGGCGGCTCGCTGAAGCCGAAGCCGGCCGGCGGGTCGATGGGGCCCAGCCGCCCCAGGTCCCGCCCGTCCAGCGACGCCCATCCGGACACGACACGCCGGATCGACACGGCCCGGTACCACTCCTGCACGCCGCTCGGGCTGACCCCATAGGTATTCACCCCTAGGAGTCGCCGGGCCACCGGCCCCTCCACCCACCGGGTGAACCAGGCCGGTCGGGGCCACGGCACGGCCAGGGCCCGCCCGCCGGTCAGGTGCAGCTCGAGGCCCAGGCCCGGCGCCCGCAGGTGGAGCGAGCGGCCGCGGAGGTCGACCCGCAAGGGCGACACCACCACCTCGTCGAAGGCGTAGACGCCCGACACGTACCCGGCTGCCTCCTCCGTCGACGCCAGCAGCAGGCGCCGGCCGTCGGGCCGTGCCCACATCAGGTCATCCAGGCGGCCGAGCGGCGAGGTGCTCCAGGTGCCCACCACGAACCGGTCGCCCGAGGCGAAACCGGCACTGGTGATGTGGCCTACGAGCGCGTCGCGGTGCTGTCGCGGGCTCGTCTGCGGTTCCTGGACGCCACGGCGAGGATCGCCACCGCAAAGGCGACGGACACCAGGGCCAGCACCGAGTGCACGACCTTGAACCCCGTCGTGCGGGTCTCGTCGCCGATGATGTTCCGGATCCGGGTCACCCAGATGAAGATCGTCCAGGCGGCAGCGGTCCGCAGGATCAGGGCATCGGTACGGCTCATCGGACGCCGCCTCCGGCGGCTGTCCCGCTGAGCCGGGACACTGTGCTTGTTGGTTCGCTCACCTGCGGCTCGCTCACGTCTTCACCGTAGTCACCAGAGCGTGGGCTGCAGGTCGCGGACCAGGCGCTGGACGCCGTCCCACGGCTGGTTGTCCATGAACACCCACGCCCGGCGGTGGATGGTCGTGGGGCCCCACGCCGCCAGCGCGGCCTTGTGCCGGGGGCACGGGTAGCCCTTGTTCAGGTCGAAGTCGTACGCCGGGAAGTGCTCGGCCTCGGCCCGCATGATCCGGTCGCGGGTGACCTTGGCCAGGATGGAGGCGGTGGCGATCGACAGGCACTTGGCGTCGCCCTTGACGATGCGGGTGACCTTGCCGCTGTAGACCCCCGACGAGGTGACGAAGTCCCAGAGCCCGTCGATCAGGAGGGCGTCGGGCGTGACGCCCAGCCCCTCGATGGCCCGCCGGGCCGCCAGCTTCTGGGCCGCCGACATGCCGATGTCGTCGCACTCCTGCTGGCTGGCGTGGCCGACGGCCCACGTCACGCACCACGAGGCCAGGCGGGGGAACAGCCGCTCCCGCTCCGCCTCGGTCAGCATCTTGGAGTCACGCACGTTGTAGACGCGCCGATCACGCGGCAGCACGGCGGCGCCCACGGAGATCGGCCCGGCCCACGAGCCGCGGCCCACCTCGTCGACGCCCACCACCACCTCGTGCCCTTCAGCCCACAGCGCCCGCTCCCGGGCCAGCGTCGGGACCGTTTGCGAGCCCGGTCCTGGCGCCCGCTCTCGCCGCGCGGACTCCCCAGCTTGCAGGACCGGACCCTTCACGGTTCTACCCATCCGTGATCCTGGCTATGTTGTCCGCCTCGTCGGGGTCGGCTTCAGCGTCGGCGGCGAGGAAGGCCTCGAGCATCTCCTGGGCGACGGTGGGTGACGTCAGCCGCAGTCCCATGGCCAGCACGTTGGCGTCGTTCCAGCGCCGGGCGCCGCGAGCCGTTTCTGCGTCGGTGCACAAGGCGGCCCGCACCCCCGGCACCTTGTTGGCGGCGATGGAGACGCCCGTGCCCGTCCAGCAGCACACCACGCCGCGGTCGGCCTCGCCTGCCGCCACCGCCTCGCCGACCCGCCGGCCGACGTCGGGCCACGGCTCGTCCTCCAGCCGCAGCACCACCTCGTGCCCCGCGGCGGCCAGCGCGGCGGCGATGTCGTCGCTCACCGGCGTCCGCTCGTCGGTCCCGAAGGCGACCCTCATCGAGTCAAAGGTACCGCCCTCCCGATCAGGGCAGGCGGGACGTCCACAGCAGGGAGCCGGCCGCCGCCGCGAGGGCGAAGGCCAGGGCCAGGCCCACCAGCCATGAGGTGATCTCCCGCTCCTCGGTGCGGTAGCCGATGGAGCTGCCGATGTCGGCGTACACCCGGCGCAGCTCCCTGGCGGTGCCCGCCTCGAAGGCTCGGCCGCCGGTGACCTCGGCGATCTGGGAGAGGGCCTCGCGGTTGACAGGGACCGGGATGTTCCGGCCCTCCACGACGACGTACCCCTCGTCCGTGCCGAAGGCGATGGTGGAGACCTGCACCTTGGCGTCGGTGGCCGCCTTGGTGGCCAGCTCGTTCGGCCGGCCCACGGTGGTCTCACCGTCGGACATGAGGACGATGCGCCCGGGGGGCGGCGGCTGACCGGGCTCGGTCGCCACCGAGGCGATGCTCCCGAGGCTGGCGAAGATGGCCTCGCCGACCGCGGTGCGGGGACCGAGCTGGAGGTTGTCGATGCTGCGCTTGAGGAGGGCGTGGTCGGTGGTCGGCGAGACCAGGACCTGGGCCACTCCCGAGAACGCCACGAGCCCCAGGTTCAGGCGGGTGGGGACGAGGTCTACGAAGGACTTCGCCGCCTCCTGGGCGGCGAGGATCCGGTTGGGCTCGACGTCGGTGGCCTCCATCGACAGCGAGACGTCGATGGCCATGACCACGGTCGCCCGCTCGCGGGGCACCTTGACCGGTCGGGCCGGCTGGGCGAACGCGGTGACCAGGGCGATCATGGCCAGGATGAACGCGGTGGCTGGGACGTGCCGGCGCCACCCAGGGCGCTTGGGGGCGATGGAGTCGAGCAGGGCCAGGTTGGTGAACCGGACCGCGTACTCCTTGCGGCGCAGCTGCATCACGACGTAGGCGGCGATGAGGGCGGCGACGAGGAGGAGGAACCACAGGCGGCCGCGGGAGAGGAACGTGAGTGCGAGGAGCATCAGCGGGTGGCCCTTTGCAGGCCGCCGCGGTGGCGGCGGGCGGACAGTACGAACTCGACGATGTCGCGCAACCAGTCCTGGTCGGTGCGCAGCACGAGGTGCTGGGCCCCGCTGCGCCTGATGGCCGTGGCGATCTCGGCCCGCTGGGCGGCGGCCGCCTCGGCGTAGCGGGCCCGGATGCTGGCCTTCGCCGTCTGGATCTCCATCCGCCGGCCGGTCTCGGGATCGACGAGCGTGAGATAGCCGACGTTCGGCAGCTCGAGCTCACGGGGGTCCACGACCTCGACGGCCAGGACCTGGTGGCGGGCGGCCAGGCCGGTCAGCGGCCGTTCCCACCCGGGCGGCGAGAGGAAGTCGGACACGACGACCGCCAGGCCCCTGCGGGTGCGGGCCACCATGTGGCTCTGGAGGGCGGCGCCCAGATCGGTCGGGCCCCCGCCGTCGACCCGTTCGCGGGTGGCCAGTCTGTGCAGCAGGGCCATGAGGGGCTGACGGCCGGGGCGGGACGCGATCCGGGTGATCCCGTCGGGCCGCACGATCAGCGCGCCGAAGCGGTTCCCGGTTCGGGTGGTCATGAACCCCACGGCGGCGACCGCGGCCAGGGACAGGTCGCGCTTCTCGCAGTTGGCCGTGCCGAAGTCGAGGCTGGCCGAGCAGTCGACGATGGCCCACGACTCCAGCTCCCGGTCGGCCACCGGGTCGCGGACGTGCGGCACTGTCGTCCGGGCGGTGACGGCCCAGTCCATGCGGCGGACGTCGTCGCCCTCCTGGTACTCCCGGCTGTCACCCGGCTCGCTGCCCAGCCCGGGGAGCAGGGCCTGGTAGTCGCCCTGGAGCAGCCCGTCGAGGCGACGGGTGATCGTCAGCTGCAGGCGGCGCAGGACCTCCTCCGGCCGGCGCTCGGCGCCCAGGTCGCCGCCGGTGGGCAGCATCTTCACGCCGTGTTGGCCACGTTCTGCGCGCCGACACCGTCGACGGTGACCGGGTCCTGGCTGGGGGCCAGCCGGGGGGCCTGGACCGTGGTGACGATCTTGGTGATCAGGTCCTCGACCGAGGTGCCGTCGGCCAGCGCCTCGTAGGAGAGCACGAGGCGGTGGCGGAGCACGTCGGGCGCCACGTCGACGATGTCCTGGGGCAACACGTAGTCACGGCCCCTCAGCAGGGCCAGCGCCCGCGCCGCGGCGATCAGCCCGAGGCTGGCCCGGGGGCTGGCGCCGTAGTCGATGGAGGCGGTCAGCTCGGGCAGCCCGTGCTCGGCCGGGGCGCGCGTGGCCTGGACCAGGCGGACGGCGAAGTCGACGACGGCCCGGTGGGCGAACACCGCATCGGCGGCCGACTGCAGGCGGACGAGGTCGTCGAGCGACAGGACGCGGCTTGCGTGGGGCGCGTTCACGGCCATCCGCTGGACGATCTCGACCTCCTCGTTCCGGTCGGGATAGGTGACCATGATCTTCATGAGGAACCGGTCGCGCTGGGCCTCGGGCAGGGGGTAGACGCCCTCGGACTCGATCGGGTTCTGGGTGGCGAGAACCAGGAACGGGATGGGCACCTTGAACGTCTGGCCGCCGAGCGAGACCTGGCGCTCGGACATGACCTCGAGGAGGGCGGACTGCACCTTGGCCGGCGCCCGGTTGATCTCGTCGGCCAGCACGAAGTTGGCGAAGATGGGGCCGAGCTGGACGTCGAACGTCTCGCTGGACTGCCGGTAGATGCGGGTGCCCGTCAGGTCGGACGGGATCAGGTCGGGCGTGAACTGCAACCGGACGAACGTGCCGCCGACGACCTCGGCCAGCGTCTCCACCGCCAGCGTCTTCGCCAGCCCCGGCACGCCCTCCAGCAGGCAGTGGCCCCGAGCCAGCAGGCAGGCCACGAGGCGCTCGATGACCCGGTCGTGGCCGACGATGACCTTCTTGACCTCGAACAGGGCCTGCTCGAGTTGAGCGGCGTTGGCGGCGGCGGCGGCGAGGTCGGTCATCCTGCAAAGAGTACGACGGCTAGGGCGGCTTGCGGACTCGGTCGCATGGGGCGAGCATCGGCCGCCCACCTGGGTGGGGGCTGAGAATCACCTGCGAAGTTCGACTGTGTCAGCCCAGGCCGTGCAGCTCCGGCTTCATGTCCCGACCCATGAGGGCGGCGACGACCTCGACTGCGGGGGTGAGGCCGTGCAGCACGGCCACCACCTGGTCGGCGATCGGCATCTCCACGCCGACCCGCGCCGCCAGCTCGACGACCGCCGCCGACGTCCGCACGCCCTCGGCGACCATTCGCGTCCCGGCGGTGATCTCGCCCAGCGGGCGGCCCTTGGCCAGCTCCTCGCCCACCCAGCGGTTTCGGCTCCGGCGGCTGGTGCACGTGGCGACCAGGTCGCCCATACCGGTAAGCCCTCCGAACGTCATGGGTTGACCTCCCAGGGCCACGCCGAGGCGGGTGAGCTCCGCCACCCCGCGGGTGATGAGCGCGGCCCGCGTGTTGTCGCCGAAGCCCAGTCCGTCGGCCACGCCCGCGGCGATGGCGACCACGTTCTTCAGGGCACCGCCGAGCTCGCAGCCCACCACGTCAGGATTGGTATAGACGCGGAAGGAGCCGGTGCTGAACAGCTGCTGCAACTCCGCCGCCGCTGCCGCGTCGGCGGTAGCGATCACGCTGGCGGTCGGGTGCCCGGCCACGATCTCCCCGACCAGGTTCGGCCCCGTCAGCACGCCGAAGGGGTGGACGGGAGCGACCTCGGCGATCACCTCGGTCATGCGGGCCAGGCTCCCCTGCTCGACCCCCTTGGTCAGGCTGACCACCGGCACGTCATTCGCGAGATCGGGGACGGCGGCGCCGAGTACGGCGCGGAAGCCGTGGGACGGCACGGCCATGACCACCACGTCGGCGCCCTCGACCGCCTCGGCCATCAGCGACGTCGCCCGCAAACCCGCCGGGAGAGCCACGTCGGGCAGGTACACGTCGTTGCGGCCGTGCCGGGTGATGCCGTCGGCCAGCTCGGGGCGCCGGGCCCACAGAGTGGTCGGGACCTTGACCGCGCACATGGCCGCCATTGCCGTTCCCCACGAGCCCGCCCCCAACACGCAGACCTTGCCGATCCCGAGAGGCTGCCTCATCCGGTGAGGACCCTACCTCCGAGCCTCTCGACCCCTCACTGATCGTTCCGGGGCTACCCTCGCAATGCATGTCCCCGCACGCGTCCGACGAGGTCGTCCAGGTGGCCGAGACCTTCGCCACAGTGGCGCGGACCCTGGCCGAACATCGTGACGACGTACAGGCCGGGCTCGAGCGGATCGTCCGCCTCGCGGTCGACAACCTCGACGCCTGCGAGTTCGCCGGTATCTCGCATGTCGAGAAGCGCAAGATCACATCCCCGGCCTCCAGCAACGACATCCCCAAGAAGGTCGACGAGATCCAGTCCGAGACAGGCGAGGGCCCCTGCATCGACGCCATCAAGGAGCACGAGGTGTTCCAGACCGGCGACCTCAGGAACGAAAGGCGGTGGCCTCAGTTCTCGACCCGGGCCCATGAGGAGACGGGCATCACCAGCATCCTGTCGATCCGGCTGTTCATGGACGAGGACACCATGGGCGCCCTCAACATGTACTCCACCGCCCGTGACGCCTTCGACGACAGCGACGTGGCCTTGGGCACGGTCTTCGCTGTCCATGCCTCGGTGGCGATGTCCGCCGCTCGGGAGCAGGAGTCACTGGAGCAGAAGGCGGAGACCCGCGACGTGATCGGTCGGGCAAAAGGCATCCTCATGGCTCGCTCCGGCGCCAGCGACGACGAGGCGTTCGCGATGCTCAAGGCGGCCTCGCAGCGGATGAACGTCAAGCTGCGCGACATCGCGCAGCAGATCGTGGAACAGAAGCCGCCGCCAGAGCCGCCTCAGTAGGTCAGGCTGGTCAGCGAGTTGCCCGTACACTCGCTGGCGCATGGCACGCGGAGAGTTCGTGATCGCCCAACTGTCCGATCTCCATTGCGGCTCGCCGTACTTCGACGCCGGCTTGCTGGAGACGGCGGTGAACGAGACGATCGCCATCAACCCGGACCTCGTCGTGATCGGCGGCGACCTCACCGCCGAGGGCTACGCCGGGGAGTTCCGCACCGCCCAGCGCTTCCTCGAGCCCCTGTTCGAGGCCGGCTTCACCATGCTCGTCATCCCCGGCAACCACGACTCCAAGAATGTCGGCTATCTCCACTTCCGCGACACCTTCGGCGTGGGCGACGTGGCCGAGAAGGGCGACCGGGTGATCTCGCTGACCATGCCGAGCCTCGACGGGACCAACCCGTTCCGGGTCCAGGTCGTGGCCATCGACTCCTCCAAGCCCGACCTGGCGGAGGGCGAGGTCGGACGGGAGCGCTACCGGTGGATACGCGACCAGTTCGCCGCCGAGGCGGACTTCAAGATCTTCGTGCTGCACCACCATCTGGTGCCGGTTCCAGGCACCGGCCGCGAGCGCAACACCGTGTGGGACGCCGGCGACGTGCTCGCCCTGCTCGCCGAGCTCAAGGTGGACATGGTGCTGTCCGGCCACAAGCACGTGCCGCACGTGTGGCTGCTCGACCACGTGCTGCTGGTGAACTCGGGAACGGTGTCGTCGCACCGGGTGCGGGGCTACACGCGGCCGTCCTACAACGTGCTGGAGATCACCCCCGACGAGGTGCGGGTGACCCTGAAGTACCCCGGCACGGGCGAGCGGGTGGCGGGCGTGCTCGACCGCGGCCGCATGGCCCTCACCAGCAACCCCGACCTGGCTGCCATGTTCACCAAGAGCACGTGGAGGCCCTGATGTCCCAGTACCTGCGGCTCTACCAGAGTGCCGTTGCCCCCGCCGACGTGGAGGAGATGCAGCGGCTCTTCGCCGACGATGTCGCTCCCGCCTTCGCCCACGCCCCTGGCTGCCTCGGCATCGAGCTGACGGTGGCCATCGAGGCCAACGCGGGCGGACTGGTGGAAGGGGCGGCGATCTCCCGCTGGTCGTCGCTCGGCGAGATGGCGACGGCGATGGCGTCCCACGAGGTGCAGGAAGCCCTCGTGCGGGTGCGCACCCTCCTGCGGCAGGAGCCGGTGTCGAAGGTCCTCCAAGTGCTGCAGTGAGAGCGGAGCACGCCGGCCGGGCCTGCCGGCCCAGCCCAGCCGCAGTGAAGGCTCAAGCGGGGAGGGCCGGCGGGCGCAGCGACACAGGAAGACGATGACGGGAGGCCTTCGGTGACTGCGCCGCTCGCCCGCTTCGGTCCGGTGGCGGTGCTGGTCCCGGTCAAGTCCTTCGGCGAGGCCAAGCTGCGCCTGGCGTCGGCGCTCGACCCCCCTCACCGGGCCGAGCTGGCCCGGGCGATGGCCACCCACGTCGTGGCGTCGGCCGCCCCCCTGCCCACGGCGGTGGTCTGCGACGACGCCGAGGTGGCGGCCTGGGCCCGCGACCTCGGGGCCCTGGTGGTGTGGGAGCCCGAGCGGGGCCTGAACCGGGCGGTGGAGGCGGGCGTGGCCCGGCTCGCCGCCGGGGGGGCGGCGCGGGTGGTCGTCGCCCACGCCGACCTGCCCCAGGCCGGCCACCTGGCATGGGTCGCACGCTTCGCCGGGGTGACGCTCGTGCCCGACCACCGGGACAACGGGACCAACGTGATCTGTGTGCCGGGCGAGGCCGGCTTCACCTTCTCCTACGGGCCGGGCTCCTTCACCCGCCACGGCGCCGAGGCCCACCGACTGGGCCTCCCCCTTCGGGTCGTGCGCGAGCCGTCGCTCTCCCACGACGTCGACCTCCCCGCCGACCTGGTCGCCCTCCGGGCGCTGGCCAGATCGTGAGCGTCGACCTGCCGGTTCCCGCTCGGGCTTTGGCCGTTGGTGCCCACCCCGACGACGTGGAGTTCGGCTGCGGCGGCACGCTGGCCAAGTGGGCGGCCGCCGGCTGTGACATCTCCCACCTGATCTGCACCGACGGCTCCAAGGGCTCCTGGGATCCGGCCGACGACCCGGCCACGCTGGTGGCCAGCCGCCAGGTCGAGCAACGGGCCGCATCGGTGGCACTGGGCGGCACCGGCTCGGTGGTGTTCCTGGGCTGGCGCGACGGGGAGCTCGAGTCGGGACTCCGCCAGCGCGCCGACCTCTGCTACTGGATCCGACGGCTGCGACCCGACGTCGTCCTCGGCCACGACCCGTGGAAGCGCTACCGCCTCCATCCCGACCACCACCACGCCGGCCGGCTCGTCGTCGAGGGCATCGTGGCCGCCCGCGATCCCCACTTCTTCCCCGAGCAGGGCGAGGCTCCGCACCGACCGTCGCACCTGCTGCTCTGGGAGGCCGACGAGCCCGACCACTCCGAGGACATCGAGGCGGGCCTCGACCGGAAGCTGGTCGCCCTCCTCGAACACCGCAGCCAGTACCGCTCGACGATGGACATCGACGACCCTGCGTCCGCCGAGCAGGTCGAGAGGTTCCGCGACAAGATCCGCGCCCGGGCGGCCGAGGCGGGCGCCACAGATGGCCTCGCGTACGGCGAGCGCTTCAAGCTCCTGTCGAAGCTGTAGGCGGATCGCCGAACCGGTGACGGCGGGCCATCACCGGTTTGTCGTTGCTGCTACTTCCTCGCCTTGGTCGCCTTCTTGGCCGGGGCCGACTTCGTGCTCTTGGCCGCGCTGGTCTTCTTGGCGGGGGCGGCCTTGGCGGGGGCCGACTTCTTGGCCGGAGCCGACTTGGCCGACGGGGCCGACTTCTTGGCCGGCGCCGACTTCGTGCCCTTCTTGGCCGCCTTGGCCTTGGGCGGGTTGAGGGCCGACTTCAGCGCCGAGCTCGACGAGAACTTCACCGCGGTCGACGCCGCGATGGGCACCGGCTCGCCGGTGCGCGGGTTGCGCCCGGTACGGGCCTGGCGCTGGGTGGCGGAGAACGAGCCGAAGCTCGGCCATGCCACCCGGTCGCCCTTGCTCACGGCGCTGCGCACCGTCTCGAAGAAGGCGTCGATGACCTTCTCCACGTCTGATTTGCTCACGCCGGCCACGCCGGACACGTCTTGAACCACATCGGACTTGTTCACGACCACCTCCTTCTAGGGACGGGTATCGGGCCACATCTGATCCGACGGACCGTGCAAGATCAAGCATTTCGCCGATCGCGGCGAGACAGGGCAGGATCTGGGGAGATGAGACGCCTCGCTTTCCTTCTGCTTCTGGCCCTGACTGCGGGCGCGTGCAGCGCCATGAAGGCGACCCCTTCGAGCAACGTCCAACCGCCTGCTCCGGGCGTTCCGGCCAAGCCGGAGGACGTCAGCGGCATCTACCGCTCGATCCACCAGGGCCTGCTGCAGCTCCGGGCCGACGGCAACTACGTGCTGGTGGTGCCCGAGGGGCCGGGCCCCACGTCCGGCTCGTTCACCCTCAGCGCCGGCCGGCTGGTGGTGTTCTCCGAGGCCTGCGGCCAGGAGACCGGCGACTACGACGTGGTCGTCACCGGCGAACAGGAGGCGGGGAAGGCGGTGCTCAACATCTCCGCGGTACGCGACCCTTGCGAGGAGCGCCGAAAGTACCTGACCGTCGACCCCTGGGTCTACGCCAACTCCTGATCGACGAGGGTGGCGAGGTCGGCTGCGGTCCTGTCGGGCTCGGGGTCGAACGGCGCTTCGTCCTCCGTGGTGACACCGGTGAAGACGAGGGCGAAGGGAAGCCCCAGCCGCTTGGCAATGAGACCGTCGGTGTCCGGGCGGTCCCCAACCACCATCCCGTCGTCCGCGGCGCCGCCGATGCGCTCCCGCACGGCGTCAGCCATGGGCTGATAGGGCTTGCCGGCCACCTCCGGCTCGACACCTGCCGCGGCGGCCACCGACGCCAGCAGGGCGCCACCGCCGGGGATCGGCCCCTCGGGCGTGGGGTACGTCGTGTCGTCGTTGGTGCCGATGAGGCGGGCCCCACCCCGGATGGCCTGGTAGGCGGCGTTGAGGCGGTCGTAGTCGAACTCCTTGTGGAAGCCGACCACCACCGCGTCCGCCGGGCCGCTGTCGACGGTCTTCACCCCTCGGGCATCG
>CADCTB010000157.1 GCA_902805665.1 uncultured Acidimicrobiales bacterium
CGCACTGAACCGCAGCTGTTTCATCGCCGGCGCCCGCAGGGCCAGGCTGCGGGGCACAGGGGCCAGGAGCACGTGGGCCACATCCGCGGGCTGAAGCGCCAGCGGCCCTCCCCGACCTCCCGACCGCAGGCCGGCGGCGATCAGGACAGCCACGACCAACCCGATGAGCGCGGGGCCGCGGTCGAGGGCGGTGGTCAGCTCGGCCGGAGACACCGGATTCCCGCCGATCCATCCGGAGAGGGTCCCGCCTCCGATGGCCGAGAAGATGGCGGTGACGTATGCCTTGTAGAGCGCGTCGGTCCAGTCCAGGTCGCCGTACGCCCGGCGGCGACGGGCCCTCCGGAGGTCACGCAGCGCCCGGGAGCCGTCGTTGGCCACGCGTCAGTGTCCCACTACCGGATTGTGGGGCTGGGGCCCACCTCACGGGTCGTGACTGACCGCCGTCGGTCGACCCGGGCCCGGACATCCGCCGTCGGGTCGACCTGAGCTCGCACCTGGTGGGCCGGGAAGGATTCGAACCTCCGTAGGCTGTGCCGGCTGATTTACAGTCAGCTCCCTTTGGCCACTCGGGCACCGACCCAGGACTGCGGGAACGACGATAGCGTCTGGAGGTGCCCACCTTCGACGTCGTTTCCGAAGTCGACCTCCAGGAAGTCCGGAACGCGGTCGACCAGGCCCACCGTGAGGTGATCACCCGGTTCGACTTCAAGGACACCGGCTCCACCATCGAGCTGGGCGACGGGGAGATCCAGCTCCACTCCGCCACCGAGGACCGCCTGCGGGCCCTGGTGCAGGTCCTGGAGGAGAAGCTGGTCCGGCGCAACGTCTCGCTGAAGGGGCTGACCTACGAGAAGGTCGAGGAGGCGTCGAAGGGCACCGTCCGCCAGAAGATCCTCCTGGCTGCCGGCATCGACGACGCCAAGGCCCGGCAGATCAACCGCTTCATCAAGGACCGGGGCACCAAGGGGGTGTCGTCCCAGACCCAGGGCGACCAGGTCCGGGTCACGGGGAAGAAGCGCGACGATCTCCAGAACCTGATCGCCGCCCTCAAGGAGGAGGACTTCGGCATCCCCCTCCAGTTCAAGAACTTCCGGGACTAGCTGCCCCCACCGAGCAGCGGGGCCAGCGCCCGCGGCGTCAACGGCCCCAGGATCAGGAGGGCGACGTCGCGGCCCTCGCGGAGCGCGTCGGCCGCGGCCTGGTCGGCGGTGGACCTGCGGCTCCAGTCGATCCGGCCGGCCATCCGGGCCATCTGCAGTTGGGCCATGCGGATAGTGCCCCCACCGGCGCTGACGCTCGACGCCCACAGCAGGGGCCCGACCGCCCGCCCGGAGGCGCTGGGGGTCTGGCCGTCGAAGCGCCGAAGCGCCCCGGCGCCGGTGATGGCCCGGGAGACGCCCACGCTGTTCGCCGCCAGCAGCCCCGACGCGCTGTTGATGGCCTCGTTCAGCCAGGCGTCGAGGAGCGGCTTCGGGTTCACTGCGGCTCCGCCCCGGGGGTGGACCTCGAAGTGGACGTGCGGGCTCCCGCCCTGGGCGTTGCCGCTGTCGCCCAGAAAGCCCACGACGTCACCCTGCTTGACCGCGGCGCCACTGGAGAACTTGGGGGAGAAGCTGTCGAGGTGGGCCATGTAGTAGTAGGTGCCGTCGGGCTGGGTGACGTAGGCGGCCTTGCCACCCAGACCGGCGTCCTCGAAGCGGACGACCCCGTTGAACGGCGCCCGTACCGGTGTCCCCCGCGCCCCGAAGATGTCGGTTCCCTCGTGCAGGTGGAACGGCGGGCCGAAGCGGGCCTCCCACCAGTCGTCGCGGTAGTCGGCGAGCCCGGCCACCGGGAAGTGGCCGAAGCCGGCGATCGCTGCCTCCTCGGCAGTCATGCCCAGATCCTGCAGGGGCCGGAGGGCGTCCAGTAGGGCCGTAGTCGTGCGCCCGCCCGTGCGCCGCACGGAATTGATGATGGCGGCGAACTCGGGCGGAATGACGCCCGGAGGCGTGGTCGTGCTGGTGGTGGTCGTGGGCCCGGGGGGCGGGGCTCCGGGGGCGCCGGGCTTGGGCGCGGCCCCGGCCGGGGCCCCTGGTACCGCGGTCGTGGGCGCGGGGGGCACCGTCGTGGTGGGAATCAGCGTCTTGACGAGGTCGTCGAGGAGATTCGTGGTCGTGGGTGGAGCGGCCGGGGGCGGCGTCTGCGCGCCTGCCTGCCCGGAAACGCTCAGGGCAAGGGCGACAACCATGCCCACGGCCGCGACAGGTGACCGAAAGCGTTGCGACACGATTCCGTTCTCTTCGCCGCCGCCGGCCGGATCTCCTGCCCCGAGGGGCAGGAGTGCAGGTCAGGACGACTCAGCCGCGCCACTCGCCCCGCCGAAGCCGGACGATGCGGTCCTCCAGCGGAGGGTGGGTCGAGAACAGGTTGGCGAACTGCACCTTGCGGCCGCTGAGGGGGTTCACGATGAACTTCGACGCCTGGGCCGGGTCCACAGCCATGGGTATCGCCCTTGCCCCCTGCTCGAGCTTGGCAAGAGCCCGGGCAAGGGGTTCACCGTCGCCGATCAGACGGGCGCCGGTGCGATCTGCCTCGAACTCGCGGCTACGGCTGAGCGCCATCTGGATGACGGCCGCGGCCAGCGGGGCGAGGAGGGCGAAAGCGAGCATGGCCAGCGGGTTGGGGTTGTCATCGTCGCCACCGCCGCCTCCGAACATCGCTCCCCACATGGCCATGCGGGCCACGAAAGTGATGCCCATGGCCACGGCTGCGGCCACGGAGCCGATCAGGATGTCACGGTTGCCCACGTGGCTGATCTCGTGGGCCAGCACGCCCCGCAGCTCGTCCCAGTCGAGGATGTTGAGGATCCCCCGGGTCACGGCCACCGCGGCGTGGTCGGGGTTCCGGCCGGTCGCGAAGGCGTTGGGCTGCAGGTCGGGCGTCAGGTAGAGCTTCGGCATAGGCATGCCCGCCGCCGACGTCAACTCCCGCACGATCCGGTAGTACTCGGGCATCTGCGCCTCGGTGACAGGCACGGCTCGGGCCGACTTGATGGCCAGCTTGTCGGAGAACCAGTACGACCCGCCGACGAACACCAGCCCGATCACCAGGCCGATGACCAGCCCGCTCGTGCCGAAGAAGCTGCCGATCAGCATGAGCAAGCCGCCCAGCCCGGCCAGCAGCGTGTAGGTCTTTATCGTGTTCTTGCTCATCGTCCTCTCCTAAGACCGTCACTGCATACAACGCCCGCACAGCCCTTCTTAGTTCCGTGCGGGAACGGAGTGGGGCCGGTTGCGTAGCCTCGCGGCCATGAGCGAGCCTTCCCCGGCCGACCTCTCCACACTCACCGACCTGGCGACCCCCTGGTGCGTCCACGTGACCGTGACGCTGCGGGTGGCCGAGCACATCGCAGGCGGCACCACTGGCATCGCCGACCTGGCGACGGCCACCGGCTGTGACCGCGAGGCCCTGCACAACGTGCTCGGGCACCTGGCGGGCAAGGGCGTCTTCGCCGAGCCGGCGCCGGGCCACTTCGCCCTGAACGAGACGGCCAAGCAGCTCCTCGACCCCGCGGTGCGGATCGGGCTCGACCTGGAGGGCATCGGCGGACGGTTCGCCGGCGCCTGGTCGACCTTGCCGACCTACGTGCGCACGGGCACGCCGGGATACGCCGAGGCCTTCGGGCGGCCGTTCTGGGAGGACCTGGACGCACATCCCGACCTTGCCGCATCGTTCGACGAACTGATCGGGCCGACCGGGCACGGAACGCCCGACACCTTCGAGATCGCCGGTGGGTGGGGCGGAGTGGGCCACGTGGTGGACGTGGGCGGGGGCACGGGCGCGATGCTCGCCGAGATC
>CADCTB010000158.1 GCA_902805665.1 uncultured Acidimicrobiales bacterium
CGGCGTACTGGTGGGACAGGCCGTGGAAGCCGAACCGGCGCAGCCCCCACCGCTGCCGCCACTCCTCCGGCAACGCGTAGGTCGCCGCCGCCGGCGGCATGGTGGCGTGGAAGGCGGTGTCGAAGCAGGCGACCGCCGGCACGTCCGGCGCCGAGGAACGTACGGCCCGGATTGCGGCGACCGCCCGCGGCTGGTGCAGGGGGGCCAGCGGGGTGAGCGCCTCGATGGCGCCGAGGGTGGCGTCGTCGACGACCGCCGGCCCGGAGAAGTCGCCGCCCCCGTGAACGACCCGGTGTCCGATCGCCTCCACCGTGCTCATCGCATCGCCGATCCGCTCGAGCATCGAGGGGTCGGCGTCGCCGTTCCAGGGGTCGATGTCGACCGACGCCTCGACCGCGTCGCCGGGACCGAGGATGCGCAGTTTCAGGGTGCTCGACCCGGCGTTGACGACGAGGACCCGGGAGACCCGGCCCGTCAACCGGGCCAGACCCAGTCGCGCACCTCCGGCAGATCCTCGCCGTGCTCCCGGGTGTACATCGTGTGCTCCATGCGCTTGTCCTGCATGTGCTGGTTCACCCGCGCCGCCCGCTGACCGAGGCCGGGCACCCGCTCGATCACGTCCATCACCAGGTGGTACCGGTCCATGTCGTTCATGACCACCATGTCGAAGGGGGTGGTGGTCGTGCCCTCCTCCTTGTAGCCCCGGACGTGGATGTTCCTGTGGTTCGTGCGCCGGTAGGTGAGCCGGTGGATCAGCATCGGATAGCCGTGGTAGGCGAAGATCACCGGCCGGTCGGTCGTGAAGATGGCGTCGAAGTCGCTGTCGGACAGCCCGTGGGGATGCTCGACGTCCGGCTGCAGCCGCATGAGGTCCACCACGTTGACCACCCGAACCTTGAGGTCCGGGAGATGGCGGCGGAGCAGGTCGGCGGCGGCGAGGGTCTCCAGGGTCGGCACGTCGCCGGCGCAGGCCAGCACCACGTCGGGCTCGCCGTCGTCGTCGGTGCTGGCCCAGTCCCAGATTCCGAGGCCGCGGGCGCAGTGCAGCACGGCGTCGTCCATCCCCAGCCAGTTGAGGCACGGCTGCTTGCCGGCCACCACCACGTTGACGTAGTTGCGGCTCCTGAGGACGTGGTCGCCCACCGACAGGAGGGTGTTGGCGTCCGGCGGGAGGTACACGCGGATGACGTCGGCCCGCTTGTTGACGACGTGGTCGATGAAGCCGGGATCCTGGTGGGAGAACCCGTTGTGGTCCTGCCGCCACACGTGCGACGTCAGCAGGTAGTTCAGGGAGGCCACCGGACGGCGCCAGGGCAGCTCGCGGGTCACCTTGAGCCACTTGGCGTGCTGGTTGAACATCGAGTTGACGATGTGGATGAACGCCTCGTAGCAGGAGAAGAACCCGTGCCGGCCGGTGAGGAGGTACCCCTCGAGCCATCCCTGGCAGGTGTGCTCGGAGAGGATCTCCATCACTCGTCCGTCGGATGCCAGGTGGAGGTCCTCCGCCTCGACCTCGGCCTGCCACTGCTTGTCGGTGGCCTCGTAGATCGCGCCCAGCCGGTTCGACTCGGTCTCGTCCGGCCCGAAGACCCGGAAGTTCCGGGCCTCCGCGTTGAGGCGGACGACGTCGCGCAGCATCGTGCCCAGGACCCGCGTCGGCTCCGACGACGTCATGCCCGGCTTGGTCACTTCGACGGCGTAGTCCCGGAAGTCGGGGAGGGTGAGCTCGCGGAGGAGCAGGCCACCGTTGGCGTGCGGGTTGGCACCCATGCGGCGGTCGCCCGCGGGGGCCAGGGCGGTCAACTCCGGCCGCGGCCGCCCCTCCTCGTCGAACAGCTCCTCGGGCCGGTAGCTGCGCATCCACGCCTCGAGCGCCTGGCGGTGGGCGGTGTTGGTGCGGACCTGGGCCAGCGGCACCTGGTGGGACCGCCACGTGCCCTCCACCTGGACCCCGTCGACCTGCTCGGGACCGGTCCAGCCCTTGGGGCTGCGGAGCACGATCATCGGCCAGCGAGGGCGCTGCCCGTTGCTGGCACCAGAGCCCGTCCGGGCCGACTGCTGGATCTCCGCGATCTGGTCCATCGCCGCGTCCAGGGTTCCGGCCATGGCCTGGTGCATGGCTTCCGGCTCGTCACCCTCGACGAAGTACGGGGTGTAGCCGTAGCCCTCCATGAGCCGGGTGAGGTCGTGCCGGCCGATCCTCGCGAGGATCGTGGGGTTGGCGATCTTCCAGCCGTTGAGGTGCAGGATCGGCAGCACCGCGCCGTCGTGCACGGCGTCGAGGAACTTGTTGGAGTGCCAGCTGGTGGCCAGGGGACCGGTCTCGGCCTCCCCGTCACCGATGACGCACGCCACCACCAGGTCCGGGTTGTCGAAGGCGGCCCCGAAGGCGTGCGACAGGGCGTATCCGAGCTCGCCGCCTTCGTTGATCGACCCCGGCGTCTCCGGTGCGGCGTGGCTCGGGATGCCGCCCGGGAAGGAGAACTGCTTGAACAGGCGCTTCATCCCGGCGGCGTCGGTGGTGACCGCGGGGTAGGTCTCGGTGTAGCTGCCCTCCAGCCAGGTGTTGGCCACCATGCCGGGGCCACCATGGCCCGGCCCGCACACGTAGATCATGTCGAGGTCCCGGTTCCGGATCAGCCGGTTCAGGTGGACGTACACGAAGTTCAGACCCGGCGTCGTGCCCCAGTGCCCGAGCAGCCGGGGCTTCACGTGCTCGGCCTCGAGGGGCCCACGCAGCAGCGGGTTGTCGAGCAGGTAGATCTGGCCGACCGAGAGGTAGTTCGCCGCCCGCCAGTAGGCGTCGAGCCCGGCCAGCTCTTCGGCGGTGAGCGACGTGGGGGCGACGGTGCTGGTGCTCATGCGACCTCCTTACGGGAGCGGGCACGTCCACGCGAATGGGGAGGCGCCGAGCCCCTTGCGGAACCCCGCTCCTCCCCACATCCGGCGGAGCGGAACCGCTCAAGGCCGCCGGCGATGCCACCCGGAACCCGGATCTCCGACGGCCGGCACGCGGCGGCGGCCACCGGTCTGGGCCCGGAGCGGCAGCCTGCGTCCGGGTCCGCCCGGATCTGACTGTCGTTCAGGCGGGACGGACCGAGAGCCGGCGGCCGGTCAGGGTGTCGGCGTCGAGCCGGAACCACCGGTCGCGCCGGTCCGGCGCCCACGTGACCAGAGCGAGCTTGCGTAGCCGCTCGGATCTCGTGTCGATGGCGGTGCCCACGTCCTGGGCGACACCCTGGGCCAGCACGCTCCAGCCTGAATGCGTCACATCGTCGATCTTGTCCACCTCGAAGGCGATCATCTGGAGCGCCGTCCTGTTGAGGACCGTCCCCTCACCGGTACGGAACACCACGGTGCGGCCGTCGATGGCGTAGTTGACGGGCAGCACGATCGGACGTCCGTCCACGGAGAAGCCGACCCGGCCGACGGTGGTGCTGGCCAGGAGCCGCAGGCACTCGGCCTCGTCGAGCTCCTCCATGCTTCCGACCATGGTGGCTTCAGGCTGCTCGGGCCCAGGCAACGGGTCCCCTCTCAGTCGGTGTCGCGGCGGCGACCACGCCGCAGCCCCACGTTACGTCAGGCCCGCACGCCGCCGGCTGGCCGAGCGGCACCGGCACAACGGGCCTACCTAGGCCGCGACTGCCCCCGACGGCCAGGCGTCGATCACCGTGGCCACGGGCACGAACCTGTCCTCGCCATTGTCGAAGATCCACAGCGTCGTGCCGCGGGCGGAGACGAGGCTGACGTCGTCGAGGCGGGAGCCGTCGGCGAGGGCCAGGCTGACAGTCGACCCCTCGAACCTGCGGAGCTGCCGACGCTTCTCTGCGG
>CADCTB010000159.1:0-484 GCA_902805665.1 uncultured Acidimicrobiales bacterium
GGCGGGCGCACCGGCGACGACATCGCCGTCGGGCGGGGCGGCGGGCACCACCGCGCCGGCCGCCGCCGCCCCCACCAAGGCGCCCGGGCGCCTGCTGACGCCCGTCCCCGGAGCTCCGGTCACCTCACCGTTCGGCTACCGGATCCATCCGATCTACGGCACCTCGAGGCTGCACACCGGCATCGACTACGGCGCCGACTCGGGCACCCCGATCCGGGCTTCGGCCGACGGCGTCGTCGTCAGCGCCGGCTGGTACGGCGGCTACGGCAACGCCACGATCATCGACCACGGCGGGGGAATCGCCACCCTGTACGGGCACCAGTCGACCATCTCGGTGTCGGAGGGCGGCAGGGTCACGCAAGGCCAGACCATCGGACGGGTGGGCTGCACCGGCGACTGCACAGGACCTCACGTCCACTACGAGGTCCGTGTCAACGGAGACCCTGTGAACCCGGCGAACTATTTTTAGACAGGCGCAGCGGCC